>NZ_JBFULK010000013.1:0-170316 GCF_056400365.1 Paenibacillus sp. P5_B5
CTCTGACCATTCTAAGTAGCTATTCATATTAATACTAGCTATATCAAAGACATTAATCATTAACTTAAACTGCTCTAAACATCCAATAATCCAATCTTGGCGTGGTTCATAACTTAATCGTTCCCAACCTAAGCCATCTATTGCGCAAGAAATAGTTCGAATCATAAACTCTTGCTCTMTTTCATAATTGTTTGTTGTCCATGGCATGTCGTCAATATCAAAACCAACTGTTCCAATGCCTACTACAGATTGATCTTGCTGAGCTAACCATATTATTATTTCTTTTTCTCGATCTGTTTCAGCCAGAATTGATCCACTAATTGCTAACACTTCAATAAAGACTGAAGTTAATCCATTTGACATTTTTATTGAGTCAACTAAATGTCTAAGATCTTTTGGCATTGATATTGAGTTTCCCATAGATCTTTTGTAATAGTTGATTATGCGAACCTTTTCTACTAAAATTTTGTAATATCATCAAGGGGACTTTGGATTCGGCCGATATTTTTGGTGCTTACATGGGTATAGACTTAAGTTGTCTTGGAGCTTTGGTGACCAAGGAGTTCTTGGATATAGCGTAAGTCTGTACCCGCTTCGAGCAGATGTGTTGCGAAGGCATGTCTAAGGGAGTGAATGCTTACATGTTTTTGGATTCCAGCATCTAGGCGAGCTTTGTCAAAAATCTTCTGAACCGATCGTTCGGTGATGTGAGTATGGCTGCGCACCGGTAAACAACCATTCGAATACTCGCTCATGACTTTGTTTTTGGGACGTTTAATCTGACTAATCCACTCTCCCCTGCCATGCACCTCACACAAATAATACTTCAAAGCACTTAGTGCTTGGTTAACATAGTCATGTGAATTTCCCGCTTCCATAAGCTGCAATAAATAAGCTTCGAGATCATTTCGCTCCAAGTCTCCTCCCTACGTTCCTCTCTCTCACCTTTCGATTGCACTTCTACGAACAAACCACAAAAACTCCCCCAAATGAAGCTAGTACATTGCCTGTACAAGCTCACTTGAAAGAGTCCAGATGGTTTTACTTTTTACTCTGAGTCTGTAGCCTCAAACTTCATAAACCAGTAACCTAATAGAATATAAATGACAGATTCAATGACTTGGTATAGAGAGAAACTTCGGAACGGGAATAACACAACAAACACATGCGCCCATAACGCATAAGGCAAATACTTTTTATTCGTGTGAGAAGCTAAGGTTAGAAAGACGCCTGCGAAGAATGCATAGTGGCCAATTGTATTGATAATGGAGTAAAAGACCCAAAACCTCGCCAATATTTGATATAAAAACTGCGCCCCGATGCCCCCAAACAGGATGTACAGATGAAAAGGCATAAGCATATTAACGATTCGAAAAGAAGTCAACCATGTACGATATTCCCTCAGAACAGCTGCAAAAGCTTGCATTTAGTTTCCTCCTTCGTATGGTGTTACTTGGTATCCACAATTACCACAGAACTTCGCATCTTTTTCCATATACTCATGGCAAGACGGGCACCTCAGATCGAACTTTTCTTGCTCAGAGGGATCCACATCAAGAGAGGTAGTAGGCTCATCAAACTTATTTCCACAGGATGGACAGAATTTGCTTTCGAGCGGCATTACCTTGCCACACATACAATTCTTCTCATTTTTGATTTCTTTGATCTTTAGTTCTAGGCTAAGAATCTCGTTCTGGATCATTACAATTTCTTCAGAGATTTGCCCTATTAATGACTCTTGCTGCAACAGCGTATCCTGACAATACGCATTAAATACAGCCTCGCCTATGAGCGTGATTCGCTTATCCATTTCTTTTTTCTTTAATGAAATCTGTGTTGATATTCGTGTGATTTCTACCGTCTGCTGTGCCTTATCCGTTACTTTAGATGCACCTTGCTTTAACTTGTCAAAAAAACCTGCCATTAACAGTCCTCCAATTCGGAATCGTACTTTTTGTATAATCTCAGTCCTCCACATAATGAAGCACTGTTGATTAAAGGATCTAGTCTTCATTCGGTGTAATCTCTATTTGATTTAAACGGCTACTGTTCAGACTCATTTCTTAAAAACAAAAAAAGACAACCATCATTTCGATGGCTGTCCCAATGCTTTTGGTACGCAACGTTATTTGTCATTTATTGTATAAGGTTCTATAAATTCTATCATTACTTATCCAAATCTGCAAGATTTAGTATAACAGGACAATGATCACTACCCATTATAGCAGAATCTATTTGCGCATCTACTAATACGGATTCCAGTTTCGAAGACACGATAAAATAATCAATCCGCCACCCTACGTTCCGCTCTCTTACTTTGGGCATATAAGACCACCAGGAATAAGCATCTGTGCGGTCTGGGTAGAGGTGCCGGAAGCTATCAATGAATCCTGCTTCTAGCAGCTCACTCATCTTGCCTCTTTCTTCAGGTGTGAATCCAGAGTTATTCACATTAGATTTAGGATTCTTAAGATCAATCTCTTGGTGAGCCACATTCAAGTCTCCGCATACAATAACGGGCTTAAGGGTATCAAGCTGCAGAAGGTAGGTTCTAAAGCGGTCTTCCCATTCCAATCTATATGGTAGTCTTGCCAAATCACGTTTGGAATTAGGTGTATAGACGTTTACAAGATAGAATTTATCGAACTCTAACGTGATAATTCGCCCTTCATCCTCATGATCCTCTTCTATGCCATATCGCACAGATAGCGGCTTGATTCTAGTGAAAATAGCTGTACCAGAATAGCCCTTCTTAAGTGCATAGTTCCAGTACTGCATGTATTCTTCGCCAAGCTCTAGGTTAATTTGACCCTCTTGCAGCTTCGATTCCTGAATACAGAATATATCGGGATCAGTCTCTTTGAAGTATTCGTTAAATCCTTTGTTTACACATGCTCTCAGACCGTTAACATTCCATGATATTAGCTTCATTCTCTATCTCCTTGCAGTTCTCTTTGATGAAGACAACGTTCAACTATATTTCATAACCATTCCATTCAAAATAACGTCCCCATCCCAAACTCTTCGATCAAGGATGGATCATCATTACGTACATTCCCAACCTTCATTGAAACAGGGTAGGCGAGCATTTCATCGGCAGGATAGGGCCGCATAAGCCCTAATAGTGCACTTAGATCAGATTGAGCATCACGACTTAACCACAGCGACTCATCTACTGGTCTTATAATAACTGGCATCCTGTCATGGATGTCAGCAAGCAGTTTATTCGGTGTTGTTGTGATAATCGTGCAGGTACTAAGCTTACTGTCATCCGCGGGATTGATCCATGTGTCGTAGAGACCAGCCATCCCGAACAGTTCACCATTCTTCAAGGTCATTCGCATCGGCTGCTTACTGTTACCCGATTTCTTCCACTCGTAGAAGCCATCTGCGGGAATTAAGCAGCGTTTGCGCTGCAAAGGAACACGATAGGCAGGCTTCTCAAGCAGTGTCTCACTTCTAGCATTAATCATCTGGAAGGAGGTGCGCTCATCTTTTGCCCAGGAAGGTACAAGCCCCCATCGCAGCTCACCTAAACGGTTATGCTGACCATCATGAATAATGGCCGGCACATTCTGGGAAGGAGCCACATTATAACGAGGCGTATGATAAGGCGCTTTACTTCCATCGATATAGAACCGCAGCATCAACTGTTCCAAAGAAACAGTAATTGTGTATCTACCACACATGATAGGAACACCCCACTTCGCACATCATCCTGTATTTCATCCTTGTACTTCATCTTTACACTTCAACCTGATCCCTTTATCTTATCATAAGTTTGTGTGAATCTCCTTATCTGGAAAGTTTCACCTTACCCACCTGCATGCTCAGGAATATGATAAAACAAAGCAGAATAATCCCAATCGACACGACCGAAATTTGAATCGATAGCTTAGAAACAAGCACTTTGAAAATAAGTAATCCCGATACCGTCAAGCTATTTTCCACAAAATTCTGAATGGCAATCGTTTTACCAGACCCAATAATATCCTTCCCGACCTCCTGCAGCATCGTATTGAGCGGAATTAAGAAAATCCCACCTGCCACACCGATCAGCAAGAGTAACGTCACCGATATCCACACACTCGTCATGAAAGCACATACGACCACAAGCCCTACCATCACGTATCCAAATATATAGGATCTATAGAGCTTACCGACAGGGATAATTTGCGAAGTTATAAAAGAACTAATCACTACCCCAACAGCGGTTGCTCCAATCATCATCGACTGCTGCGTTGTGCTTGTTATCCCAAGACTGACTGGAATCCAAGCGATCAATGCAATTCGAAGAACGGAAGCTGTTAGCCAGAAGGCACCTGTTCCGATTAGCGAGAACCTAGCCTTCCGATTGGAAATGAGCCGCTTAAAATCACTGAAGAACTGTAGCGTCGACTGTCCGTATCGAATTCGTGAATCGCCCGGTTTACGCGGGATCAGAAGTGTAAATAATAACGAAATGATATAAGCCACTAGACAAGTTATAACGCCAACTGTATCGGATATATCCGCCAGAATACCGCCAGCAACAGTTCCTAGCAGAATCGCAAGAATCGTCGTTCCCTCGACCATAGCGTTCGCACGCAAGAGTCCTTTTTCCGAATTCGTGAGTTCCGTTAGAATACCATACTTAGCTGGGGAATAGACAACCGCTCCAATTCCTAACATAGCATAACAAATAATTGGATTCACACCGAATAGGAGCATGGTAATCCCGATACTTTTGAGCAAATTACCCATTAAGAGCACCTTAGATTTGGCATTACGATCCGCATAAGCGCCAACTAATGGAGCTAGCACGACATATGCAAGCAGAAATCCCATTTGAATATTGAGCACGTACCCTTCCGGATTCGCGACTCCTTGTCTTGTAATAATCCCTATGATGATAAAAAAGTTCACATTATCCGCAAACGCGCTTATAAATTGCGTAAAAACGAGAGAGGACAGCGGCTTCGATCCTTCTCGAACTTGTTCTGTCGCTTGTGGTTGTGCCATCATCCGATTTCCTCCTCTACAGCGATATACCGGGGTAGATCTCGTAGACCTGATGAAAGTATCCGGTAGACCGAAGATAAACAAACCATTTCAGGCCTGCAATTCATTTTAATGCAAAATTTGGATAAAAGTCCACTTCATTTTAATTTCTTTCACATCAAAAAAATTCCACTTGTATTACGAATATATGTTCGGTATTCTGAATATAATAAGAACACATGTTCGATATAAAAGGAAGTGCTTTCCCATAAAAGTTCCGCCTATGCAGACAACAGATGAGCCTAGTCTGGTGAAAATGTACGTACTTCTTCCTATTTTGCTGGATGTTCTGGAACGGGATATCGCTATATTAACGATGGTAGGGCTCAAGCTGCCCGCGGTTTACATCACCTGCTTACAAAGTGTTCAGGATGAAATCACAGTTGAACTAACGCAGCTAAGACAGCAAATGCGGCAACGAGGAATTAAAATTTACGAAGAGAAGCGAACCAAGCTAGCTTTGGAGGTGCGTTATTTGTGCAGGGGGTACCATCATCATTTTTCGATGCTGTGGACAGTTGTTAAGCCAGAGATTGAGCGGAAGCTCAGCGGTTTTATGCAGGTCGATTTGAGCAAAGCAAAGGGACTTCCCCGCCAGTATTCACCAGCAAAGGAAGCCCCTTGAACTCGTCCTATATTTAGAAACGAATAAAACCATAGCCCATCAGAACAACGACAAGCAGGACAATGACCACGGCCGCTATGAGAACTGGCAGACCCTTGCCGCCTTTCTTTGCACGACCTAGAGTCATTTCCATCAGACCCATTAGCACTAGCGCCAGGATACCCTTGACGATCAGATCTGCTGGGAAATCCAATCCCACAAGCATGGTGATACCTGAAGCGATCATAATCAAATAGAATACCCTCAGCAAAATCGGTGTTATCTTTTGACCTTTAATAATTAAGCTAAGAGCAAATAAAATGACGAGAATAGCCCATGATCCAGAGTGTGTATGTAACATTCCGGTAAGTAAGCCTGAAGACATAATGAATGAACCTCCTTTATCTAAACTATAACTATTATAAAATAAAAAAGATATTTTTCCCAACATAATTATGAATGTTCTCTGACTACGTTCTTTAGATTCACATTCTTCCGCGTTGGAGTAAGGAGAAAATCGATGAGTACCAGTCCGAATAAAATCATCATGCTAGCAGATTGTCAAAGCTTCTATGCGAGTGTAGAAAAAGCCGCACATCCCGAATACCAAGACCGCCCCCTTGTCGTTGCTGGCGATCCGGCAAGGCGATCAGGTATTATACTAGCCGCCTGTCCACTTGCTAAGGAGTTCGGTGTTACAACAGCCGAACGCCTCGGTGAAGCGCTGCGCAAATGTCCGGATGCAGTTGTAATTCAGCCCCGGATGGGTGAATACATCAAGGTATCAATGCAGATCACAAGCATTTATGAGACATTCACGCCGCTTGTTGAACCGTTCTCCATCGATGAGCAGTTCCTCGACGTATCCGGCTCCTTGCATCTGTTCGGCTCACCGGAGGAGATTGCGCAGCACATGCAGCGCAAGGTCATGGAAGAGACAGGCGTCTATACGCGCGTTGGCATTAGCGAGAACAAGGTACTTGCGAAGATGGCCTGCGACAACTTCGCCAAGAAGAACGAGAGCGGCGTCTATACGCTGCCCAAAGCCGATATTGAAGAGACGCTATGGAAACTCCCTGTCCAGAAGATGTACCTGATCGGCTCAAGGATGGCGCAGCACCTGTACCGTATGGGCATCTACACCATCGGCGAGCTTGCTCGCACACCGCTTGCCAAGCTAAGAGCACGCTGGGGCGTCAATGGCGAAGCGATCTGGCGGATCGCGAACGGCATTGATAGCTCCCCCGTGTCATCGATCACCCATGTCGGCCAGAAAGCAATCGGCCACCAAATGACCCTCCCTCGCGATTATGCCACCATCGAGGACATCCATGTTGTCCTCTTGGAACTGGCCGAGCTCGTCTGCCGCCGTAGCCGCAGCGCAGGCTACATGGGTCACACCCTTGCCGTCGGCTGCCAAGGGGCGGACTTCGACCGCCCCACTGGCTTCTTCCGGCAAATGAAGCTCGCTGATCCGACGAATCTGACCAGCGATGTCTATGAAGCGGCGATCCAGCTATTTCGCCGCCACTGGAACGGTGCTCCCGTCCGCAAAGTTGCGGTCGCATTAAGCAACCTCCAAGCTGACGACACGTACCAGCTCACGCTGTTTGACGACCGTCAGCGTAAGCTTGCGCTCGAGCAGGCCATGGACCGAATCAAGGACCGATTCGGTGATGCTGCCATCCTTCGCGCCGTCTCACTAACCAGCGCCGGTCAAGCACGCGACCGCTCGAAGAAAATCGGCGGGCATTATAAATGACAAAATAATATAGTGAATCGAATGTACTTCCCCTAATGTTCGTATTGTCTGGTTAGCTCCCTAAGCTTGCTTTGTATTTGTTCGCGCACCACTTGGGGACGCTTCACGTTCGCCTCCAAGCCAAAGCCGAGGAAGAAGTGTACTGCCCATGATGTATACGATGCGTTCATCTTTGTGCGAATCGTGCCTGAGCCGTCCTCAGACAACTCAATCCCCTGGGTTAACCATAAGTCCGATCGGCATCGTCTCACACCCTCCGGAGTCAAATTCACCTCAAGCTCCAGCACATCGCTCTCATCCATTCGCATGATCCAAGTCTGAATGTGCTCCTCAGTCGTATTCAATTTCATACTTTGGTCGGCTTCGTGTGAGAAATCCTTCACTCGATCCACACGAAACACTCGATAATCCCCTGCCAAGAAGCAGTAAGCTTGGCAGTACCATAACCCATTCATCGTGTATAACCCGAGTGGTTGAATCATCCTTTCTCGGCGCGAAGAAGCTTCGTATAGGATAGTGACGACCCGCTGCTCCAAAGCAGCCTCGAGCAGCTCCTTCAAGAAAAGAACTTCCATCTCATGTGGAGGTATCCAGAATACAAGCCGCTGTTGCATGCGTTCGATCTTTTGCTTTAGCTCACTCGACAGGTAATGAAAAAACTTGTGCAATGCGGCATCTACTTCATTTTTGAAAGGAAGAGACTTGTAATTGTGTAACGATTGACAAGCAAAGAACAAAGCAATTGCCTCATGTTCAGTAAAGCTGATGGGCGGCAGCACCTTCTCCCGTAGAACGCTATAACCGCCCCCGGGGCCTGCTTGGGAGTAGAGCGGCACACCCAGTTCACTCAGCTCCATTAAATCGCGAATCATCGTCCGACGTGAAACACCACATTCGTCGGCCATCTCCTGTATCGTAAACTTCTTTCGTTCATTGACCAGCATTATAAGTTGAATGAGTCGCTGAGCTTTGTGCATGGACCGTTTCCCTCCATATTTTTAAAAATAAAATTAATAGTGCCATTACTTGGCACTATTATCCCGTATGCTTAATCTCGAAGTCAATGCTTACACACCAAGGAGGATTCGGATATACAATTCAGATTAAAGTATAAGCATTCTTCAAATATGAGGACGGAGTGAATAAAAAGATGGAGCAGAAAAATCAACAATACGTGATGGAAATTGTTTTGTTCGAGTTGAAGGAAGGAACGGACAAGCTCCTTTTTTGCCAGGCGGCCGCTGCATTAAGCGAGGTGCTGCAAACTGGAATGTCTGGGTTTAAAGGGCGCACATTGCTACATACACCAAATGGGATCCAATGGACGGACATTATTTACTGGTCTGATATGGACACGGCATTAGCAGCTATAGAGCAACTCAAGTCCGTACCAGCTTTCCATAATTTTGTTTCCATGATTGATTCGAGGGAGATCATTCAGCGGCATCTGATCCCGGCTAATCTAAGCATGTAGGGAGATGGTAGATTGTCAGCAAGAAAGGAGATGGAACATGGTAGATACATTTGCAGGTAAATATAATCTGGATTTTTTCAATCGATTTACAACCATAGTCAAACTCAAGTATCCGGCATTTGATTCAACAAGGTTTCTGAACTTGATCTACGATGAGCGCTGGGAACAGGAACAATTGAAACAGCGTATCCGGCATATTAGCGCTTCTTTGCGACTGACCCTGCCTGCGTCATATCGCGGAGCATTATCGATTTTGACCCAAATCGCTCCCGAGTGTAGAGGAGTCGAATACTTGTTCTTTCCAGATTTTGTAGAAGTATACGGACTTGACGATTGGACGGATTCAATTCCAGCACTGGAGCGGTTCACGCTCTTCTCCAGTTCGGAGTTAGCCGTTCGTCCTTTTATTGTGCAAGATCCCGTTAGAATGATGAGCCAGATGCTTCAGTGGGCAAGCCATCCTGATCATCACATCAGACGGCTAGCCAGCGAGGGCTGCCGTCCCCGATTGCCCTGGGCGATGGCCTTGGACATATTCAAAGCTGATCCTTCGCCAATTATGCCCGTATTGGAACAACTCAAGCGGGATTCATCCGTTTATGTGCAGAAAAGCGTTGCTAATAATCTGAACGATATCTCCAAGGATCATCCCGAACAGATTAAACAACTTGCTCGCGATTGGTATGGAGAGAATCTCCAGACCGATTGGATTGTCAAACACGGGTGTCGTGGTTTACTTCGGAAAGGCGATCCAGACGTGCTTTCCTTATTCGGTTTTGCGATTTCGCCGGATGTGACGGTAAGTGGTTTGTCGCTGGACAAAGAGACGCTGACGATCGGCCAATATCTTATTTTTTCTTTTTCGATCCGGACCAACTCATCTGTATCCCAGCAGCTACGGGTCGAATACGCGATTGATTTTGTCAAAGCGAACGGTACGACATCAAGAAAGCTATTCAAGGTAACAGAACACAACTACGACAATGTGGAGCGGAATTACGTGCGAACCCATCATTTCAAGGACTTGACAACCCGCAAGCATTATCCGGGTAAACATCGGCTATCCGTAATAATAAATGGTAAAGAGCTGGCGAAAACGGATTTCAACGTAACCGCTACCGCAGAGCCCCTAACCGATACGCAAATCTAATTCATTACAACAAAAAGACATCGAACTTTTCTGAGAAAGAAAAGTATCGATGTCCTTTTATATTTTATCCGATATTTTATTGAATTCGGTTTAAGGCCATCAGTGCCGCTCCATAGGACGCATCTTGTTTTGGGAAAATCCACCGCATATGCGAATAATTCTGCTTCAATTTCTCTATAAACGCCTTCTGTACATCGAAATTTTTAAGTAGAACACTTCCAGCTAACGCCAATATCCCATTTTGTAAAGATAATCGCTCTGCAACAGGAACAACGAGTTCATACAATGCATTTGCACTTTTGTGTACAATCGTAATGGCTGCTTCATCGTGAACAGCAACTGCCTTAGACAGGATGGGTGCAAGCGCCGCAATATCTTTCTTATTCGTCTGCTGATCATATACAAAACCAATCAACTGATGAACATTCGTTAGCTGAAGTTGCTCGTACATCAGTTCCGTGATGATCGTCTTTGAAGAGCGGCCATCGTGTGCACGAAGAACTGCCGTAATTAACTCCCGTCCAATGCTATACCCACTGCCTTCATCATCCACCAAATAACCAAAACCACCGGCGCGATGTGCGTCCCCTGCTTCGTTTTTTCCATAACAAATTGATCCTGTTCCTGCGATAAGAATCATTCCGTATAGACGTTCCTGCGCACCATAAAGTGCTGTTTCTTGATCACCGACAATGAGCAATTCATTATGATAATTACTTTCACGAACATAACTTTCCAATCGATGCGCGACCGTTGGATTGCTGACTCCTGCAGCACCGATACAGATTTGAGCACATGAATCCATGCTTCCACATACCCTTGCGATGGTCTCCATCATCTCTTGCATACTTTGCTTGATACTGTTCTCATTCTGTCCATTCAAATTGATTGCACCAAACGACTCGGTATGTACTACAATTCCTTGCTCATCAAGGACGGTTAACGCTGTCTTGGTGCCGCCACCATCTAGCCCTGCGACAAATCGTCTCATGAAATCACGTCCTTTTCAGTTCTTGATGCGCCATTTGCCTGAAGGCTCAACTGCCCCGCTTAATACTTGTATGAGCGAATCAAACATGAGCGAAGTGTACTCAAAAGCAGCTACTCCACAGATCTCTCCCTCAATCCGTTCCAATTCATATGGACTTCCTAAAGATACGACTGTTACATGATGCCCCGCTAAGCATAGTTGTTCAACAAGTTGCAATTGACCTGTATTTATCACACCATTATAAAGCCCTGCAACAACTCGCTTGTAGCTAGCCACCTGCCCAATAACTTCATCCACATGCCCTTGCGTAGGGTTCATATCCGTTATAAGATGCGGTACAGAAAATGCCTCCCCCATCGCTTCAGGAAAAGATAATCGAAGTTGCTCTTCACTCGAAGCTAATGTCGTGCGATAAGCGTAGCATCCGATTATCACGGTACTTGGGTCATTCTGCTGAATAGGTTGCAGCTTGCCACGTACAAGACTGATACTCTTTTGACGTATATCCGCGGCAACGCGGCGATGCATCTCACAACCCACACTTGGAAGATCTACTCTCATGGATTCTGGTTTATATTTTTCTTTATAATAAAGCACCTTTGCAAGCGCATCATCAATAATCTGCATTGACAGCTCACCAGAGAGTACCGCTTGTTCGATAACATTCATCGCTTCGCGCACAAGTGCAGGCGTATGACTAATACACAATAAATGCGCACCTGCTTTCAAGGCAGCAAGCGCTCCTTGTGCTGTTCCATAGTGTTCCTGAATTGCATTCATTTCAAGACAATCTGTAACAATGAGTCCTTCAAACCTGAGCTTTTCCTTCAACAAATTTGTCAGTATACGCTTTGACATCGTCGCAGGAATCTTCTCAGGTTCAATCGCTGGAAAGAGAATATGCGAACTCATGATACATTCCACACCTTGTTCGATGGCACGAATGAAAGGTTGTAACTCCATTTCCATCAGTTCTTCCAGAGTCTTATGAACAACAGGTAGCCCCAGATGAGAATCCACAGATGTATCACCATGACCTGGAAAGTGCTTCACAGCAGCGAGAATACCACCATTCATCAACCCTCTTAACATTTGTAAACCGTACTCTTCAACTATTGCCGCTGTATCGCCGTAAGAACGTACATTGATGACAGGATTTTGCGGATTGCTATTAATATCGAGAACTGGTGCTAGATTAAAATGGATACCTAGCTCACGAAGTTCTTTCGCTGTCAACTGACCAGCGATATAGGCAAGTTCCGGCTGCCCCGTAGCTGCAATCGCCATCGCTCCTGGAACATTCGTTGCATCATCAGGCAATCGCGTTACCCGTCCACCTTCTTGATCGATGGATATTAACGCAGGAATTCCTGTTTCATCCATCATCCATTGCTGAATTTCTGTACATAATGTTCTGAGTTGAACACTATTCTCTACATTATGTGCGAACAAGATAACATTCCCAACTCCATCGTCTTGAACCAAACGACGTAAATCATCACTTAATTCCTGACCCGAAAATCCAGTGACGATGAGCTGACCAATTTTCTGCCTCAAGCTCATATGAACCATATAGGATCATCTCCTTAATATAAATGATATTCTTGCTTCATCTTAGAAAACTCAAGACTCTCTTGACGGAATTGCTCTAGCATTTGCGCAATATCTACCGATTCATCACGGTACAACTTATCTCCACATAATAAATCAATAAATGGTCTTGATCCTTCTTTATAAGGTGGTAAGAATGCAAATTGCTCATAATTTTGTTTGATTGTAAACAGTAATTCAATACCTGTAGCAAGCGGCTGAATCGCTTTCGTATTGAGAATATGAATCTGCACACCACTGCACTGCTCGCCTTCAAATTTTGAAAACGTGGGTTTAAAATACACAGGACGGAAAATGACACCTGGCAATCTTTTTCCATTCATTTCATCTGCAAGTTTCTCTGCTTCAATAAATGGTGCCCCAATGATTTCAAACGGAGCTGTGGTTCCCCTGCCTTCAGACATATTCGTACCTTCAAATAAACATGTACCCGGATAGAGCAGCGCTGTATCAAAACGAGGAACCCCTAGCGATGGCATCACCCATGAACGACCGGTATCAGGAAACAGCATACCTCGCTCCCAACCTTCACAACGCACCACATGCAATTCGCAATTCCAGTTCATTTGCTCATTGGCCATCATGGCCACTTCACCAGCTGTTAAGGCATAACGAACACAGAGTGGGTAGTTTCCAATAAAAGATTGATAATCCCGCTTCAAAATATTGCCCTCAACAGTGACTCCATCTAGCGGATTTATGCGGTCCAAAACAACAAATTCCTTGCCCGCCTTCGCACAGTCTTCAATCGCATACAACATTGTATAAATGAACGTATAATACCGAACACCCACATCCTGGATATCATAAACAACAACGTCTACTTCATCGAGCATTTCCTGGCTTAAACGCTTTGAATCTTGGCGATACAAGCTGTAGACGGGTACGCCTGTAAACGGGTCTTTATAGGTTTCAATCTGCGCTCCAGCTGCTTGATCACCGCGCACACCGTGTTCAGGTGAAAACATCGCTGCTAGATGGACATTTTCATGCAGAATTTGAATCGTAGAGACAAAATCTTTATTAATTCCCGTTGGCGATGTAATAAGCCCCACTCGTTTGCCCTTGAATAGATGCTTATATTGCAAAATACAATCAATCCCATTTCGAATCATGGTACCTACCTCCGGTCTCTATAATTCAGACTTCAGAACTCGTTTGCTTTCTTCTGGAATCATGAATGATTCTGCATATTCTTTTCTAGCCTCAATGCCGCGTACACGAACTAAATGTTTGTAATACTCCAAATAAGGGAAAGATTTGCTACCCGTTACGAACCAGTGCAAGGACACTGCTTTAACCCATAAATCATACGCTTCTTTGGAAAAATCTACATAGATATAAGGTTTGTAATCAACCGCATCTTCCCAATTCTCAGCATAATACAGGCTGGAAGCGAAGAAAGCTGGTTTCTCCCTTTGAAAGGATGCAAGTCCCGCAAAAAAACGAGCATCATTCACAATGCGGTGCGTTGCCATATGGTCTTTGTGCATACTGTTCTTAAAATGCGTAATGATGATATTCGGACGACAATCGCGAATCACATCACACACTTTCATGCGCATCTCTTCACTATCTTGCAATTCTCCATCCGGAACATCAAATACGATGGACTCTCCACCTAACATTTCAGCAAAACCCTTTGCCTCATTGACCTTCTGCTCACGATACTCCGCCATATCCCTACCCGCAGGTACACCGCGCTCCCCAGCAGTAAGTGCGAGCGTTACAATACGATCTCCTTTTAAAGAATGACTTGCAAGCACACCTCCTGCAGTCAACTCCATATCACCGACATGACCACCAATTGCTAGAATCGTTAACCTTTGTTCGCTCATTATTAAAACTCCTTCCTCATGATTGCAAATTTTTTGACGGTTGTAAATCCTGCTTTCTCGTAAATACGAATCGCAGGATTCGTACTACCTGTATATAGAGACATATAACCGGTACCTATATTTTTAAAAGCCTCGCACAATTTAAAAAATAAAACGCTTCCAAGACCATGCCCTTCATGTTCCGGATGTACGCCAATACCTGCGAAATAACCACGACCATTATCTTGTCGAATCACCGGACCCGCAAAGCCAACAACCTTTTCTTGATACGCAGCCACTACAACGGGGATACCGTCCCTTGTAGACTGTCCGATTTCCTTTTGCCATAACGGATTATTGAGTCCATCTAGCATTTCACTTACACCATCATGTAGAGATGGATCGAACAATTGAACGGTATAACCTGCATGCGCCGCTTTGTCCTCTTTCGTTTTGATTTCATCAGACATGGTATAGTGATCAAGGTTTAAATACATCGCACATTCTACCGCGCGTTCAAAATATCCCTCATTTTGCAAAATAGAATACAGCTGACTTTCAACTGGAACACCTGGCGCATTGTTATGCTCATGTTTAGGTGTATCTGGAATGTACCAAGGTAACAACATCGGATTGAAGAAAAGAACATCAGCTTGTTTCTTTCCTAGTGCTTTAAATCGCATTTCAATTTGTTCTAGCATCCGCTGATAGTTCACTTCTGTCTTATGATTATGAGCTAACACAATACAAGTGATATACCCAGCCACATCACCAAGTGGTAGATCCTTACCGGTACAACCACAAGCAAAACCTTTTACCTGATCATTTTCAAGCAGTACAAATGTGCACGCCTGATCAAAATAGGAATTCGATGTAAAAATACCGTTAAAACTCTCTTCTGTTAACTCTTTATACCCATCCTTCACAGCTTCTTCATTCCACAGTGAAATGACGGACGAAGTATACGAAGGGTCCCAAGTTACAATCATAATGATTCCCCCTTCCAGTGATTTTGTGAAAACAGGTCCTTTTTTAAAATTTTATTTCAGAATATAATTTTATTATGATTTATAATTTTGATTTTACATTGTCTGCATCTGAATTTCAATGCTATAATGCTAGTGTAACGAAGTTTAATTTTGTAACTTACATTCTAGAAGGAGGGTTTTCAAGATGAGTAACCATTTGAAAATTGCAATCATTGGATCAGGTAGTACATACACCCCGGAATTAATAGAAGGAATCATTAAACGGAAAGATGTATTACCCATCACTGAACTCGTACTTATGGATATAGATTCAAGAAAACTGCAAATCGTTGGTGACCTTTGTGAACGGATGATCCAGGCTGCGCAAATTCCATGTCGCGTGATCAAGACGCAAGATTTGGATGAAGCACTTCGCGATGCTCACTTTGTGCTCGGGCAAATCCGTGTCGGCAAATTGCCTGCAAGAGTCCTCGATGAAAAAATCCCGCTGAAATATGATTTAATCGGTCAGGAAACCTGCGGGATCGGTGGATTCTTCAAAGCAATGCGTACAATTCCCGAGATGCTTCACATCGCAGAGCGCATGAAAGAACTATGTCCTAATGCGTGGCTGATCAACTTCTCAAACCCAGCAGGGATTATCACTGAAGCTTTGCTCAATTACTCAGATGTTAAAATGCTTGGGCTCTGTAACGTTCCGTTCAACATGTTCAAAAGCATTCGCGAGAAACTCGAACTCCCCAATCCAAACTTTACTTATGTTGGACTCAATCATCTAAGCTGGATTACATCCATTGAACAAGATGGACAGGACTATCTAAAAACTGCACTGGAAATGGGCTTAAATAGTGAAGCGATGAAGAATATCCCTTCAAGTGGCTTTAGTACAGAATTGATTGAAATGGTCGGCGCCATTCCTTCTTCTTATTTAGAGTACTACTATTTCAATCGTAAAAAGTTCGAACTACTTAAGAACAGTGAGTTAACTCGCGGTGAGAAGTGTATGCAAATTGAAGAAGAATTGCTTCAAATTTATTCGGATTCGGCATTACACACCAAACCAGAACTTCTTTCCACACGTGGAGGTGCGAATTACTCCGAAGTAGCGATCAGCTTAGTCGATGCCATCTATAACGATAAACAAGAAGTTCATGTCGTCAACGTACTGAATAATGGAGCGCTTGATTTTATGGAAAATACCGATGCCGTTGAAGTATGTGCTGTTGTAGGTAAAGATGGCGCGAAACCTATACGAGTGCCTTCATTTCACAATCAACATATCATCGACTATATGCGCATGATCAAAGCCTATGAACGGGAAACAGTAGCCGCAGCCGTAAATGGCGATGAAAATGCCGCAATGCGCGCATTGCTAATGAAT
Source organism: Paenibacillus sp. P5_B5 (assembly GCF_056400365.1). Classification (NCBI taxonomy): domain Bacteria; kingdom Bacillati; phylum Bacillota; class Bacilli; order Caryophanales; family Paenibacillaceae; genus Paenibacillus; species Paenibacillus sp. P5_B5. Next base: position 16,820 of record NZ_JBFULK010000013.1, read on the forward strand.
CCATTAGTTGGTGATTACGAGGCTGCTTCGCAATGTTTCCAAGAACTAAAAGATGCTCACAAGGATCATTTACCACAATTTTTTAAATCAGATGTAAGTCAATGACGGAAACGTTCCGCTTCCGATATGTAATCAAATTATCAACTTGATAGAAAAGCGTCTTCACACTTAAATAAAAGTAAAAGGGCTTCTTATCCGTCACCTCCTGTTCGATGACGGATGAGAAGCCTTTTTTTCGTTTACTCTTCTATACCTTCAGCTTCCTATTTCCATCAATCCGCATTCATCTCAACTTGAATCTCAACAAGCCGCTTGCGCATTGCTTGAATCCGAGCTAGATTCACAGCCTGCTCTTCAGCAGAATCTGCACTAGCGTTCATCCAATGAACAATTTGCATCTCGAGTAGCCGAGCTTCATCGATCAAAGCAGGATTCTTCGCACCGCTCGCGTATTGATCTTGCTTCAGCTCCTCCCACTCCGATAAGGTTCCTTGAAATAACTTGCATGGTGATGAACCATCTAGCATAAGAAGCTTATTCGCCAGCTTACGGATAAGATAACGGTCATGCGACACGACAACAAGCGCACCGGAGTATTCCATCAGCGCATGCTCCACTCGTTCACTCGTATCGATATCAAAATAGTTCGTCGGTTCGTCCAATATAAGTAAGTTGGCTCCGCTAAAATAGAGCTTCAGGAAGGCGACGCGGCATTTCTCTCCCATACTAAGATCTTCGATTCGCTTAAAGACGTCTTCTCGCGAGAACAGAAAACAGCCGAGTATCGTGCGTGCATGCGTCTGTGTCATGGAAGGCAGCGACAGCAAGCTGTCGAGCAAGGTTTCATCCCCATCCAAGCCCTCTAGCTCCTGGGAGAAATACCCGATGCGCGTCTGCGAATGTGCTTTGACTTGGCCCGCAGCCGGAGTAAGCTCACCCAGCATCAAACGTAGCAGCGTTGACTTGCCCACTCCATTAGGACCGATTACTGCCAGTCGATCCCCACGCTCAACTGTTAGATGAAGCTGATTGAATAACAAGCGATTGCTGCGGTCTCTATACTCATCGCTACCCTCATCACCCTCATAGGAGAATCTGACTGATTCAAGCCGCATAAGTGTGCGTGCAGCAAATTCACTATCCTGCAGCTGCATCTTAAGCTGCGGTGTATCTCGCGGCTTCTCTACACTTTCCGCCTCCAGCCGTTCAAGCTCACGTTCCTTAGCATGGTACCTGGAAATATTTTTCTTCGCTTTAGCTTTGTAATAAGGCTTGGCTGCACCAATTTCTGCTTTACTGGCAGCTTTCTCCGCTTGCACGAACCACTGCTGATAATTGCGAATACATTCCTCAAGCTCTTTGCGAGCTTGCTCCTGCTTCCGATACAATGTTTCCTGCGTCCGGCGGTCAAGCTCCTTCTGTTCTCGGTAGGCTGTATAGCCACCCTTAAATTTTCGGCTTCCACTTGATGTTATCTCATAAATACCATCAGCAACAGCATCGACAAAAGCACGATCATGCGACACGAACAATACAGTGCCAGGATAAGTACGGACCCAAGACTCTAACCAGCACAATGATTCCTCGTCCAAATGATTCGTCGGCTCATCGAGCAGCAGCAGCTTTGGCTCACGTACCATTAGCCTCGCAAGTTGTGCTCGTGTTTTTTGTCCACCGCTCAAATTATCGAAAGGGATATACCAAGTCTCCGGTTCGAGCTTCATCTGACGTAATCGTTTCTCCACTTTCCATAACTCATCACAATCTGATTGCACATAATCAATCGTTAGAATATCAGGCTGAACATCCAGCTGCTGATCCATCCAGCCCCAATCATCTATAGGTAATCTCCGCTCAATTGTCCCGCCGTCAGCGGCAAGCCGACCCGTAAGTATATAAAATAACGTCGACTTACCAACGCCATTGCGACCAAACAAAGCAATCCGTTCCCCTTGTACTATCTCTAAATCAACCTTTTCAAAAATAAGACGACCATTCCATTCCTTACTGAGTCCGCTTGCTTTAATTAACATCGTCATACCGAATCCCCATCCTTTCATGTGAAAAAAATACAAAAAAACCATAGACAAGTGTCTACGGCTTCGTATGTAAGGACGAACAGAATATGCGGGGATAGCTCACATAAAGAACTAAATTTACCGGCTACGAAAAAACGGCATAACCGTCTTAATAAGTCGGATGTATTTGTTCTTTGTGAATACACAAAATCAATAGCTTCATCGCCTTTACTAGACGAATGCACGATCAAGCTGTATGAGCCCCATTAGACATACGAATTCCGTTCGCACTACACACATTCCGCGTAGAGCGCCACCTGTCACTTCAATTAGCAACAAACTTGGGAATTTCGCATTATAACTTCATTAGACTAATGGGTACCTCCGATTTCATATATTCAGATTTTAGTATATGCAATTTCATAAGGGAGTGCAAGTCATTTTCATAACCCATTTTAAGATATCCCTCATTACTAAAACCATATGAAAAACAGGCTACCGATCGATTATCGATCTGATAGCCTGCCTCTACTGTTACTTAACCAAAGAACATATCTAGAATATTGCTTCCTGTCGATGATTTTTTATTATAAAATTCGGAGTATCCGCAGTTTCTACAAGAGACGACAACAAACTGATTATGCTGAATATCAAACATCTTGGATAATCCTGTTCCCGTCATAGCAACTTCTTTTTGTTCAGCGTCTGTAGAACCACACTTCATGCATCCACGATTATTCATATCAAATCACTCCAATTTATCTAGTAGTAATTATCTATACGGTTGTACTATTTCAAAAGTTTCATAAGAAGAATTCTCATTAATTGTCGTTGATTGTTCAAAGTATGCCCAAAAATGATAAGATACTCCTATATAGACAGAAAGGCGGAGAAGATATGTTATATCCGTTCACCATCAAGCCAAACACATATGTTGCCTTCGAAACCGAGGACGACCAAATAGAAAAATGTAAAGAATGGGGTCTACTATCAGGAAAAGCATCCAAATCCAAAGCGTTCTTCTATAAAGGAAACGGCATGAATCTACCCTGTAGTATTGTTGGCTATGTGGATAAAGTGACCGCAGTCATTGAATTCGACAATAAAGAGCTGCATTGCATCCATCCTTCATACCTCAAAGAAATGCAAGCTGCTAATTACAGCCAAAAACTTGCAGCGGTAGCGGAAGAATCAGGGGAATCAGAGAACCAAGTTGTTGAAACAGCACAAGAAACTCCTTCTGTAGTGGAGTCTGTAGTTGTAGAATCCAAGCCCAAAGAATCACCAAAAGCAAAAACAAAAACAACCAATGAAAAAGCACCTAAACTTGAGCTTCCAGAACAAAAAGTCAAAATGACCGCTATCGTACAAGAATTCACTACGGTTCCGAATCATTTTTCCGATACTGACGATGAAGTGGTGATCTACGAAGCTGTCTCCATTACAGATCCTGAAACCGAAATTGGATTAGCCTGGTCAAGCCACAGTGCCACACTCAAAAAATTCGAATTAGAAGTCGGCGACAAGATCACCTTTGAAGGTAAAATTGTAGCCAAGAAGCTCACGAAACACCCCATTCCTTACAAAATCAACAATCCTGGCAAAATACAAAAAGAGCAATAACCTCTAAGGTCACACAAAGATTAACAGTAAAAAGAGTCCGAGGATTTGAATCCTTGAACTCTTTTTTTATCGTTCCGACATTCATCTGATCGCAAACTCCTCACACTAACCTAACTTTACTACACTCACCTTCCTTCATGGATTCCATTTACTCAACTAACTCACTCAGCTCCCTAGATTAGACTCCCTTTACCAAATTCGCCACAGCTACATTAACGTTTGGCTGCATATTGTGCAACCAAAACCGTGTAATATGATCACAATAAACATTAGCGTGTATTTCGTGCATTCAAACGCTCCATCTCCCCCATGTTTTCCTCATACCCGCGCATTAGAGTGTATAGAATGCATTCAAACTCAATTTTCATCCCTAAACCCAACTTTTGGTTGTACAGAATACATTCAAAACTATTAACTCTTCAAGTATCAGCCAGGTTAGGGAACATTATATTTCTCATTACGTCATCTAACCTTATATCATCTTCTTCGATCAATTCGACATCTATCCCTATATCTTCATCTTTCCTCAATTCGTCACCTATCCTTTTATCATCATTCTTTCCTCAATTCACCACTTCTCCTTATTTCATCACATATCCTTATTTTATCACTTTTCTGTATATCACCAACTTTTCTCATTTCATCATCTTTCCGATTATCCTTATCTTTTCGCTTATCCCCATCGCCTCATAGACATAGAAAAAGGAGCTTCCCAAACTGAACGATTAGATCGCTCAGTTCAGGATAGCTCCTTATCTAAACATGCCCCATAGCTTTAATAGATGAAGTGTATTATTTGGATCAATTTTTTGTGCAATGATAAAATCGACAATACTTTTAGACTGCTCACTCGTCAAATTCTCACCTAGAACCTTCGATACTTGACTAAGCAGCTTAGTCGTTTTGGGACGATTCTGCAAATCAGCCTTCGTTACACCATCAAGTATTTCCTTGACACGTTCCTTCTTATCTTTATCCTTCAACTTCAGCTTCACACGCTCGACTAGTGCAGGATCTACTCCGTACTTCACATAATTCATACTCATACGATACACATCGCCTCCTCACATCCTTACTATATGTGGGGGGAGGGCACAAATTGACACTGTAGTCACAACTATTACTTCAGAAGCTAGTCTATTTGAATCCTTAGTCGAATAGTCAGCTTAGCTAATACATTACCAAATCAATCTCTAATCTAATACAGTTCCTTCTAATACGCCTTCGCGCTGTAAATATTCGCGCAGCGATAAATACGAGATGTCCGTCCAGAATTCGGACGAAGAGACCAGCGCTGAAGCATCATCACGTGCTACTTCCATCACTTCGAAGTCCGCCATTAAATCGGCGATTCGGAATTCTGGCAGACCGCTTTGCTTCGTACCGAAGAAGTCGCCAGGACCGCGAAGCTCTAGATCGCGGCGTGCGATCTCGAAGCCGTCGGTCGTATCTGTCATCGCTCGCATTCTCTGCCTGCCGACCTCGGTTTTGGGGTCGGCGATCAGAATGCAGTGCGAGGCATGCTCGCCTCGACCAACCCGGCCGCGAAGCTGATGTAGTTGAGATAAGCCGAAGCGATCTGCGTCATAGACGACCATCAGCGTAGCATTAGGTACGTCCACGCCGACCTCGACAACAGTCGTGGATACAAGCACATGCACGGCGCCTTCCTTGAAGCTGCGCATCGCTTCATCCTTCTCTGCCGCTGACATGCGCCCGTGTAGGAGTCCGATCCTAAGGTCAGGGAAATGCCCCTGCAATTGAACGAACACATCAATTGCATTCTGCACATCTAGCTTCTCTGACTCTTCGATAAGTGGACATATCACATATGATTGTCTGCCTGCATCCGCTTCTCGTTTAATAAACCCAAGCACGCGTTCTAGCATATCGTGCTTCACATTATAGGTCTTGATTGGCTGACGCCCCTTAGGTAGCTCACGCAGCGTGGATACATCAAGATCCCCGAACGCTGTAATCGCCAGCGTTCTCGGAATCGGCGTCGCCGTCATCATCAAGACGTCGGGGTTCATCCCCTTGCGGCGAAGCACCGCACGCTGTGCGACACCGAACCGATGCTGCTCATCGGTTACGACAAGCCCAAGCTGGCGGAAGAACACGCCATCTTGAATCAGGGCATGGGTGCCGACGATCACGTCGACCATGCCCAGCTGCAACGCGCCGAGCACATCACGGCGCTGCCGCTCCGTCATCGAGCCGGTCAATAACCCTACGGTTATGCCCCACGGCTCGAATAGCTTCTCTAGCGAGCGCAGATGCTGCTCCGCTAGAATCTCCGTCGGCGCCATCAGTGCGCCTTGGAAGCCCGCCTTTACCGTAGCGAACAGTCCCGCTGCGGCTACGACAGTCTTACCTGCTCCAACATCGCCCTGCAGCAACCGGTTCATCGCATAAGGCGCCTGCATATCTTCGAGAATCTCGGCAATGACATCCTTTTGCGACTTCGTGAGCGCAAAAGGCAGCCCACGCACGAACGCACGAACAGCCGGTAGATCGACACCTTGTGCCAAGCCGTCTGCTCTACGTCGATTCATCGCCCGCAGAGCGTTCATCTTGAGCTGGAATAGCAGCAGCTCCTCGTACACCATACGCCTGCGCGCATGCTGGCCTTCGTCCATTCGCTCTGGTAGATGAATCGCGGCGATCGCCTCCCGCCGCACCATCAGATCATGCCGATTAACAAGCTCCTCGGGAAGCACCTCTTGGATCATGCCACCGTATTGTTTAAGTGCTTGTCCAATTACTTTGCGCAGCCATTTTTGACTCATCTCTGCACTAACGTGATACACAGGTTGAAGTGTCCCAACTTTAGAAGTTCCAGCTGAACGTCTACCAGGAAACTCGGTTTCCGACACAGTGATTTGTTTACGACGTCCATCCCACTTCCCTGTAAGAACAACCTCAAGCTGTGGCTCAAGCTTCTCTTTCAAGAACACTTGGTTAAACCATACAGACGTAACAAAAAAGTGGTCAATGACCACTTTGCAGCTGAGCCTAGATTTTCCCCGTCCGTATCTTTGAAGGACAGGTTCGCTTACAATTGTACCTAGAACGGTAATTTTATCGCCGTCCTTAACTCCACTAAGATCACTTAGAGAATAATCTTCATAGCGAAAAGGGTAATACTCTAGCAGATGCCCAACTGATTGTATACCTAAAGCGTGGAGATCGTCCTTTTTGGCCGCCCCCACACCATGTATTTGTTCAACCGAAATGCGAAATAAATCCATCATTTCACCTACAATCTAATTCCAATTAAGCTGGTGATACAAAGACAGCAACAAGTCCTGGACCTACATAAGTTCCAATAACTGCACCAATCGACCATTCTGTACAAGATACAATTTCAAAATCAGCTGAAATGAGTTGCTTCAACGCCTCAGCACCCTCTGGATTACGAACATGAGCTAATTTTAAATGAACAGCTCGTCCACAATTGCTTTCTTTCATCAGCTCGACGATACGAGTCATCGCTTTTTTCTGGCCACGCACTTTATCGATCGGAGAGACATAGCCCTCATCATCAATCGTTAGAATCGGTTTAATATTAAGCAAAGAGCCTATTAGTGCAGAAGCTTTACCAAGGCGACCACCTTTATGTAAATATTCAAGAGTATCTACCATAAAATAAATATCGCATTCTTTACGCGTTTTCTCGATAATCTTCAAAATTTCTTCTTTACTCTTACCAGCAGCTGCTGCTTCTGCAGCAGCAATTACTTGCCCACCGATGCCATAAGATGCAGATTTCGAATCAACCAGCGTTATGGATACTCGGGCTTTATCGTCATCCTCAATCATCGATTTAGCTAACACCGCTGACTGATACGTCCCGCTTAATACAGATGCTAGATGAATCGAAATAATCTCCGTATTCGTTTCTGAGTCAGCGTCTTCCTCAGCCAATTGCTCATATATCTTCTGAAACTCTAATGGTGAAGGCTGCGACGTGATTGGCAAAACACTTGATGCGATCAGCTTATCGTAGAAAACCTCCGGTGTAAGTGTAACCCCGTCAATAAAAGTCTCACTACCAAATGAAACCTTGAGTGGAACCATTTTAATGCCGAGTCTTTCTCTTAATTCCGCAGGAATATCTGCTGTACTGTCCGTAACAATGCGAATTTTGCTCAAACCTTTCACCTCTCTTATGGTCATGGCATTCTTATTACCGCTTACTCAACCGAGAATAAGTAACTATAAACCGGTTGTCCCCCATCGTGTAATTCGACCTCAACCTCTGGATACATCTCATTAATATAAGCTAGTATAACGCCAGTATCCTCATCAGTTGCTTCTTCCCCAGTCAGAATTGTCACGATCTCACTGCCTTCATCAACCATATGGTCAATCAAACCTTTGGTAGCACTTATTAGTGTGCCTTCGGAGCAAATAATCTTGCCATCCTGAATACCCATGTAATCACCAAGCTTAATGGCGATATCATCAATTGTCGTATCTCGTACCGAGTAAGTCACTTGGCCAGATCGTACATGTTGTATGGACTGATTCATCGCTTCCGTATTCTTATCCGCATCCATACCATCCTGGAAAGCCAGAATTGCAGCCAAACCCTGTGGAATCGTTTTGGTTGGAATTACTACGATTTGTTTGTCCTCCGTCAATTCAGCAGCTTGCTTCGCAGCCATAATGATGTTGGAGTTGTTAGGTAACAGGTAAATTGTATCTGCATGTATATTATCGATCGCATTGAGAAAATCCTGCGTACTCGGATTCATCGTTTGGCCACCTGATAACACGACATCAACACCTACGGATGAGAATATATCTGTAATCCCCTCGCCTGCAGCAACAGAAACAAATCCATATGGCTTACGTTCTTCATTAAGATCTGCTACTTTGTTTGAAGCAATATCTTTCTGTTGAACAGTTTCCACATGCTCCTTGTTATAATTGTCCATCGCTTCTTCCATTAGAATGTGTGTATGCTGATCACGCATATTCTCAATTTTGATACGGCTTAGATCACCGTACTGTTGAGCAATTGTCATCACATTACCCGGATATTCAGCGTGTATATGAATTTTCACTAGATCGTCATCGGCCACAACAAGTAGGGAGTCCCCGTGTTTACTTAACTGCTCACGGAAATCCTGCTCATCAAATACAAGACCTTTGGTTTTACCAGGAATCATGTTAATTAGGAATTCAGTGCAATAACCATACACAATATCTTCAGTTGACATTTTGGCTTGAGCACGTTGAGGTTCATGTCCTGGATTAACCGTATTGTTAATAAATGATCCCATTGGGAAAGCACCTAATGCTTCAGGGATAACGGCATCATGATTGAAGGAAAGAGAACTTTGCCCTGTCAACGCCTCATAGAAGCCTTCATAGACGTGAATTAATCCTTGACCACCGGCGTCAACAACCCCAACCTGCTTAAGTACAGGGAGCAATTCTGGTGTGTGTGCAAGTGATTGTTTACCCTTGTCCAGCACTTCCTGCATTAATTCATCAATTGTTTGCGCACGTCTTGCGAATAATGTAGCAGCTTTAGCAGCATCTTTGGATACGGTAAGTACCGTTCCTTCTACAGGTTTGACAACTGCTTTATACGCTGTCTCAACACCTTGCTGAAGTGCAGCAGCGAACTGAACACAATTGATTTCTTCATAATCGTGTACAGACTTAGCAAACCCTCTAAATAGCTGTGATAGAATAACACCAGAGTTTCCTCGTGCTCCCATAAGTAAACCTTTGGACATTGCTTCAGCAGCCTTACCAATATGAGCTGAAGGCCTCCTCTTTAGTTCTTCCACACCAGATGTCAGAGTTAAATTCATATTCGTACCAGTATCACCATCTGGAACTGGGAATACGTTTAACCCATTCACTTTATTAACATTACGGCCAAGATGTTCAGATGCTGACATCACCATCGCAGTAAAATCATTTCCATTAATTGAGATTAAGCGCTTACTCAATTGCTGATTCTCCTTTCTAAATTAACTGGATACGCGAACTCCTTGTACGAAGATATTCACTTCGTCAACATGAAGTCCAACTACATCGTTCATTACGTACTTCACTTTCGCTTGAACGTTCTCTGCAACTACAGATATCTTTGTACCATAGCTAACTATAATATATAGATCGATTTCAGTCAGTTCCTTCTCACGACGAACTTCGACACCGCGACTTAAATTTTCGCGACCGAGTAGTTCAGTAATACCATCTTTAAATTGTTTTCTTGATGCCATACCAACAAGTCCATAACAATCGAGTGCAGCAGAGCCTGCAAGAATGGCAATCACATCGTTTGTAATGTAAATCTTTCCGAGTTCATTTACAACTTCCATTGGCACTATGACCAACTCCTTTTCATGGACTATTCACCATTGTACTATAAAGCCTATAATAAATAAACGTTCAAAAAAGAATGGGATTCATTGACGTAAGTATTTTGAGTATGATATTATGTTTAAGTATGTTTTTACAAGGATTTATCTCTAAGTAAGAAACGATTTTCCGTACATTGTGGAGACGGAAGTGTTTCTTCATGTGATCCTTAATTTAATTTGCTAAATAACGCGAAATAAATTCAGTGTCATTCACTAACAATTGTAACAGCAAGAAAAAGCTGTTTGCTCGGCTAATCTTAAGCTTACCTAGCAGACAGATTCGTATACTTAAGGAGGTGTCACGCATGTCTCGCAAATGCTTTATTACAGGTAAATCACCTGCAACAGGAAATCATGTTTCGCACGCCAACAACAAGAACAAACGCACTTGGGGCGTAAACGTACAAAAGGTACGCATTCTGGTTGACGGCAAACCAAAACGTGTTTATGTAAGCACACGTGCATTGAAATCCGGCAAAATCAGCCGCGTATAATGTGTCTATGTATGAAGACAAAAAGCACCTATTATGGGTGCTTTTTTTCGGTCATAGATGGCTTATATGATATTCATGCGATTCAGCGGCAAACAGTACCATAATCGATCTTAGTTTTTACTGAAGGTATTCAGGATCGCTTTGACAAACCCACCCAAAAATCTTGGTAGTTTGACTGTATAGAACTTCATCTTTACCCCTCCCAAAAGCTTTTCGAAGAAAACCTTTCCCCCGAAAGCATGAGCTTTAAATGGCTCGCAAGTTCGTCTGCTACTCTTCCAGCAAACCTTATCGTTATGCCCATTATATTCGCTCGCACAGTAAATAGTTCCAGAAAATTACCGCTACTCATGGCTTCATTCGAGAGCTGAATACCTAACCTGACCGATTGCCAAAATAGCCGATGAGCTACCATCCATACGTTAGAATGATACTCTGTTAAAAGCGGCTATTTTCGTATCAGCGTGCTTCCTAAGGTAAAACTCCTGTAACATTTATATGTCCCGTAAGCTTTGGTTATGCTCTTAACCTGCTTCTAAACCTTCGCTTTACGTATCTTAACCTCTAATCGCCTTGATCGCTGCAGAACGGTCTTGCTGACCAAATAGGGCACTACCAGCCACTAGTACATTAGCTCCCGCCTCTGCCACTAATCTAGCCGTCTGAGCATTAATTCCTCCATCAACTTCAATATCGATGTGATCATATCCGAATGAAGTCAATTGTTCACGAAGTGCACTAATTTTGGCTAACATGCCAGGGATGAACTTCTGTCCTCCATAGCCTGGATTAACGGTCATAATTAACACCATATCTAGACCATCGGCTAATACATGCTGAAGTGTTTCAAGTGGTGTCGCCGGGTTAAGCGCAACGCCAGCTTTAATACCCTGCTCTTTAATCAAATGTATCGTACGATGAAGGTGAACACATGCTTCCGCATGAATTGTAATCAGATCAGCCCCTGCTTTGGCAAAATCAACGATATAACGCTCTGGCTGTTCAATCATAAGATGTACATCAAGCGGTAGCTTGGTATGTGGTCTGATTGCATCCACAACAAGTGGTCCAATCGTAATATTGGGTACAAACTTGCCATCCATAACATCAACATGGATCCAGTCCGCGCCGAATTGTTCAACTTCTTTAATTTCTTCACCTAAACGAGCAAAGTCAGCCGATAGAATCGAAGGTGCGATTTTTAGCATCATTAGTATCTCCTTTTTCGATCTCTCATTTCATTCAAGAACGTTAAATAATGATCATATCGAGATTTAGCAATTTGACCTGATTGCACAGCTTCTTGTACTTTACAGCTTGGTTCATGTAAATGTATGCAGCCTCTAAACTTACATTTGTCTGCATATGGGGTAAATTCAATGAAGCATGAGCTTAAATCATCTGGCTCAAGTTCCATAAAGTCAAGCTGTGAGAAGCCCGGTGTATCCGCTACATATCCGCCTTCTGGAAGTGTGATTAGCTCAACATGCCTAGTCGTATGCTTGCCTCGACCAAGTCGATGAGATATCGCATTCGTCTCAAGTCCGAGACCTTCCATCAAGCTATTCAGTAGTGAGGATTTCCCTACGCCAGACTGTCCTGCAAATACAGACATCTTATTAATGAGATGGGATCGAATGGCTTCGATCCCTTTACTCCGCTTAGAGGAAGTTACAATAACCTCGTATCCAATTTCTCGATACAATGTAATGAGGTCTTCAATCCGCTTCTCAGCATCCATATTATCTTTAAGCAAATCCCATTTCGTTAAACAAATAACTGAATTCAACCCTTCTTTCTCAATGTGCACAAGAAATTTATCGAGTAAAGAAGTATTAAGTTCAGGTTCCGTTACGGAGAAAACAAGAATTGCCTGCTCCACATTCGCAATAGGAGGACGAATTAATTCTGAGGACCTAGGATGAACTTCAGTTACTGTCCCTTCACCTGTATGTTCAAGCTCAAATGTAACCTTATCCCCAACTAAGGGAGATATGCCTCTATTCTTGAATACACCGCGAGCTCTACACTGAATTAGCATCGTATCTAATGCCGACTGACCATCTGGTAATACATAATAGTAACCACTCAGTGCTTTAAGAATACATCCCTGCGGCATGTTCTGCGTTCACTCCTGCCCTTGGCTTTATGCCACTCTATTGTTTGATTAATTCTTCATAGCTTTTGGTTATTGTATCCACTAAGGTTCCATTATCATAAATTGCAATTGTCGCTGACTTATTTGGCGATACGACAACCTGCACATCGATAGTTTGCGGTTTATCAATCGTATTTTTATATACTGATTTGTTATTTGAAACATCATCCGTTAATAACACTTTAAAGTCAGACGCTTGACCCTCTACTGATGGAGTAAGTGTAATACTTACTTTCGTATTAGCTAGCTCAGGACCATCAGATACGATGACCGAAATTTTAGTTCCCTTAGCCACTTCTTCATTCGCCTCATAAGGGAATTGGCTAATAATTTTACCCTTAGGCACCGTATTATTCTTCTCAGTTGATACTTTTTCATCTAATACAAGCTCGTACTTAGCCAATTTTGCTTTAGCTTCAGATAGAGACAGTCCTTCAAGCTTCGGCACTTTGACTAGCTCTTTGCCCTGTGAAACCGTAAGCTTAATTTTTTCTGTCTTATGATCAAAAGGCTGATCGAAACCTGGTTCCTGTTGAATAACCGTATCAGGCGCATCATTTTCCGTATTCACTGGCACTATCTCAACTTGCTTTTCATCTACTCCCATTTCAGCTAACTTAGTGAGAGCAGCCTTAACGTTCATTCCCCTAAGGCTCGGCATTTTTGGCATCTCAGGTCCCACACTGACATATAGGGTCACTTCGCTATTAATCTTAACCTCCATGTCAGGAGCAGGATACTGCTTGAATATTTCCTTCGCCACTTTATCACTTGGTTCTTCCACAATCTTCGCCGTCAGCTTCAGGTCACGAAGTATGTCTTCTGCGTCAGATTGCTTTTTGCCTTCTAAATTTGGCATTTTCACAACTTCAACAAACATAACATTTTCTATGACCTTATAAAGACCGAACATACCTCCAAGCACAGCTAATAGAACGACAATCCAAATCGTTGGTTTAATCCATGATCTTTTTTTCTTAGGAACGTAGTCATCCTCAATATCATCATCTTCATCATTTTCATAAACTGGGCCCTTGTAACTATTATTATTAGTTGTCGGACTCGTATACTGACGTGATCTGATCGCAGGAATAACCCTTGTACTCTCATCATCTAGATGATCTAGATCTTCTGGATATTCTTTAGCCCATGTCTGAACCTTGGCCTCATTACGCCTCTCAGACGATAAACAGGTTTCTAGATCGTTCATCATATCTCTAGCAGATTGATAACGCTCTTCTGGGCGCTTACGCATTGATTTGAGAATTATGTTCTCCACACTTTGTGGAATAAGTGGATTAATCCCACGCGGAGATTCCACAGTTTCCTGTAAATGCTTAAGAGCAACCGAAATCGGACTCTCCCCAGAGAACGGTAGCTTAGCTGTAAGCATCTGGAAGAGGACAATACCTAGCGAATACAGATCAGACATTTCTCCTGCCTGCGTACCCTTAGCATGCTCAGGGGAGAAATAATGCACAGAGCCAATCACAGAACCAGTCTGTGTGATCGATGAAGAGGTCGCTGCACGCGCAATCCCAAAGTCCGTAACCTTCACACGTCCATTACGACCAATTAGAATATTGTGTGGTTTAATATCTCTATGAATGATACCATTATGATGGGCATGATCTAGCGCATCACAAATCTGTGAAGCAATATTAATCGCTTCTTCGACCTGTAAAGGTGATCTTTCTTTAATTAATTCGTTTAATGTCGTACCTTCTATGTACTCCATAACAATATAATGAATTTCATCTTCTTGACCAACATCATATATAGATACAACATTAGGATGGGATAAAGACGCCGCAGATTGTGCTTCCCTGCGAAACCGGCGAATAAACTCCTCATCATATACATATTGCTGGCGTAATACCTTAACAGCAACCTTACGGTGTAAGAGTAAATCCTGACCCTTGTAGACAAGCGCCATACCTCCACCGCCGACACGCTCCAAGATCTCATATCTGCCACCTAGCGTTTGTCCAATCACAGTTCATCACCTCGTTCTTGCGCGCTGGCTTCTGTTTGTAGCATAAGCACAACTGTAATATTATCATCTCCACCAGCTTGCAAAGCACGAATGACAAGCTGCTCTGCTGCAGCTTCTAAATCTGGGTATTCCTGAATAATCTGGGTAATCATTTCACTTTCAACGAGATTACTTAGCCCATCTGAACACAGAATGAATAGATCATTCGGTTCTAGTACAACTTCTATTAAATCGGTCTCGACATCCGGATCGGTGCCGAGCGCACGAACAACAACATTACGCCTCGGATGATGAATCGCTTCCTCTGGCGTAATTTGTCCTGTTTTGACAAGCTCGTTGACTAATGAATGATCTTCTGTTAACTGAATAAGAGAATGTTTACTTAACTTATAAGCTCTGGAATCGCCAATATGTGCAATAATCATCTCAGATGATGACGCTAATGCAGCGATCACGGTAGTACCCATTCCTTTATACTGTTCACGCTCTGATGATATCTGATAAATCTGCTCATTTGCTGAAAGAACAGCAGACAATAATAATTTCTTGCGCTCTTCAATTGTCGCTGAAGGAGAGACCGTCTGCATTATCTTCCCAATGATGTCGATTGTCATCTGTGCAGCTACATCCCCTGCTTGATGTCCACCCATTCCGTCTGCTAAAATTGCGAGTGAATAACCATTTGACATCTGCTTCACATAAGCTCTGTCTTCATTAACCACCCGAATACGCCCGACGTCAGTTCGACTTACCATCCTCAATTGTCGTCACCTCATCACTTCTTCGCTTCTTCTGATCCATATGCTTAGCTCTTAGTTGTCCACAAGCTGCCGCAATATCACTACCTTGCTCTCTGCGTATCGTTGCGTTGATTTTGTTCTTCTCAAGAATACGTTGGAAATTAAAAATATCATCGCGAGAAGTACGAACGAATTTGCGTTCTTGCACATAGTTGACTGGAATTAAGTTTACGTGACACATCGGTAATTGCTTCAACACTTCAGATAGCTCTTCCGCATGCTCAGCTTGATCGTTAACTCCGCCCATCAGTGCATATTCGAATGTAATACGTCGGCCAGTTTTGCCTGTGTAGTATTTACAAGCTTCAATCAAATCTGCAAATGGGAACTTCTTATTAACGGGCATTAGCTTAGACCGCAGCGCATCATTAGGAGCATGGATAGAAATTGCCAAATTAATTTGTGTATCCTCATCAGCAAACCGATAAATATTCGGAACAATACCAGATGTCGATACCGTAATATGACGTTGTCCAATGTTCAATCCCTTCGGATGTATCATCACATTCAGGAATTTCATCAATGCATCATAGTTCTCAAATGGCTCACCAATCCCCATGATAACAATTGAGGAAACGCGTTCATCTTTAGGATCAAGCAATTGCTGTGCTTTGACAATCTGCGCAATGATCTCTCCAGATGTTAAATTACGCTTAAGTCCGCCGAGCGTAGATGCACAGAAAGTACAGCCGATCTTACAGCCTACCTGAGTCGTCACACAAACAGAGTTACCATAAGCATGCTTCATAATAACTGTTTCAATGGCATTCTTATCCGATAACTCAAATAAGAACTTCACAGTACCATCCTGTGATTCATATTTGGCTAGCTCAGTTAGTGTTACAAATTCGAAGTTCGCACGTAGTTTATCGCGCAGTGACTTAGACAAATTCGTCATCTCATCAAAATCACTAATACGCTTGATGTACAGCCAATCGAATATTTGCCCTGCTCGGAACGCTGGCTCACTATTTTCTTTAATCCAATCTTGCCAATCTTCTAACGTAAAATCATATACATAAGGTTTCACTCTTCTATAACCCCGATTTCTTAGCTGAATAATCTTGATAATCCAATCTATTTTAACATAAACAAACGATAGACGTGAAATAAGAGGTAAATAATCCTCCTATTTCTCTTGGTTACTTCTTGCGTAACTTAGCGATAAAAAATCCGTCGGAATGAAATTCATCTGGATCAATTTGCAGCATACCCGCTTGCGCTGATTCTGCCAATGTCGCTGGCAAACCTGTGATTACAATCGGTGCAAGCTCAAATTCAGGATGCTTCTGTAAGAAATTCATCACGTTTCCTTCATTTTCCTCTTTTTCAATCGTACAAGTACTATATATGAGTGTGCCGCCTGGGCGAAGCAATGTGTTAACCTCTTCTAAGAGTTCCCTTTGAATCTTGATAATAGCCTTAATTTCGGCTTCGGACTTCACCCATTTCAAATCGGGCTTACGCCGGATCACACCAAAACCTGAGCAAGGTGCATCCAGCAGAATGCGATCGAAAGACTCAGCATCAAATTCTTTACTGAGTTCACGCGCATCTGCAACCATTGTACGTATTGAACTTAGATTCAAACGAGTCGCCGCAGCATCTATCAGCTGTTTCTTGTGCTCGTGAATATCGCATGCGTTGATGACGCCTTCATCACCCATTAATTCAGCGATATGCGTTGTCTTTCCTCCAGGCGCTGCGCAGCAGTCGAGCACGGTCATGCCAGCGGCAGGCGCGAGCGCTTCTGCCACGAGCATCGAGCTCTCGTCCTGGATCGTGAATAAGCCTTCGGCATACCCTGGCGTAAGCGCCATGTTGCCTCCACCATTCACGATCACGCCCGCTGGAGCGAGAGGCGAAGGAGCGGCGTCTACATGGCCGCTCTCTTCAAGCAGCCGCAGCAGCTCCTCGCGGCTATTCTTCAGCGGATTGGTGCGAATCGAGACGTGCGGAGGCACGTTATTCGCTTCGCAAATCCGCTCAGTCCGTTCAGCGCCGAGCTGACGAAGCCAACGCTCCACCAGCCATATCGGGTGGGAGTGCTGCAGCGCGATGCGCTCAGCAAGCGGCAGCTCCTGTGGAAGCTGCCACTGATCCTTGCGGCGGATCGCATTCCGCAGGACGGCATTCACCATGCCGAAAATTCCGGAATGACCGCGCCGCTTGGCTATGTTCACAGCTTCGCTCACTACCGCGTGATCTGGCACACGGTCTAAGTAATGAAGCTGATAGAAGCTAAGTCTTAGCAAGCTTCTTACCCAAGGCTGAAGCTTACCCAGCCCTTTACTAACAAGAGTACCTAGATAGTAATCAATTGTATTTAAGCGCTGAATTGTACCATATACGATTTCAGTAGCTAGACCAGCATCCGCTCGTTCCAAATGATGTTTTTGCAAGGCTTGATTCAACAGTAAATTGCTATAGGCCTTGTCCTGTTCGACTGCAGTCAGCACATCAAGAGCAACTTCACGTGCTGTAAGCTTACGGACCTTGTCCGATTTTCTGTTATCTTTATTCACCCAGTTGTGTCCCCCGCTCCATGCTGCTGCCTCGCATGAATTGTGCAACATCCATTGCCTTCTTACCTGCTGGCTGAATTTCAGTAAGGACAAGCTGTCCGTCACCTGTTTGTACCGCAATGCCTGAATCCATTGCTTCAACTACCGTACCAGAAGCCGCCGATGAATCAGTAACATTCGTTGCTACCTCAGTACGCCAAATTTTGAATACATCTCCATTCCAATAAGTAAACGCCCCAGGGAATGGATTAAGTCCGCGTACCTGATTATGAATATCGTGCGCTGATCTAGACCAATCAATCCGCTCATCATCGCGTGAAATGTTCGGTGAATATACAGCTTCAGCATCATTTTGAGGCACTGCCTCAATTCGTCCAGCTAATAGTTCAGGTAACGTTCTCTCTAATAGCTCTGCACCAGCTTTACTTAATTTAGTGAACATGGTACCCGTTGTATCACATTCACCAATTGGCACTTCGATTTTGGCAATCATATCACCGGTATCAAGACCGACATCCATATACATGATCGTCACACCCGTTACTTCTTCCCCGTGCATGACAGCATGATGAATCGGCGCTCCACCACGATACTTAGGCAGCAAGGATGCATGTACGTTAATACATCCAAGCTTAGGCATCTCTAGAATTGATTTAGGCAATATTTGACCATATGCCGCTGTAACGATTAGATCAGGGGCTAGTTGTCTGATTGCTTCCACTGATTCTGGCTGGCGAAGTTTCTCAGGCTGTAATACGAGTAAATTATGCTTCAATGCCTCTTCTTTAACAGGAGTAGGCGATAACACCCGTTTACGACCTTTGGGACGATCGGGCTGAGTTACGACAGCTACAACATTATAGTTCCCATTAAGTAACACCTGAAGCGCAGGCACTGCGAATTCAGGTGTCCCCATAAATATTATTCTCACTTGTCACGACCGCCGTTTCCTTCGACTGGCTCACGATACACTTTAGCTGCGATATCCGTGAATAGCACACCATTCAGATGATCAACCTCATGCATGATACATCTAGCTAGAAGATCTGTACCTTCAACAATAATTTCTGCACCATTGCGATCTTGGGCTTTCACTTTGACGTTCATCGGACGATTCACATCCCCTTGAAGTCCTGGAATACTTAAGCAGCCCTCTGTACCAAATTGCTCCCCGCTTGTTTCGATGATTTCAGGGTTAACAAGCTCGATCAAGCCACCGAATTCTTCTCCACAATCCATAACAACAACGCGTTTAAGCACGCCTACCTGAGGTGCTGCAAGGCCTACACCCGGAGCGTCATACATAGTTTCTGCCATATCTTCTAACAATTTATGCAGATTAGGTGTAAACTTCGTAACCTTAATTGCATGTTCTCTTAATACCGGATCAGGATCTTTAACAATAAAACGAATCGCCATCCTCAAACACCATCCCACTTCTTATTATATTGTTGTGCAATTTTGTATTTACATTAAATATTGCGGATCAACATCAACAGAAAATCCTATTTTTTCTTTGGATAACCGGTCCTCAAACAGCTCAGCAGTTTGGATTACAAGCTGTGAAGCTAGCGTATCCACTCGATATTTTACCACGCATTGGAATCGATATCTATCTTTGATCCGTGGAATTGGTGATGCAACGGGTCCAAGCACTTCAAAGTGCAAAGAATTAGATTCTAATCTATCTCCTTCTTGCATGGCTGCAGCACGTCTTCGCAGCTCAACAGCAAACGCTCCTGCAGTGCGTACTAGCTGTGGTACCTGCTCGTGAGTAAATGTAATTAACATCATTTTATGATAAGGCGGATATCCGCGTGCTTTTCTAGTTTGAAGTTCTTGTAGCGCAAATGCCGCATAATCATGTTCAGATGCAGCCTGAATCGCATAGTGCTCTGGCATATAAGTTTGCACGAATACCTCGCCCGGCAGCACATGCCTCCCTGCGCGACCAGCTACTTGTGTTAACAATTGAAAGGTTCGCTCACCGGCTCTAAAATCAGGCAATCCCAACACCGTATCTGCAGCAATGACACCAACTAAGGTAACATCAGGGAAATCGAGTCCTTTGGCAACCATTTGAGTTCCTAACAACACATCACCTTGTTTATTGCGAAATGCCGTTAGCAATTTCTCATGTGAGCCTTTGGTTGTCGTTGTATCTACATCCATTCTTATGACGCGAATTCCAGTAAATAACTTATATAATTCCTCTTCCACACGTTGTGTTCCTGTGCCAAAATGGCGAATATGCTCCGAATCACAACTTGGGCATACTTTGGGCTCACGTTCTGCATAGCCACAATAATGGCAACGCATCGCATGCGCTTTCTGGTGATAGGTAAGCGAAATATCACAATGTGGGCACTGAGCTACATAACCACAAGTCCGACACATCACGAATGTAGCATAACCACGACGGTTCAAGAAAAGAATCATCTGTTCTTTCTTGTGTAACCGCTCTTCGATCGCTTTATACAACCCTTTGCTAAACATCGAACGATTTCCTTGTTTCAGCTCTTCTCGCATGTCTACAACATGTACTTCAGGTAAACTACCTCCACTTGCACGATTGTTCATCGTAAGTAGTTTATATCGCCCTGTTCCATGCTCTTCATAATTAGTTTCATGAATCGTCTCTAAAGATGGGGTTGCAGAGCCTAGCACTACTACTGCATTACTTAACTCAGCTCGTCTAATCGCAACATCTCGTGCGTGGTACTTCGGAGTTTCTTCTTGTTTATAGGAAGATTCATGCTCTTCATCAATTATAATGAGCCCCACACGCTCGAACGGGGCAAATACTGCTGATCTGGCTCCAATTGCTACCTTGACTTGACCTCGTTTGATTTTACGCCACTCGTCGTAACGTTCTCCTAATGATAGACGCGAATGCAGCACAGCTACTGCATCACCGAAACGTCCTTTGAACCGCTCAACCATTTGGGGAGTCAAGGAAATTTCGGGAACAAGTACAATTGCCTCTCGTCCCATATCCAGACAACGCTGAATCGTTTGTAAATACACTTCTGTCTTACCACTACCCGTAACCCCATGTAATAGAAAAACGTCATGTTGTGTGTTACTAACAGATTCATCAATAGCCTCAAATACGACTTGCTGCTCGTCTGTTAAGGTTAATGGGCTAGTACGAGGAAACTCACGGCCTGCGAATGGGTCACGTAACGACTCTACCTCTCGAACCTCTATGAGTCCCTTAGTAGCAAGCGATCGAGCTGATCCAGCACTACCTGGTAGTTGCTCTGTCAGCTCCGCAAGACGAATCGGACCATCATAATCTGCAATGAACAATAGAACTTCCTTCTGTTTGTGAGCATTTGCCGGCAGTTGTTCTGCAGCTGCTCGTAACTGCTCTGCAGCGATCTTAGGGTAGATTGTCAGTACTTTGCGTACTGCTAGTCGATCCTTGACGCTCTGTACTTCCCTCATAACTCCAGAGGTAAACATTTGCTTAACAGTTCCGATATCTTCCTTGAATGCATCCAGAAGTTCAACTAGCGTGACTTTCCCTTTCTTGCGAATAAAGTCTTTGATAGCTTGCTGAATCGGAAAAGACATGATCGACTGCATCGTCTCTTGTCCAGTATCCGGTCCTTGTCCTGCACCTGGTTCTCGTCCAGTATTTGGTTCTTGTCCACCATCATAAAAATCTGCCCCATTTAGGAGAGCTCTATTGGATTGCATGTGTAGCTCTTTCTCCTGCAATACCACATAACGCTCCGCTTTCCCTTTAAGCGCTCCCGGCAGCATTACGTTCAATGCAGATGCTATATGACACAAATACTTATCGCTCATCCAGCGCGCTAGAGTCACAAGCTCCTCCGTCAATGGGGGTTCAACGTCTAACACACGCGTAATTGGTTTGAGCTTACTCATCTCATAGCTCGACTCCATCGTTAATCCCACAACATAGCCTTGCAGCACACGTCCCCCAAAAGGAACCTCTACACGTGAACCAACCTCAACTGTACTGGCTAATGTGATCGGAATTAAATAATCAAATACGCGATTCGTCCCTTTGGCTGGAACATCGACAATGATTTTTGCGAACATTAATTTTCACCCTTGGCTCGAGAGGATTCATTATGTAATGAAATAGTCATTCTATCAATTGCTATTTCAAGCAATCTTCGAGCAACCTTCGATTTACTTTGCAATGGCAATGCCTCCACTAGTCCACTACGATCAAATACGCGCACCACATTCGTGTCAACTCCAAAGCCTGCTCCTGCTTCTGTCACATCATTAGCTACAAGTAAATCGCAATTTTTGCGAATGAGCTTATCCATCGCGTGCTTGTCCAGATCGTTCGTTTCGGCAGCAAAGCCAACTACGAATTGCGTTGTTTTGCGCTGACCAATAGTTTGCAGAATATCTGGATTTTTAACGAGATTAAGAGTTAATTCTTCTCCAGTTTTCTTCATCTTCTGCTGAGCTTGCACTGCGGGACGATAGTCTGCAACTGCAGCTGCCTTAAAAATAAGGTCAACTTCCTCAAATCGCTCAAGCACAGCTTGCATCATGTCCTCAGTCGATTGAATTTGTACGACATTAATTCCGGTTGGCATTTCGAGCTTCGTCGGAGCTGTAATTAGCACAACTTCAGCACCCATGCGATGTGCTTCTTCAGCAAGAGCGTATCCCATCTTACCGGAGGAATCATTCGTTATATACCTAACCGGATCAATTCGCTCAATCGTTCCACCTGCAGTCACAAGCACCTTCTTGCCCACTAGAGGGCGATGATCACGTTCAACAAAGAACTGCTCAATGACAGAAACAATTTCTTCTGGTTCTGGTAATCGTCCTTTGCCGACATAGCCACAAGCGAGCTGGCCTTCTCCAGGATCCAGAAACATAACACCGCGCGAACGAAGAAGCTCCATATTGTGCTTAACGGATGGATGCTCATACATATGAACATTCATTGCTGGAGCGACAATAATTGGCGCAGTCGTCGCAAGGAGAGTCGTACTAAGCATATCATCAGCAATCCCAGCAGCCATCTTAGCAATCATGTTCGCCGTTGCTGGGGCAATTAAGAATAAATCAGCATGGTCTGCTGTATCGATATGAGCAATCGCCTCTGGATTAAACTCATCGAAGGTGTCTGTCATCACATGATTTCGCGACAATGCCTGAAATGTAAGTGGTGTAACGAATTTCGTAGCTGATTCTGTCATAATCACTCTTACATTCGCCCCAGTTTGCGAGAGCTTAGAACAAAGTCCCGCTGCTTTAAACACCGCGATGCCACCAGTTACACCGAGTACAATCGTTTTTCCTTTCAACACTGACACCAAGTAGAGCCTCCCCCTTCGAACTGTAAATATGCGGATACGAATAAGTTCAAGCGTTATCCACTCTGCTGAGTTATGAAATTGATTCATTCACTAAAAAAAATAACAACCACGAGGGTTGTTACAGCTTGGCGTCTTCTTTGGGTTCAATCTTCTCATAGCTGATATAATCCCCGTACAATTCTTCCAAAGCGAATCCTACTTGCTTGTATGACTTATGTGTGCGCATTTCTGATTTTGCTCCATCACGAATTGATCTAGCACGTTTGGAAGCAGCTACAACTAAAGAATACTTCGAGTCCACTTTGAGTAACAGTTTATCAATTGAAGGATATAACATTACGTCACCTCACCTATCCATTGCATTAATTTGGTATATATTCTTTCTCTCTTACAACGTTCCGCAACAACAATCGACTTAATCTTATCACAAGCTGTCTCCACTTGATCATTCACGACTGCGTAATCATAATGTTCAAGCAAGCGAATTTCATCCGTCGCTACTGACATCCGATTCCGAATGCTTTCTATTGTCTCTGTACCTCGGGTCGTAATGCGATTGTGCAGCTCATCAAGTGACGGCGGTAATAGAAAAATAAAGACGCCCTGTGGAAACTTTTGTTTTACCTTTAGTGCACCCTGAACTTCAATTTCAAGAATAACGTTCTTACCGGCTTTCAATGTGTCTTCCACAAATCGGCGTGGTGTTCCGTAATAATTCCCGTCATATTCAGCCCATTCCAGCATTTCATCATTTGCTATTAACTGTTCAAATTGCTCACGCTGCCTAAAGAAATAATTCACCCCATCGACTTCACCTTGGCGAGGATTTCTCGTCGTTGCCGAAACCGAGTAAACGATGTCTAAATTCATTTTACGAAGCGCAGCACAGACGGTGCCTTTACCAACACCGGATGGACCAGATAGAACAATCAGTATGCCTTCTTCACGTTCCAACGTATTCGTATTATTCGTCATTATCATCGTCCTTATTGGAAAGTCGGTGTGCTACAGTTTCTGGTTGTACAGCGGAGAGAATAACATGATCAGAATCAGTAATGATAACAGCTCTTGTTCTTCTACCATACGTAGCATCGATTAACATATGCCTATCTCTCGCTTCTTGAATAATACGCTTGATTGGCGCAGATTCAGGTGAAACGATTGAAATGATACGGTTAGCTGAAACAATGTTACCAAAACCGATGTTTATTAATTTAATTGCCATAAAGGCCTCCTTCTCATGAAGCATAAGAATGTTTCACTCGATATTCTGAATTTGTTCTCGCATTTTCTCGAGTTCAGCCTTCATGTCGATAACTTTGGCGGCCACCCCGGCATCATTCGCTTTAGAACCTATCGTATTCACTTCTCTGTTCATTTCTTGGATGAGAAAATCCAACTTGCGTCCAATGGGCTCTTGCGTTTGCAGTAATGCACCAAACTGTTCATAATGACTGCCAAGCCGTGTCAACTCTTCGTCAATACTGCAGCGGTCAGCAAACAGTGCAATCTCTGTTGCCAGTCTTGCTTCATCATAACTTGCACCGCCACCTGTCATCTCTTGAACCCGCTGACGCAGCTTAGCTGCATAGTCAGTAGCCACAGTTGGCGCTTGTAGTAATAAATCATGATGCAGCATTTGTAACCGATGAAGTCGTTCACTTAAATCACGAGATAGAAACTCACCTTCACGACTTCGCATGGAGATCAAACTACTGAACGCTTCTTTGAGGCAAGCAACAAATGCTTGCTCAATCGATGCATCAGGCTCAATCCGCTCTTCGCGCTGTACGATAAGTCCTGGCATTTGGAGCAGATTCTGCAAGGTTAGAGAATCTTTGAAATCGTAACGATCTTGAAGTTCTTTGGCAGAACGTAAATAACTGTCAGCTAGCGTCCAATCAATATCAAACCTTTTGCTTGCGGATACTTGTCGTTCTACCGTAACGAATACATCAATTCGTCCCCGATTCACATATTCCATTGTTGCCTTACGAAGCGACTCTTCAAACGGCATCCACTCTTTGGGCATCCGGATGTTCACTTCGCTATAGCGATGGTTGACGGACTTGACATCCATATACACGGTAAAGTCCGCAACAGTTGTTTTAGCTTGTCCGAACCCTGTCATGCTTCGAATCATCTCATCACATCCATTAAATTATTGTAATTCATTTTGCTAGGAGGTACAAGCACCTGCTTTTTCCCATACATAATTTGTTAGTTCAATGCTCATTTCATAGAAAAGGAAAGGTGTGATCAAATAAATCCCTTTAAAGTACTTCATTGTCACATCAAGAAGCTCCTTGGCGATTTCCACGCCCACTCTACGCCCTTCTTCACCTTCAAGTCCAGCCATTCTCCCCCGTATTTCATCCGAAAGCAGAATGCCAGGAACCTCGTTATGTAAGTACTCTGCATTACGTCCAGAAGCTAGTGGCATGATACCAATGAAGATTGGTATGTCCAAATGCTTCGTAGATTCATATAATTGCTCAATTAGTGCCGGATCATAAATTGGCTGGGTCATGATGTAATCCGCTCCGAGCATAATTTTGCGTTCCATTCTTTGAATGGCTTTGTCGAGAAATTTCACGTTCGGATTAAGCGCCGCTCCAATAAGGAAGTTCGCTTTTCGTTTAAGCGGCTTACCTGAGAAGGCAATGCCTTCATTCAATTGCTTAATTAAACGAATCATATCAAAGGAAGATAAATCATAGACCGAGCTTGAACCTGGTAAGTCGCCGAATCTGGAAGGATCACCCGTTACAGCGAGTACGTGATCGATACCTAATGCATTTAACCCCATTAGATGAGACTGCGTTCCGATTAGGTTGCGATCTCGACCTGCAATATGAATGAGCGGACGCGCACCGTATTCGCCATTTATCATTTGGCCAAGCGCCATATTACTCATGCGTGTCACAGCTAATGAATTATCTGCCATTGTAATCGCATCGACTCCTGCTTCATGAAGAGCTTTCGCACCGCGCATGAATTTGCTTGAATCCAAATCTCGCGGTGGGTCAAGCTCGACGATCACCGTATGCCGCTCCTTGACGAAATCCAGCAGCGTAGGCGCTTTAGCAGGCGGCTCTGCAATGCCCGCTCCCGCAGCAGGGTCAACAGTGCCCTGATTGTTACGCTCAGCTATAGCAGCACTTTTGCGCTGTTCTGCACGTGCAGTTGATACAGTATCCGTAGTTACGCCGTTCAGTGCCTTTGCAATCGCAGCGATATGCTCTGGTGTGGTGCCGCAACAACCTCCAATGATATGCGCACCTAACGCTGCAAACCGCGGAGCACATTCTGCGAAGTATTCCGGGGTCGCTCCGAAAGAAACACGACCATCAACGTAATCCGGCATACCCGCATTCGGATAAACTGAGAATGATATACCAGGAGGCGCTTCTAGCTTCTCGATTGTCCGCATAATTCCATTCGGGCCAATCTGGCAGTTAAATCCAATCACATCCGCTCCAAGCTTTGCAAGGCGATCAAATGCTTTCTGCAACGGTACACCATCGAGTGTAGTCATTGTTCCTTCTGTAGCGAACTGACAAATAACAGGAATATCACTCAGTTCACGAATCAAGCCTAGAGCTAACTCCATTTCACTTAGATCAAAGAAGGTTTCAAGCAATAGCCCGTCTGGAGCTGCCTGAATTAAAGCCTCGATCTGTTCTTTTAGCGCTGCCTCCACACGTGAACTGCTAATATTCACACGTTTAGCCGAGCGCACTGAGCCTATAGCACCAATTACATATGCATCTTCGCCTACTGCCTGTCTAGCAAGCTCAACACCTGCGCGGTTAATCGCAGCTACTTCACCTTCAAGGCCGAACTTCGACAACTTCTCCCGATTGGCTGAGAATGTATTCGTTTCAATAACTCTTGCTCCTGCTTCATAATACTGCCTATGTACACTCGCAATCACTTCCGGATGCAATAGGTTTAACTCCTCATATGAAATGCCGACAGGAAAACCCTGTTGATACAGTAATGTCCCCATCGCGCCGTCTCCAACCATAACAGAGCTTTGTAATGCTGTACGCAAGTCTAGTTTCACAAACTCCACCATTCCTTTATGGTACTAAAAGTGCTTCTTTGTGCACTAATCATACCCGAAAAGGCTCTCAAAGACTAGTGTTTAAAAACCAGCTTTACAAGTTTTATATGTTACTTAGAAGCAGGACTTCAATCGAAATAGGTCGAATACTAGCTATACTTTCATAATTTAATAAATTTAAGGATGTGAAGAGCTTGGAGCTTGAAGAACGGGTACGTCTTTTAGAAAGTAAAGTTCAGAGTTTAGAACAGGAGATTTATCATCTCACTCAAAATAAACAAGTACCTCATGGCATTGGGACACAGCTGCCTATCAAACAATCTCCACCTCGAGAACCAAGAGAACCACGAGAACCAGAACCACCGATTGATTGGGAGCACTTAATTGCACGTGTTTGGTTGCCTCGTATTTTCATATTTGTCCTATTACTCGGTGTACTTTGGGGATTCTCAGCCGCAGTTACCGCAGGCATTATTACTAGACCCGTACGCATCATGCTCGGACTTCTTGCATCAGGCCTCATGATCTGGTTTGGAGAAAGTCAAATGAAACATAAGCGCGTTGTACTTGGCCAAGTATTATTGGGCGGTGCCGTATCTGTACTTATGTTAACTTTATTTGCCGCTCATATGCTATATGACTATTTACCCTACATGCTAGCCTTTATTCTGAATATCTTAGTGATTGCTTCTTTCGTAGCCCTTGGTGTTCGTCACCGATCGCAGACCATTACACTGCTATCTGTTTTCGGTGGTTATTTAGTTCCTTTTCTAGTCGTATCTAGCAATCCGAACCTATGGCTGTTTTGTGGATATGAAGCTCTTTTCTCTCTAGCAATTATTTACGTCTCCTTACGTTATGAATTTAAAATTTCCTATTACTTGTCCTTAGCTATGTTACATTTCACTTTATTATTGAGTTATGTATTCAGTGATGGACACCAGATGCGGGCACCTTTTCTTATCGCTATCTTCGTACAGCATGTCGTACTGACCTTATTGTTTCTTCGGTCCAACCGATTTATGGTCAATCAAACCGTTACTTTGCTAACTAGTTTCAGTGTGACAGCTTTGTGGTTTGCAATTCTTTATGCTGACAACGCACTTCTTACCTACCAGATTCTAATTGGGGTATCTGCTCTAATTTACACAGCCTTAGCTAGCTGGGCAACTATTGTTCATAGAGAAACGAAGCCCGTCTTGATGACCGTAGCTTCGTTCGCTTGTTTTCTATGGCTAATGAGTGTATTGGATATTAGGGACTATTCACTTGCCATCTTAATCGAAGGAGCACTCGCGTTATCACTTGGATTATGGCTGAATAGTAAACTTCAGATAACAACAGGAGGAATCCTGTATGCGATCGGTTTTATGATGACATTCTTCGAACCCATAACCGATATTCTCTCTAAGGAAACATTATCTTGGCTCATTTTGATGTTATCCATCATCCTGCTACATCAAGTTTCACATCGCTTATCCCCTAGCCATTTTGTAAAAACGAATAAAGGGTATCTTCTATGGACCGATTCCATTTTATTCTTATTTTTCTTAACTTATATAACGAATGTTCTAACAGAAGCCGTTTCGACCGATTCACAGCATTTAATTTTGACTTCCGTATGGACCCTTTATGCGATTGCAGCAATCGTGATCGGCTTCATTTTCAAGCGTAAAACCATTCGATTAACAGGTATTTCCTTCTTGTTC
The DNA here is from genome assembly GCF_056400365.1 of Paenibacillus sp. P5_B5. Taxonomy (NCBI): domain Bacteria; kingdom Bacillati; phylum Bacillota; class Bacilli; order Caryophanales; family Paenibacillaceae; genus Paenibacillus; species Paenibacillus sp. P5_B5. Next base: position 45,925 of record NZ_JBFULK010000013.1, read on the forward strand.
ATCACCTTAATTAAACTCATTTTCATCGACATACCCGATGTATCACTCGCTATTCGAGCCATACTATTTATGGGACTAGGGGCAATTGGAATTATTCTTTCTAGGCTATTCTATAAGAAATGAACGAATTCTTTTTACCAACTATCGAAAGCTCATCTTCGTACTACTAAATTGCTTTCCTTGCTTCTTAGAACCCTTCATAACCGAGCCAATTCCCATGAGGAATGTTGGAATTCCTGCTGCCACCAGTACAAGACACCATTCTCTGAAACCAAGCGGAACTGTTTTGAAAATTGGCTGTAGACTAGGGATGTACATAACAGCAAGTAACAAAACTAACGAAGACAGGACAGCGAATACAAGTGAGCGATTCTGGAATATATTCCGATGGAAAATCGACCTTGACGAACGGCAGTCAAAAACATGGATAAGCTGTGCCATAACTAGTGTTGCGAATGCAACGCTTTGTGCCTTAATCAGAACTGCTGGGTCATCTGTATGACCATGAAGCACGATGTAGAACGCCCCTAATGTACAGACACCAATCAGAATGCCTCTAGAAATAATTTTCCAACCAAGTCTTCTTGCAAAAATATTCTCTTTGGCATGACGTGGCTTCTGCTGCATCAGATCCTTCTCTGCCTGGTCAACGCCTAGTGCCATTGCTGGCAATCCATCCGTCACTAGATTTACCCATAAAATTTGAATTGGTACGAGAGGTAAAGGCAGTCCTGCCATCATAGCAATGAACATCGTCAGAATTTCACCAACGTTAGATGCGAGTAAATAACGAATGAATTTACGAATGTTCTCATAGATTCCTCTGCCTTCTTCGATCGCAGCCACGATTGTCGAGAAATTATCATCACTTAGCACTAATGCAGAAGCTTCTTTCGATACATCTGTACCAGAGATACCCATTGCTATACCAATATCGGCAGCTTTAATGGCTGGTGCATCATTTACACCATCGCCAGTCATGGCAACGACATGCCCCTTGCGTTGTAAGCTCTTCACAATCCGTAACTTATGCTCTGGAGACACCCGTGCAAACACATATACCTGATCAGATAACTTATCTAGCTCGTCATCATCCATCGCTGTAAGCTCCGATCCGCTGACAATGAGACCTCCACTTTGAGGTATCATACCCAGACTGCGAGCAATTGCTTCGGCAGTAGTTTGATGATCACCAGTAATCATCACAGTTTTGATACCCGCCTTACGACACTTAGAGATCGCATCTCTCACTTCTTTACGCGGAGGATCAATCATCCCTGTAAGGCCGACAAAAATAAGGCCATTCTCGACATCACGTTCATCGATTATTTGATCTGTTTGCTTCATATCCCGATAGGCTAGACCAATTACACGCAGCGCACTTCTCGCCATTGATTCATTAGCTGCAAGCACTTTTGCTTTTAGAGTAGCTGTAAAAGGAATGATTTTATTGTCCCATAGTACATAGGAACAATGCTCAAGTAGTACGTCAGGAGCGCCTTTGGCACAAACCATCCTTCCTTGCGGAGACGATACGACTACTGACATTCGCTTACGTTCAGAATCGAAGGGAAACTCTTGCAGTCTATTGTAGCTACCCGCTAATGTTTGTTGCCGTACACCCGCTTTAGCTCCAAGCACAATAAGTGCACCATCCGTTGGATCTCCCTTAATCTGCCACTCAGAAGCAAGCTCTTCTTCCTTACCTTTCTTACGCCTTACTTCACGTGTTTCTTCATGTAAGCTTGCATTGTTACAGAGTACACTGACCTGCAGCAGCCTTGTCAGCATACTATTCTTATTCAATTCCACAGCATTACCTTCATCATAAATCTGTCCATATGGTGTATATCCATCACCAGTTACATCCAGTCTCTGACCCCCAACCCATAAGTGAGTCACAGTCATTTTATTCTGCGTCAATGTCCCTGTTTTGTCAGAGCAAATAACGGAAGCACAGCCCAGCGTTTCTACAGAAGGAAGCTTTCGAACAATTGCTTTACGCTTGATCATCCGCTGAACACCTAATGCCAAGGCAATCGTTACAATCGCTGGTAAGCCTTCTGGTATAGCTGCAACTGCAAGACTCACGCCCGCTAGGACCATAGCATAAGGAGCGTGTCCATGAACGATACCTGCGACCACGACCATAATAGTAAGACCAATAGCTACTGCAATTAACACTTTACCCAGCTGTTCCAATCGGTGCTGTAAGGGAGTTTCTTGACTTTCTGTGTTTTGTATAAGATCCGCTATTTTGCCCATTTCAGTGTTCATACCCGTGCGTACAACAATTGCCTTCGCTGTTCCTCTGGTAATCAATGTTCCCATAAACCCGAGATTCTTCTGATCACCAAGCGGTATAGAATCACCAGATAACGGATCAATCATCTTACTTGTTGGGAGAGACTCGCCAGTTAAAGCAGACTCCTCCGCATACATGGCATTTGTTTCTATAAAACGTACATCTGCTGGTACACGATCTCCACTCTCGAGTAACACGATATCACCAACTACAAGTTCACGCGCTGGAATCTGATGTACAACACCATCGCGAATCACCTTGGAGAAAGGGGCCGAAAGCTCTTTGAGAGCGCGAAGTGAGCGCTCAGCACGAAACTCCTGAATAAACCCAAGAATTCCGTTCATCACTATAATGGCAATAATCGTTATTGCGTCCAAGTACTCACCAAGAAGACCCGAGATGAGTGTAGCGCCCATAAGAACAAGCACCATAAAATCTTTAAATTGATTCAATAGCAACGTAAGAGGTGAAACAGAGCGCTTCTCGATCAATTCGTTGCTACCATTCTGCTTCTGTCTGTCCGTCGCCTCATCCCATGTAAGTCCTCCAATTGGATCGACTTCATGTGTTCGCAGAACCTCTTCCGTCGTCATCTGATACCACTGACTCTGACTCATTCCATTTCCCTCCTACTTATCATTCCAACTTGTACCAATCTATTCAGACAAGCAGCAAAATATCCCTGTTCTCCTCATTCCTCACCTAGAAGAAAATATTTGGACGATCTTTAATACAGCTGTTACGAGAGAAAAAGTTTCTTTTGGCACCCAATGTATGGCATGATAGAGCAAGAACAATCGCAAGTATTATAGGGGTGAGATATACAATGGCATTAGATGGACTATTACTACAGGCTCTGACTCACGAGCTACAAGCGTGTGTTGGAGGAAGAATAAATAAAATTTATCAACCTTCTGATCGTGACCTGGTACTCCAGATTCGTTCAAGGGGACAGAATTTCAAATTACTATTATCAGCTAATCCAACCTATCCCAGGGTTCATCTGACAGAAGAGCAATTCTTGAATCCAACCGATGCACCTATGTTCTGTATGCTCATGCGCAAGCACTGTGAAAGCGGGACGATTCAAGCTATTAAGCAGGTCGGAGCGGAGCGGATCCTTCGAATTCACGTCAAACAACGCGATGAACTCGGAGATGAATCTCTCAAAGTCATCATTGTGGAACTCATGGGCAGACACAGTAACATTATTCTCACTGATGCATCAGCTGGGACTATACTTGATGGTATTCATCACGTCACACCAGCCATTTCTACTTTTCGAATTGTAATGCCTGGGAGTGCTTATGTCTCTCCGCCAGAACAGAACAAAGAAAATCCATTCCTGGTTACGAAACAGAGATTTCATGAGTTAATCCAGTCAACAGAGTCAATTGAACAGGAGCTTGTTAATCATTTCAATGGCATAAGTCCACTTGCCGCTAAAGAAATCGTCTTTCGCGCTAAGTTGACCCAGGCCCAAGTAGATGACAGTGACTTTGAGCAGCTATGGGATGCATTTGCAACACTTATGGACAACTTGCGTCAGCACAACTATGAACCGAATATCAAAGAAGAATCGGGTACAGGGAAGCTTTTCTATGCTGTATATGAGCTAACTCATATTGATGGTGAAAGCAAGAGCTATCATACTGTTTCTACCTGCTTAGAGGGCTTCTATGGAGATAAGGCTGAGCGTGATGTTGTTAAGCAAAGAACGAGTGACTTAATGCGATTCTTACAGAATGAAATTAGTAAGAACCGCAAAAAAATCATTAAACTGCAGGAGACCATGGAAGAAGCCAAGGATGCTGACCGTTATAGAATCACAGGCGAGCTTCTAACCGCTTCACTCCATACTGTTCAGAAAGGCGATAAGCAAATTGAGGTTATCAATTATTATGATGAGAACCAAGGTTCTGTCACGATCACATTAGACCCTTTACTTACGCCATCTGAGAATTCACAACGATATTTCAAAAGGTATACCAAGAGCAAGAATAGCCTTGTATTCGTTGAGCAACAGATGAAGGATGCTAGTGAGGAAATTTACTATTTAGAGAACCTACTCCATCAGTTACAAACAGCGAGTATGCGTGACATCGTAGAAATTCGCGAGGAGCTAGCTGAAGGTGGATATGTTCGTCAGCGTGGCGGATCGAAGGCTCGTAAACAGAAGAAGAACGAGAAACCTGCTATTTCGTGTTATACATCAAGCGAGGGTATCCCTATATATGTTGGGAAGAACAACAAACAGAATGATTATTTAACCTCCCGGTTAGCCGGATCCGCTGACACCTGGCTGCATACCAAGGACATTCCTGGCTCACATGTTGTCATCCGTTCTGCTGAATATGGTGAAGCCACACTTCATGAAGCTGCCATACTAGCTTCCTATCACTCACAAGGTAAATCATCAAGCAGCGTACCTGTTGACTATACCCAGATCAAATACGTGCATAAACCTAATGGAGCTAAACCTGGTTATGTGATTTATACGAATCAAAAAACATTATTTATAACACCAGATGAAGATGTTATTAAATCGTTACCAGTTAGCATTAAGTAAAGTCTTTCACACATAAGAAGAGTCTAGAACGCCAACTAATGGCAATCTAGACTCTTCTATATTTATGCTTATTTTATGGAGTAGGATTCACAATTTTCATATCTGGTACCCACTTCTTCATACGTTCTTCAATTGACGCTCTCAGCCCATTTATACCCGCAAGACTCTGCTCTGTAACATGAGAAAGCGGAATAATTTTATATTCTCCCCACTTCTTATGATCAATGTAAGTTGGCATAAATGATGGACTCTGCACTTTAATTGTGACTTGATCACCTAACTGTTCTTTCTCCACCTCAAGTGTTAGAATACCGCCAATATAACGATAAGGCTCTTGAAGCTCCTGAGCAGCTATGAAATTACCGAGTGAATAAATAACGAATGCTTTACTACCATCAGGACGTGTAATCCAGTCAACTGGTTGAAGAACATGTGGATGATGCCCTAGAATGATATCCGCACCTTCATTAGCAGCAAATGTTGCCCAATCTTTTTGTTCATCATTTGGAAGCAGTTGATATTCGACCCCAAAATGATGACTAGCGACAACCACATCAGCTACTTCCTTTGCCTTACGTATTTCCTTACTCATAACTTCCTTATCAAGCAGTGATACGAGGTACGGCTTCCCCTCCGGTACCGGAATACCGTTCGTACCATAGGTATAAGATAAAAAGGCAACCTTTACTCCGTTAGCGTCAATTACACGAATACGATCACGATCTGCCTGACTTTCATATGCACCCGTATATTGAACCCMTAAGCTGTTCCAATTCTGAATTGCTGCAAGTACGCCCTTTTCTTTCTTATCAAGCGTATGATTGTTTGCCATAGATACGATATCCACACCTACAGATTTGAGTGCCTCACCAATTTCAACAGGGCTCCCAAACTGCGGATAATCTGAGATCCCTAGTTCTTTACCTGCTATAATAGACTCCGAATTAGCAAACGTAATATCAGCTTGTTCTAGATAGGGTTTAACCTGCTCGAACATGGGCCGAAAATCATAACTATCCGTACCCATTGCTGCGTCCCGATAAACGGCTTTATGTAGTAAGATATCACCAACTGCTGTTAGTGTAAATTTAGTGGTAACTGGAGTAACTGGCTTCGGAGTTGTTGTAGGGACACTTGTATGCAAAGGTGAAACTGTTGCAGTAGCAAAAGGGTTTGATTCGGATATCCCATTCTTGGGAGCGTTAGCGTTAGACGAACAAGCACCGATTACACTTAGTATAAAGACTAAAATAAAAGGAATAACTAATTTACTAGAAAATTTAATCATGTATGATATTTCACCAGCTTTTCTTGATTTCCAAACCTATTTTTTCCATTGCTCAGCTAATCGAATTAAATATGACTTGAGCTGAGGTCTAAGATCATCACGTTTCAAAGCGAGCTCAATCGTAGCTTCGATATAACCAAGCTTATCCCCTACATCATAACGCTGTCCTTTAATTGAATAAGCAACCATTTGGTGTCTGCTATTAAGAACACGTAATGCGTCCGTTAGTTGAATTTCTCCACCTCTGCCAGGGGCACAAGTTTCCAATATATCAAAAATTTCCGGTTCAATGATATACCTTCCAATAACAGCCAGATTAGAGGGTGCTTGGTGACGAGCGGGCTTCTCGATTAGATCGATAATACGGGTAAATTCTTCAACACCTTCTAATGGTGAGATAATCCCATATTTACTTACATCTTCCCACGGAACCTCCTGAACCGCTATAACTGAAGTCTCCGTCTGTTCGTAAACATCCATCATACTTTTGAGACAGGGCGGTTTAGACTCGATAATATCGTCACCTAGAAGTACAGCAAATGGCTCATGACCGATAAACTTACGTGCGCAATAGATGGCATGCCCAAGCCCGAGCGGCTCTTTCTGACGAATGTAGTGCACATCTGCTAGATTAGAGACGATCTGCACTTGATCTAGTAATTGAAGTGCATCTTTCTCCTTAAGCATCTTCTCTAGCTCGATTGATTTGTCAAAATGATCCTCAATCGCCCGCTTATTACGACCCGTTACGATAATGATATCTTCAATCCCTGAATTAATCGCCTCTTCAACGATATATTGAATAGCAGGCTTATCTACGATTGGCAGCATTTCCTTAGGCTGCGCTTTAGTAGCAGGTAGAAAGCGGGTCCCGAGCCCTGCTGCTGGAATGATAGCTTTACGAATTTTCATAGATTTACCTCCCTTTAAATTAGAAGACTACTCATTTTGTAAAGCAAAACTCGCCTGAAATACGTCTATATGAGATAACTCCTCTATTTGGAACTCATATGATCAACCATAGCTGCATCAATTCGTCTTGATCCAATTGCGCCATGAAACCACTCGCCTTCTCTTTGTCCATGGAAATCAGAACCTGCAGTCATTAATAGGCCATGTTGCTCCGCGATTTCCTTATATCTAGCTTCATCTTGAGGGGAATGATCCGAATGATAGACTTCAATTCCATCTAATCCTTCATCAATTATTTGCAGGACAAGTTCATCATTGTGATAAAGACCTGGATGTGCAAGCACTGCAGTACCTTTGGCTTCATGAATCCATGTAATTGCTGTTTGCGGCTCTATACGAGGTGGATTCACATACGCAGCCCCACTCGATCCAAGAAAGCGATCAAATGCTTCTTTGACAGATTGAACATACCCTTTATGAACTAACACCTGCGCAATATGAGGCCTTCCGATCGTATCCTCTTCTTGCTTGATGTCACTGACCATCTCTATTACTTCTTGGAGTGTAATATCCATACCAAGCTTACGAAGCCGGTCTATCATCATTCCATTACGACGATCTCTTACCTTCCGTAACTCATGAAGTCTCCCCAAGAAAACTGGGTCATGAATATCAATGAAATATCCAAGCACGTGAATATCCTGTCCACCCGCAACAGTAGAAATTTCCACACCAGGAACTACCTCGATGCCTATCCTTGTTCCTTCTATCATTGCTTCCTCAACACCAGAGACTGTGTCATGATCCGTAATTGCTAATACTGCTAGGCCCGCTTCCTTCGCTAATTTAACATTCATAGCAGGTGAACTCATACCATCAGAAGCGGTAGTATGCGTGTGTAGATCCGCCATTCTTATATCCACAGAAATCCCCTTTCTATACTGACAAGAAAAAACACTTCCATTGCTGATTAGTGATTTTTGTATTTCTTGATTAATTTTACCATAATTCATCTACATCCTCATTATTATATCAGAACAAACATCCTACTATGCAAGAATTATTGTTCATATAGAACTGAGAAAGAGCATGCATATGAGCATACTCTTTACTTTCATCATTCCATTGTATGTATCGTGAAACTTATTTTCTTTTACGTCCACTTTTGATTAAAGTCATCCTTCTTGAATGTCTCAGCCAAGAGTAGTATGTTTTAAGATCCCTGAGCTCTAGTGATTCCGATAACTTACCTAGAAAAGTAACGATAATCATTTTATGAAGCGGATTACCTGTCAGATCGGTCTCCTGCTCCAGTTCAGTAAACTCAGCAACCATAACTAAATCATCTTCAATAAGAAATACTTCTTTTTCATTTTTATAATAGGGAGTTATTTTTGACTCTTTGAGCTTATCCCACACGTAATCGCAGATGACGTCCGTTTCGCTTCCTGTAATGCCTATTCGTTCTTTCCATCTATCTCTAGCATGATGGGTCACAACCACATCTGCTACTAGATAGTTGTCAAGCAATGTGTAAAAAGGCTCATAGGTGCTCCATCGGATCGTTTTCCGATCCTTCATAGCCATTACTCCCTCCCAAGAAGAAACTTACCTACCGTTCTTGTAAGACGACGTGTTTCTTAAAGTTATACGAAATTAGATGATAATACTTAAAAATTATTTACAACTAAAAATATAGGACTATTATACTATATATTACCTTAATGTTCTAAATATTTTCAATTCTTTTTTATAAAAAAGACCCCCTGATTAAAATCAGGAAGTCTTCTAGGTCTAATTTAACTCAATAAATTGCATAATTGCCAATCTCTATTATAACGTGTAAAATCTAGATTTGTCCGGTATATCTTTTGTGTACTCCGTTTTAATTTCATTCCTGTAGGATCTCTCCACTTTCTTCACATAAGGAAGTTTTTGCAACTGGCGTAATGTTTCCTCTAGGCGTTCCGTATGCACATAAAGTACGACATAATGCATTCGTTTGGAAACATAATGTACCGTACCATAACGTTCAAAATTTTTAGTTGCTTTTAGATCATTTACCCATATAATGATACCGCTGCGAGCAGTGAACAATATTTTCATCCTCATTTCATAAAGAATTGGAGTTGTATTATATGACGCAATCCGAATTAATTATTCAAGTCATTCGTGGGCAGCTGACAGAATGTGTACATCAAGGTCATCTTGTTGTCGTTAACGAACGTGGGGACATTCTTCACTCCTCGGGTCAGCCGACCTATGTAACTTATGCCCGGTCAACTGCTAAGCTTATACAGGCTATCCCAGTAATCGAATCGGGTGCAGCAGATCACTTTAACTTCTCAGAAGAAGAACTTGCGCTCTTCTGTGCTTCTCACAATGGGGAGAAGGAGCATACAGAAACAGTACTTCGTGTTTTAAATAAAATCAATTTATGTGATGATCATCTGCAATGTGGTGTTCATGAGCCCTTTCATGGTCCAACAGCAGCGTCTATGCGTGAACATGGGGTTAAGCCAACAACACTTCATAATAACTGTTCAGGTAAACACTCCGCTATGCTAGCACTTGCTGTACATCTGAACCTGCCAATCGACAACTACTTATCAATTGATCATCCCGTTCAGCAGTTCATGCTTCAGACGGTCTCCGAAATGAGTGGCGTACCAGCTGATCAACTCTATATCGGAATTGATGGCTGCGGAGTCCCTGTATTTGGTATGGGACTACATCAGCTTGCAACAGCTTATGCTAGGTTAGGTAATCCTGCACAACTTAATCATACACGAGCAGAAGCTTGTCGTCGAATTGTGCAAGCTATTACTAGACATCCTTACCACTTAGCAGGAAGCGAGCGCTTCGATACTACTTTAATCCGTGCAACCAAAGGCAGAATCATCGGAAAAATGGGAGCAGAAGGCGTATATGCCATCACCATTCCTGAAGAAGGCCTAGGTATTGCGATTAAAATCGAAGATGGTGCTAAACGAGCTCTACACCCTGCAGTAGCGGAGGCGCTCGTCCAGCTTAAGCTTCTTACAGTTCAAGAACAAACAGAACTTGAATCATTCCGCAATCCATTAATTCGCAATTGGCAGGGCACCATCGTTGGATCTATTCAGCCAACTGTCCTTTTATAATAAAAGGTGGGTCTTACCTTTAACCACAGCTACTGCAGCCACCAGAGCAGCCTTTGGCTGTAAGCAATTTATTAGTAGGTACCTTAATCGTATCTGATACAGCGTGTGCGATTGTCTCCGATACCGTATATAAAAGATCATCCAATCGGTCTTCTGCTGCTTTGTAGCGACGGACCGATTCATGTTTGTCCATTTGCTCTTGGACATCCTGCACTTGCTGCAAAGCTTCATGATAACTTGGGTGAAAATGACCAAATCGTTCGCATTCCTCGAACCGTTCTTTTTTCTTGGCAAACAGCCTGATAAGCTCTTGGACTTCTTCATTGTTGTCCACAGCATGTTTCCAATATAAATAATCGGCCAATTCGGCAGATGTATTAATCATATCTCCTACGTCATAAGCATGCAGCATAATGGTGGACATATCCAGAGCGGTTGCCTCTTGAATACTCATGATACGTTCCCATCCTTTATCGTTATGATATTTATCATCATTATCATAACATATATTGTAATCAGTTTGTTACTGATTTGTTTTCGCAGACCCTGCATCGTCTTGTTTGTGTGTGTAAGCAACGATCGCCATATCACGTCCTGTTTTAATTTTCAACTCATTCTCGAATTGCTTGATTTGATTAACAATTGAATCTTCAAGCTCTACTATTTGGAACTGGTCCATCTAAATTCACCTCTTTCCTGACATCATCATTCAGTAAGGTACAGAACTAGTATAGCCTTCTATGTAACAGAAAACGCATCCTTCCACTACCAAAGGATGCGTTAAATAACTTCTTTAAATATGATTAAGGATTAATCTTGCATGCGATCAATAGCCATCGATAAGAGCAGCTTACCTGCATTTAGCATTGCCCGTTCGTCTATGTCAAATCGAGGATGATGATGAGGATACACAATCCCCTTCTCTTCATTGCCTGCACCTACAAACATAAAACAGCCTGGAACTTGCTGTAAGTAGTATGAGAAATCTTCGCCCGCCATAATCTGAGGAGATTTCATTACAGAATCCGCGTCAACAATCTCCTTGCCAACACGCATGAATCGCTCCACCTCTGCCTCGTGATTCATAACAGGTGGATAGCCGAGCTTGTATTCGAACTTATAGGTAGCATTAAACATGTCACAAGTTGTTGCTGTAACCTCTTCAATCCGCTTACGGACAAGCTGCAATACTTCTGGGTTAAATGTACGAACCGTTCCAATCATTGTAGCTTTCTCTGCTATAACATTAAAGCCCGTTCCACCACTGAACGATCCCACACTCACAACACAAGATTTAGTTGGATCAATATTGCGTGAAACAATGGACTGCAAGTTAACTATTAAATGAGCACCGACTGCAACAGCATCTACGGTCTGATGTGGTAATCCACCATGTCCACCCTTACCATGTACCTCAATGTTAAACTCATCAGCAGCGGCCATGAATGGCCCACTAAGAGAGCTCATCGTGCCGTATGGCAATATACTCCATAAATGTACACCGTACACCGCATGCACCCCTTCTAAAGCCCCGTCCGCGATCATGGATGCAGCTCCACCCGGGGATATCTCCTCCGCATGCTGGAATAACAGGACGAAGTCACCAGGTAATTGTTCCTTCTCATCAGCTAGCACTTTAGCAACTGCCAATAAAGTGGATGTATGTCCATCATGACCACATGCGTGCATCACACCTGGAACTTGGGATGCATAGTCGCAATCCTTCTGATCTTGAATTTCCAAAGCATCCATATCAGCTCTTAACGCTACAGTTACCCCCGTGCTTCTCCCACCATTTATCTTAGCAACAATCCCGCCACCTCCGACGTTTTCGCGCACTTCAAAACCCCATTCACGCAGTTTATTCGCAACGAACAAAGCCGTATTCTTCTCATGATACGATAACTCCGGATTCTGATGGAGATACCTGCGCCAGTCCACCATTTTCTCATACATATGATCCAAATCAGCATGCAGTGTATTTAATAACATATCGTTATTTCCCCCAATTACATCCATTTGTAAAAAAATTCTAAACACTTTTCCAATTCATTTTAACAAACAGCCTCAAATTTTCACTTAAAATACATCAAATGGACCAAATATTCATACCCATTTCACTTGCAGAACCTACAGAAACATACTATCATGATAGAATAATTCGAAAAATTAATGGAGGGGTACACAAGTGATAATCGAAGCGACAAGCCTTAAAGGGCTCAAAAGCGAGCTTGCCAACCTAGACGAAATCACGTCTGAGCTTGGATTCGTTCGTTGGCAATGGGAATACTACCGTGCAACATATGATCTAAAAATTGAGGATAAATCAACCAACTCTGAGTACTTTCTAAGAGTTAATACTCGTGTGGAATCTGGTAAACTAGAATCCCCTTACGCGGTCCTATACATAGAAGACACTTACATAGGCAAGGCATCGTTCCCGCATGGATTAGATTATAGCACACCAATTCCTGCCAATGTAATGAACATTGCAGATCAGAAGCTAGCTCAACTACAACAGATGTTATCCCAGTAAGCGGATGAGTTCCTCGAATTCCACGCGCAAAGGAACGCCAGATTTTTTGCTTCTATTTCTGACGTTTCTACTGGTTTGTTTTGGGCTTGTTATGATCTTCAGTGCCAGCTCCATGACAACTACATATACACAAGGGGACCCTTGGTACTTTACTCAAAAACAGATGGTCAGTGTCATTATTGGAATCGTTGGCATGATCATTTGCATGAATATCCCGCTTAACAAATTAAAATTAATCGTTCCACCCGTATTTGTGATCATTATCTTCATGCTCATTGCGGTACTATTGTTCGCAGAATCTGCTAACGGTGCTAGAAGCTGGTTTTACATTGGCAAATTTGGTATTCAACCAACCGAATTCGCAAAGGTAGGCATTATCCTATACCTGGCTTTACTAATTACGAATAAAGACGAGAAGTTTCGTACTTTTTCAAGAGGGCTAGCGCCTGCACTTGTTATTGTAGGGTTCGTAACGGGTCTTATCTATTTACAGAATGATCTAGGATCAGCTTTAATTCTACTCTTTTGTGCAGGTACTGTTATCTTCGCAGGCGGAGCCAAATTAAAACATCTGATCAGTGTAGTAGCAATACTCAGCTTTTTTGCTTTCTTGTTCATCACCTTTACCGTTGTAACGAATTCAGGACTTGAAGCTAATGAACGGGATCACAGAGCAAGTCGTATCATGGCCTTCCTTGAACCAGAGAAATACCAAGCACAAGAAAGCTATCAAGTGACGCAATCGTTATATGCCTTTGGTCACGGTGGATTCACTGGTACTGGTTATGGTCAAGGTGTTCAGAAACTACATTACTTACCTGAAGCGCATAATGATTTCATCTTCGCTACGATTGGTGAAGAGTTTGGATTTATAGGCTCCGTCATATTTCTCCTTACTTATTTGCTTTTCATCTTACGCGGGTTAATCTTATCCGTACGTTGTAAAGATAAGTTCGGTATGCTCTCCGGTATCGGTATCATGGGAATGATCGGTTTTCAGGCCCTAGTTAACTTAGGTGGAGTTACACAGAGTATTCCACTTACAGGAGTCACTCTCCCCCTGATCTCTTCAGGCGGATCCTCAATGATGGTCACTCTTGCAGCTATGGGAATAGTCCTCGGATTATCACGTAGCTACAATCAAATATCCAAATAAAAACCACAACGCCTAACGGCGTTGTGGTTTTTTGTGTTCATTATTGGATTATTCTTAAATTACTTAACACGTAATGTATCTTCAATTTCTTGTTCCTCAGTGAAAGATACACCTTCAACTTTAACGTTAACTTCAACGACTGTAAGTCCAGTCATATTCTCTAACGCTTCGCGAACATTCTGTTGTAACTCACGACATACTTCATGAACTTTAACACCAAATTGAACAATGACTCTGAGGTCTATCGCAGCTTCAACCTGACCGACCTCAACTGTAACACCCTTTTGAACGTTCTTACCAGTCAGACGCTTAGCCAGACCTTCCGAAATGCCTCCTGACATTGCTGTTATGCCTGGTGTTTCCATCGCAGCGAGCCCGGCGATCGTTGCCACTACATCATCTGATATACGAATAATTCCTGTTTGTTTGTCTTCAGACACTCGGATCACACTCCCTTGTACTAGACGTATATATATTGTACTGCCTACATTTTGTGAAAGCAAGTGTATGCGACCTCAAACAATTTGATGACAAAAAAATACTTACAGCGCTTTCAATGAAAGAAGGAGCTTTCATAAAAAAAACAACCCCTTCCGCAATCTAAGTGCGGCTTGGGGCTGCTATTTGTAATTTAAAGCTTCGTATAACATAGCAAGATTTCGCTCTAATCGACTAAGCAACTCTCTCCCTGTATTCTCCGATATTAATCCTGCTCTAATGGCAAAATCAATTTCTCGTGAGAATCCGTACATTTGAGTATCCAGCACTTCTTCGTACAACGGACATTGACGAGTCGTCAAATTCTCCATCTGCACTTCGATCAGCTTCTCTATTTTATTCGCATCCTCTTGAAGAAGAAGGAGCGCCTTCTGATTTAATTCAAGCAACATTTCTGATGAAGACATTTATTCTTCCCCCTTGTACCTATCATCCATACCTCTATAAGCATTATATTAGTCGAAACTGCGGGAATATACAAGTTTTCCATACCATCTATAAGAAACCTTTTCATTGTCTTTATTAGAAAAATGCATTTTTAAGTTCAAGCGTATGTAAACAGCATAATTGATACTCATAAGAAACGGTTTTATAAAGACGGATACGTTACATAAGTATATAAGAGTAAAGATACGTGTGAAATTTTATACTTTCTTATAAACTTAAAAAGGTATTCTCATCAGTCTGAGAATACCTTCCAATACCTGTTATTCTGAAACTATCTTGACATTCAAGTTGTGTTTAGCAAACACATCTAACATTGCTTGCTTAGCTTCAGCTTCATCTGGACCATGAACATGTAGATCGTAAGCATGTGCGTCAAGCAAGGTTGTAAATAGGCCTAGGATACTTTTCACGTCGATATACTTATTATCGTACTGAAGAACAATCGATGATCTGAACTGACCTGCAGTTTGAGAAATTTCTACAATTGCTGCGTTATTTGAGTTAGACATGGAGGTACCTCCTAAAATTATCTTAAAATTATTTCCTTACTTCATGATACCTTGTTCACAATGTTACATCAAGATAAAATTTCCTATTTACCTTAAATTATTATATACCCTCTTCATAATATGTTCTATGATCACATCTTTTAATATGGATCAGACAATATTATTTTCTTTTTTGGAAACCATTTTACCTTTAACAAAATTACCAATTAACATTAGAATGGCGAAAATCACAACCAGAAGCAACAATCTGGCTTTGTTTTCTTTAAAATAAATGACATCATGTGCAATTAATGACTCTAGTATGACAATGGGAATTTTGCCAATCCATGTTCCTGCCATGTAGGAGCGTATACTTATTTTACTTACCCCTGCACCTAAAGAAATTGCAGAAGATGGAATGATCGGAATTAACCTACCTAACAAAATGTAGAAAAATCCACGTTCACCTAATCTTTCGTTGAAAGCCCGAACCATAGGATATTTACTTATTTTTTTGTCTACCCATTCAAAGCCTAGTTTACGTGCTAGAAAAAAAACTGTAGTCGCTCCTAAACACGCCATCACGTAATTGATAGTAACGCCGAGTACCATCCCAAAAATAGCAACGTTCGCACCGGCTAATAAGACGAACGGTACGAACGGAAAAAACGTTTGTAAGTAGACGGATAAGATACCAAGTATCATCCCAAATATACCTAGTGAAACTAAATACACCGAAATCCGCGACAAATCTACATTATTCAACACGATCATGCCTACGGTGATTAGGACAATTACCGCTAGCGCAATCAGCCAATTTTTTGTTTTTTTAGTCAAAATCAGTAACTCCATTTCGCTCGCCGTTACTACCTGCTGACACCGACGTTAGTGTGAGGCAGAATCAACAATAATCTGATTCTTACCACTATTCTTGGCTATATATAGTGCCATGTCTGCTTTGTAAAACAAAGATTCCACGCTTATATTATTATCCTCCCAATTCCAATCTGATACCCCGCAGGATATAGTAACAAATGGATGGGTTTCTTTCATTACTTTCATACGAATCCGATCAGCAATTCGGAGTGATTGCTCTTTGTTGATTTGAGGGAAATAAACAGCGAGTTCCTCGCCTCCCCATCTCGCAGCAACATCGTGATCTCGAATCGAATTTTTGATAATTGCGGACACTTGAACTAATATTTGGTCCCCAACTTGATGCCCATATGTATCATTCACATTCTTAAAATTATCGATATCGATCAAGATAAAAGATCCACAAAAATCTTTTTTCTGCGATACATTAATCTGCTCGTCCAACACATGTCGAACATTCAGACCCGTTAAATTATCTGTGATCACCATCCGCTTCACCTCGGAATGCAAGGACGCATTCGTCATTGCCAGTCCAATATGACCGGAAAGCATTTGTAACAGCTTATAATTGTCGTAAGAAAAGAAATTAGGTTTTTGATGTACAACAAGAATTACACCCATTACTTCCTCCTTCACAATGATCGGAGAAGCAATCAAGGATCGTGATTTCGTCAGCTCCATCAGCTTAGATTTCACTTTGGGATTCACCCAATAATCCGAAATTATGACAGGCTCTTTGGTTGCGAACATCACACCCGAGAAGCCATTATTAACAGTGAAATTCTCTTGGAACATTTCAGGCAAGTTACTCGCTTGTACAGTTAACTGATCGCCTTCTTTGTCCTTTTGTAAGATGCAGAAGTATTCCGCTCCAAAGATCTCAACTAACTCAGATGATACAAAGCTAAAAATTTCATTTAGACTCAGACTCTGATTCAGTCTTTGGGTGATTTCATTTATTAATCTAAGCTCATTAATCAGCATATAAGATTGTTCATATAACTTAGCATTTTCTAATGATGCGCCGCCAAAATCAGCCAGCATAGAAATAAACTGTATATCACTATCTTCCAACACAGAATCTTCACATTCAAGATACAAAACGCCATATACACCCTGTTTACCAGAAAGCGGAACGGCTACATACATATCTGACTTGTTTGTTAAACTCCGTTGTATTACAATTTGTCCATCCATGAAAGCACGTGTACATGCACGATTATCCATCCCCTGAAAATCAAGAGGTTTGATTAGCTCATTCGTGCTTTGGTAATCTTGTGACAAGAAAACCTCCATTGTCACTTTTGGGAACACAGCTTTGATGTTATTAACCACTTCCATCAAAACAGAATCCGTATCAATTAGTGCATGAAGACGTTTAGCCGAAAGAATCAGCATTTCTTGTTTCTTAATTTCACGAGTATAAGCACTAGTAAGTTCTTCCTCTATTTTCAAAGTAGAATCACTTATCCATGCCATGCCAAACGTATATAAATATAATAAATAATCGATATTTTGTTTATTGAGTTCTGAGTCACCAACAAAACCTAGAACACCTAGACATTCGCCGTTACTTAGTATAACAGGAATCGCGGCGATCTTGTATGATAACTTTTTCTTCTGACTGTCGAGAATAATTTCACAACAAGCAGCAAATTGACTTCTAAAGCAATCATCTATTGGATTTACTCCAAACACATTACCCTGCCAACTTTGACCCAAACTAGGTACTAAGACATCATGACCTTCAGCAATGTAGCTGGCAACAACTTGTTTATCAAGATCTAATAGGACAATAGAACCATTAAATCTTACATGTGTCGGAGTTTGCACAGTCATCCACTTCTCTAAGGAAATCCGAAGCGTATCTTTGATTTGAGCTTCAGTTTCCCAAGCCGTTACAGACACAGTCAGCTTATATGGAGTTGTATTCTGCGGTTCTAGATTGGATCCCGAATCCTTCTTTTGCAGCAGCTCACGACATTGATTCATACCGAAACTCCTTTACAAACTCTTCTGATAACATTAGAATCATTATTTTATATCTTACTATTTATTTAGGAAATATGCACTATAAAAATATTTTTACATAATAGTTTGTTAATACTTATTATTCATTAAACTGTCAGAATCTAGTTAATGTACAAACTTGACAGATTGAAGTTTTTTTTATAGAATATGAAGTCGAGTACTAAACAAGTTTTCGGTGAAAAGCACCTGTGTCCACCCTCTCTAATTTTGTTGCTGACAAGACAGCGGCTGAAAGCTTGTCAGAGGCGTATTGCAATTACATCGCCGTAAACAAAATTAGCACAAGACACTTCGCCTCTATACAACCAAAACCATAATATAGGTGAAAAAGGAGATTACATTTCATGTCACGTTATACAGGTCCTAAATTTAAATTAAGCCGTCGTTTGGGTATTTCCCTAAGCGGTACTGGTAAAGAATTGAAGCGCGCTTTCCCTCCAGGTCAGCACGGTCCTAACCAACGCAGAAAAATGAGCGAATACGGAATTCAACTACAAGAGAAGCAAAAGCTTCGTCATATGTATGGCTTAAATGAAAAGCAATTTAAAAACCTTTACGTTAAAGCTTCCAAAATGCAAGGTGTTTCCGGTGAAAACTTCATGATTATGCTAGAAAGACGTCTAGACAACTTGGTTTATCGTCTTGGTCTATCCAACTCCCGTGCAGGCGCACGTCAACTCGTTTCCCACGGTCACGTGACTGTAAACGGCAAAAAAGTTGACATTGCATCCTACCTAGTATCAGTTGGTGATGTAGTCAGCCTTCGTGAAAGAAGTCGTGGTCTTTCAGTAGTTAAAGAAGCTATTGCTAACCGTAACTACTTGCCAGCTTATTTGGAAGCAAATGATGCTGCAGTAGAAGGTAAATTCGTTCGTCTTCCTGAGCGTTCAGAATTGCCACAAGAAATCAATGACAAGCTTATCATTGAGTGGTACTCACGTTAATCTCAAAGCTTATTTCGAATTATTACAAGCCCAAGTTGCATATGCAACTTGGGCTTGTTTTTGTTTAGTGATAGAATCAATTTCATAACTCATTGAAACCATTAAAAGGTATTATGAAATTGATTCGATATAGAATTTATAACTTTCAGATCATAAACGCTGAGTATCAACTTAAGAAACATTTCCGTCTTATAAGGACGACGAAGCCGTTTCTTCTTGTTCTAGCGTATAGGTATTCGGCTCTTGATCAGAGATAAATGGGCTCAGTTCACCAACTACATAGATGCGTAAGAGATGCATTGCCCTTGTACAAGCTGTATAGAATAGCTTACGCTCACTTTCACGGCCATATTGTTCCTTAGAACCGTTATAGATAATCACCGCATCAAACTCAACACCTTTAGCAAGATAGGAAGGAACAACGAGTACCCCTTTCTCAAAGGTTGGTGTAAACTTCGTTATGGATCTCACAGGTACTGTTTCATTTAATCTATCGTAGACTGCGGTACTTTCATTTGCAGTTTTGCAAATAATCGCGATCGACTCATAGCCCTCCGCCTGAAGCCTCGTCACGTCATCAACAATACCTTGAATTAACTCTTCAGTGTTCGATTTCATTCTAACTACCGGTATGTCACCACTTCGATTAAACGGAACTATATGTTCCCCGCCCGGTACCATCCCGCGTGTAAATTCAACAATTTCCCTAGTTGATCGGTAACTTTGCATCAACTGAATTAACTCCGTTTGGTCTGCCCCATAAAGCCCGATCAACGGTTCATAGGATTGCATCGCTGAGGAATGAACATAGATCGCTTGGTTCAAATCACCAAGTGCAGTCATTCGACTACGCGGGAACAAGCGTTTCAGAAATTCAAATTGGAATGGCGAGTAATCCTGCGCTTCATCCACAATAACATGACGGACAGAAGTATTAGTTTGAAAACCAAGTATTAGATCCTGCAGAAAAAGAAATGGTGTCGCATCTTCATAATCGAGTTCCTGTTGTTCTAACTTGCTAATTGTGTATTGGCAAATTTCATTCCAAGAAAATGGTAAGCTCTCATCTGCTGCAATACGAGAGTATAATAGGTTATTCTTAAACAACTGTCCATAAATGGACTTCAAATTTACAAAACTGAGCTGTTTGATCTCATTTCGAATTGGCTTAAGCCGTTCTTTTACGACAACACGTGCTAGCAGCACTCGCTCAGCCTCAAAGTCATCGAATGAAACACCTTTGCCATCCTGCAACTGACGAAGTCGCTTATAGGCTCTATGATAATCTTCAGGCTCAAGCAATTCGATCTCATCCTCTACCCATGTTGCATTAAGCTGTGTTTGTTCGAAAGCAGTTAATTCTTTCAACAGCCAATCTCGGAGCAGTACAATTCGATTCGTTATACGAATCGTTGGATCGAACTCGTAGAAACGATTAACCATACGTTTAGAGGATACAATATCGCGTCCCATGAATGAAATGGCGTTAAAAATCATTCCCTCTTGTTGAAGTTCAGTTTCATAATTAAGAATCGTCTGCATGAAAGCTAACGATGACTTGAATCGGATCCCATCAATTCTTGCTGCATATCCTGGTGTATCATCAGAGCCAAGTATATATTCAAGCTGATTAAAAGAATCTCCTAACTGAAATTCCTCACCCAGCCTTCGTTCCAAATAAGCCTGAAATGTCGTCTGCTGCATGCTCTCTTCGCCTAGCTCAGGAAGGACAGTTGAGACATAGCTATTGAACATTGGGTTTGGCGAGAATAGCACCATTTGATCGGATTTAAGCGTTTCTCTATTCTTATACAATAAATAAGCCACTCGCTGCAAAGCTGAAGAAGTTTTGCCACTCCCTGCAGCACCTTGTACGATCAGCATTCGACTTCGGTCATTTCGAATAATCCGATTCTGTTCCTTTTGGATTGTCGCCACAATACTTTTCATTTGTGCATCCGATGTACGGCTAAGCACCTGCTGAAGAAGCTCGTCGCCTATCGTCACACCCGTATCAAACAATAATTTGATTTCCTGATCGCGAATAACAAACTGACGCTTTAGCAGCATTTCACCTGTAATTTTACCATCAGGCGTTTCATACGCTGCATCGCCAGGAGAATAATCATAATAGAGACTAGATAATGGAGCTCTCCAATCGTAAATCAAGAACGTTTCATCCTGCTCATTCAGGAAAGACCCGATCCCAAGATAAACCGTTTCAATATTATTCGAGCCGGCTTCTTTAAAATCAATTCGGCCAAAATAAGGGGATTTCTCAAGCCGAGTTAGCTTCTTCAGCGTTGCAGCGGCATGGCGATAGCTACGCTCTCGCTCTGAGAGAACCTCTGACTGCTGCTTTAAACTAACATGCGTTTCGATAATATCATCAGCTGAGCTAAAATCGACGGTAACCTCTTCCCAGAAATGCTTGCGAAAATCAACTACATCCGTTTTGACAAACCCAAGCTTCTCGTTCAATTCCCCAATTTGCTCACTGATTTGCATTGTTACCTCATCTACACGCTGTTGTTCTTCAAGCCAATCACGATCTGTCTTACTCATTCAATCGCCCCCTTCAAAAAATAAACCCAAAAATTAACATCCTGCACACGCTTATTGACAACCTGATCTCAAGATGCTATAATTATGATAGGATAAAAATATCCGTTAACATAATTGACTTAATCATCAACTTTGATTATAACATCAATCTTGTGTGTATTCAATGCGTCTATTGACGTTTTTTTGCGTTATTAAGAATGTTGCCTTCCTAGGACGATGAAATTGAATTCCCTTGATTATATACATACAAACCCCTTAGCCAGATTATAAGCTAAGGGGTTTGTTGTTGTTATACCAGCTTCACATTCGCGAATTTACGTTTACCAACCTGCTGTCCCGTAATTCCCTTTTATGGTATAATTAGACCGGCTCGTTTAAGGAGGAATCATATAAACTTATGGGGAAACTGACCAATTTTACCAAAAAACCAGGCGTTCGCAAAACCGGGAAGTGGACATTGTTCACGATTAAATGGCTATTTATTACCGGATTGACAGCCTGCTTTTTTGGCGGCGCTCTAGCTTTCGGATATGTTAGTGCGCTTGTCAAGGATGATCCAGTTCGCACCAAACAAGATATGCAACATGAAATGCAGCAAAATGCGATCACTGGATTTGTTTATTTTAACAAAGACGATCAAATGATTGGCCAACTTCGCACAGAGGAAGACCGGCGGCTAGCTGAATTGAAAGAAATACCGCAGGTTGTACTCGATGCTGTATTATCCATCGAAGATAAAGACTTTTATGAACACTATGGTATCGATATTTCAGGGTTAGTTCGTGCTGTTAAGCAGAAAATACTGAATGAGCAAGTCCAAACTGGCGGCAGTACGATTACACAACAGCTTGCACGGATCGTATTCTTAACCTTGGATAAAGAAGCAGATCGTAAAGCCAAAGAAATCCTACTCTCTTTGCGGATGGAAAGAATGATGTCCAAGGATCAAATATTACTGGCATATTTAAATAAAATCCCATATGGTAACGGTTCGACTGGATACAATCTATATGGAATTAAAGCTGCCGCCAAAGGTATTTTTGATATCGAGGACTTATCCAAAATCAATATAGCCCAAGCAGCATATCTCGCCGGGCTACCGCAGCAACCTAGTAACTTCTCAGCGTTTGCTGGTGATGGCAAATTCAATTCAGAAGGCTTCAAATCCGCAGTCGAGCGTCAGAAGCTTGTGCTCAAGCGCATGTTACAAGAGAACAAAATTACAGAAGCAGAATATCAAACAGCACTTGCTTTTGATCTCTATGGTTCTTTAGCCAAACCAAGTAAGAAAGCCTATAATACATATCCATTCCTGATGATAGAAGCGGAAAAACAGGCAACCGACATTCTGACTAAAATGCAGTACCCTGATCTTGATCCTGAGAAGGATAAAGATAAATACAGCAAAGCATATGAGAAAATGCACCAACAGCTTCTACATGGTGGTTATCAAGTCTACACGACTATTGATAAAACGATCTATGACTCCATGCGCAGCATAGCTGAGAATAAGAAGAACTTCTCTCCTGAGGATAAAGTAAAGGGAATTGAACAAGTTGGAGCTATCATGCTCGACTCTAAAACTAGTGCTATTCTCGGTATGATCGAAGGACGAAGCTTTGGTGATGAACAGCTTAATCACGCAACTCAAGCTTATCGCCAACCAGGTTCTGTCATGAAACCTGTTGCAGCTTATATTCCAGCAATGGAACAAGGCTTAATTCAACCAGGCTCAATCATTGATGATATCCCTATGATTATGAAAGACGGCCAGAAGGGCTTTCATATTCCACAGAATCACGATAAGAAGTTTCACGGGTTAATTACAGCTCGTAAAGCCCTAGATCAATCTTATAATATTCCAGCACTTAAAATATTCAACGAGATGATTGGAATCGAGAATGCTTGGAATTTCGCAAGACAAATGGGTGTTACTTCTCTTGGTAAACAGGATCTTCAAGCCCAAACAGGTGTAATTGGTGGATTATCCAAGGGTGTTACAGTCAAGGAAATGACGAATGCATATGCAACGATGTCTAATCATGGCGATTACAACCCGGCCTATATGATTCGTTCCATCAAGGATTCTGAAGGTAAGTCAATCTATACACATAATCTCAAATCAACCAATGTGTTCTCAGAGCAAACAGCTTACCTTATAACCGATATGATGCGAACCGTCATTTCGCAAGGAACCGGTGGACATGTAAACAAGCAATTCAAATATAAAGATAAAATACCATTCGTAGGTAAAACTGGTTCAACGCAAGATGACTCTGATGCATGGTTTATGGGCTATTCGCCAGATATTACAGTTGGTGTGTGGATTGGGTTCGAGAAATCCATCAATACACTTAGCTCCAAGAATGGCGAAACTAAACATGCGATGGAGATTTGGTCTAAAGTTATGAATGAAGCGTATGAAAAGAAGCCAGAGCTTTTCCAAGCAAAGAGCTTCGTTAAACCAGATAACATTGTGTCAGCAACTGTTTCTTCTGTTTCCGGTAAGCTACCAAATAATTTAACGAAAGAAGCTAAGCTTCAAGTTACTGATATTTTCAATCGGAAGTACTTACCAACCGAAGAAGATAATATGATGACCAAAGCCAAAATTATCTCTTACAAGGGACTTAATTACATTGCTAATCCGTTGACACCTGATGAATTCATAACAGAAAAAGTTGTCATTCTACGTGAAAAACCGATCAACGAGATCATGAAGAAATTGGAAGAGATTCTGCCTAAACTACCTAGTAAAAGTCGGAGACCTCTTGAATCTTATAAGCCACTCGACTATGATTCTGCTGCACCACAAGAGCCAGATCCACGTGTAGATGATGGTAGTGCACCTAATCCACCTAGCTCAGTTCTAGTTACAACAACTGGTGAGAATGCTGTGATTACGTTCCAAGCAAGCTCATCGGAGGATGTTGTGGGCTATCGCATTTACCGATCCAAAAATATTGGAAATTATTACTTACTTAAAGGTCAGGTTGTACTTGCAGGTGCTGAAACAAAGATCACAAATCCAATCACACCTGGAAGCACATATACGTATTTCGTTACAGCGGTAGATGTTGCTGGTAAAGAATCTGGGCCAAGTAATGCCGTTAATACAGACGGTATGCACATTGATCCGGGATTACTGCCGAATCCATCCACTTTGCCAAATGAAGGTAGTGGTACTGATAATGGTGATAATCCTTCAGACACCGAGCAGCCCAAAGAAGATGGTCCCGTCTTCGAAGCACCTGCTTCACCAACGGGTATTAAGGTAGAACCGAATGGCGTTGCTCTTGTCTTCCACTGGAAACCAAATAATGCCAAAGACCAAGTACAACAATACAACCTTTACTTCAGTGAAACTGAAGATGGCGATTTTGAGAAGGTTGGAACGATTAAGGGCGCAAACTCTAAACAATATTTATATATTGGACTTACATTCTCTGGCTACTACAAGCTGACAGCTGAGAATGAAGCTGGTGAGTCTGCTCCTTCAGCAACAATTAATTTCAAATAATAACAAACAACCCCTTGCATTCCTAATTAAATGGAGTGCAAGGGGTTATTCTTATGTTAAAAAGTATAAGTTCGTATATTAGTCCTCAATCGTAGACAAATCACCTGTTGGAAGACCAAGCTCCCAAGCTTTAAGCACACGACGCATAATTTTACCTGAACGTGTTTTCGGTAATTTATCTTTGAACTCAATCTCACGTGGTGCAGCATGAGCTGACAAACCTTCTTTAACGAATTTTGCGATATCTGCTCTTAGCTCGTCTGAAGGTGTATAGCCATCACGTAAACCAATGAAAGCCTTGATGATCTCGCCACGAATTGGATCAGGCTTACCAATAACCCCCGCTTCTGCAACTGCAGGATGCTCAATAAGTTTACTTTCAACCTCAAATGGACCTACTCTCTCGCCTGCTGTATTAATAACATCATCAATACGACCTTGGAACCAGAAATAACCGTCCTCATCACAATAAGCTGAATCACCAGAGATGTACCACCCTGGAATGCGGAAATACTCATCAAACTTCGCTTGGTTATTCCATACTTTACGCATCATGGAAGGCCATGGTGTCTTAATTGCTAGATTACCCATTCGATATGGAGGAAGCACATTCCCATTATCATCAATAATCGCTGCATCAGTGCCAGGAATCGGACGGCCCATGGAGCCTGGCTTAATTGCCATCGCTGGATAGTTACAAATTAAATGACCACCAGTTTCCGTCATCCACCATGTATCATGAATGCGTTGACCATATACCTTAAGTCCCCAACGAACAACTTCAGGATTGAGCGGTTCACCAACACTTAGAATATGACGTAAGGATGATAAATCAAATTGCTGAACCATCTCATCGCCAGCACCCATTAACATGCGAAGTGCAGTTGGTGAGCTGTACCAAATCGTAATCTTATATTTTTGGATCGTGCCATACCAATCAGTTGGAGAGAATCGGCCTCCTCGAATCACATTCGTCGCACCGTTCAGCCATGGTGCGAATATACCATACGAGGTTCCAGTTACCCAGCCCGGATCAGCATTACACCAATATACATCATCTTCCTTAAGGTCAAGCACAGTCTTACCTGTATAGTAGTGCTGAATCATTGCATTATGAGCGTGGCAAATGCCCTTCGGCTTGCCTGTCGACCCAGAGGTATAATGAAGGATTAATCCGTCTTCACGGTCAACCCATTCAATTGCAAGTTCATCAGAAGCTTCTGCCATTTCCTTATAGTAATCGACAATCCCTTCGCCTGCCTCCACATCTTGACCCACAACAATGATATGCTTCAGATTCGGGAGTTCAGAGGCCGGGACACGTGATAGAAGCGCTGGAGTAGTAATGATTGCAACAGCTTCGGAATTCTGCAAACGATCACGAACGGCCATTTCCATAAATGCCTCGAACAATGGACCTACAATTGCACCAATTTTAATAGCTCCTAGAAATGAAAAATAAAGTTCAGGAGTCCGCGGCATGAAAATAAATACGCGATCACCTTTCACTATATCCAGCTTGCGAAGTACATTTCCGAACTTGTTCGAATTCAGCTTCATTTGCTCGAATGTATAGCTTTCATCTCTTTTATCGTCACTATAGTGCAGTGCGACTTTGTTAGCGCGCGAGGTTTCTGTATGTCGATCAATCGCTTCATACGCCATATTCACTTTGCCAGTTTCATTCCAAGTAAAATTCTTCTGAACTTCCTCCCAAGAGAAATTCTGTCTCTCTTCTTCATAATTTTTCATATTGGGATTTGTAGCCGTAGCCTCAATAATCTCTATACTCTGTTGCTCCATTCTCCGATTCCTCCTAACTATTGATAAAACGCTTACATAACGAGCTATCCTATAATGTCTCTTAAACAAAAAAATTAGGTTAATCCATTTTTAAAGCTTGTTCACAAAGTTGTCAGAAGATATTGAATTATAGCAAAATTATTATAGCATACCACCCTATTTTTGCCTATTCCAATTTCATTTCTAATTAATCTATGTTATAAGTAATTACAAAGAGTCTTCATAAAAAAGGAGTCTAAAAGATGGAGCACCGCAAAATATATCACTCCATAACGATGCAAGCAAGTGATAGAAATTCAGAGATTATCGTTGAGGGACCTGTCACTCCTGAACACCTGCAAACGCTTCAAATGCATGCCGATCTTGATTCATTCCGCAGGCCTAAAGACCAACTTGAGGCTTTAATTGAGATTGCAGCTCTTCCAGAGGGGCGTATTATTATATCGAGGTCCAGTAATACAATTGTTGGTTACGTCACCTTCCATTACCCTGACCCCATTGAACGCTGGTCGCAGGGCAATATGATAGACTTGATTGAGCTTGGTGCGATTGAGATGGCAGATGATTATCGAGGCCTAGGCCTAGGTAAGAAAATGATCCGTCTCGCATTTGAGGATGAGCAACTCGAGAACGTCATTACCTTTACAACGGAGTATTATTGGCACTGGGATCTTGAGAAAACAGGATTAAATGTATGGGACTATCGTAAAATGATGGAAAAACTAATGAAATGTGTAGATATGGAATGGTGCGCAACCGATGATCCCGAGATTTGCTCTCACCCAGCGAATTGTCTAATGGTTCGTATAGGTAAACGAGTACCCCTCTCCTCTGTGGAACAATTCGATCAAATCCGTTTTCAACGACGGTTTATGTATTAGGGTAAGGGGAGATGAGTTGATGAACAATAATAACAGTTCACCTGTTTTTATTTTTAATGAGCATGAAGCTCGTTATCGATTTTATGAAGAGCATCCCTTTAATCAGAAACGATTACTACTGACTGTCGAACTCCTTCGACAAATCGATGCACTTGACCCTGCTGCAATTGTAACACCTCGATTCGCAGAAGATAGTGAGCTCCATTTGGTTCATAGCAAGGATTATGTAGAAGCCGTTAAACAGCTAAGCATTCTTAATCCATCCGATCAATGGCAACGAAGAGCAGCACAATATGGACTTGATACAGAAGATACACCTTTCTTCGAAGGTATGCATCAAGCAGCTTCCATGATCGTAGGTGGATCGATACAGGCTGCCGAACTCGTCATGTCAGGTCAGCATCCACATGCTCTGCATCTTGGCGGAGGACTCCACCATGCTTTACATAATAAAGGTGCTGGTTTCTGCATCTATAACGATGCTTCCGCAACGATATCTTATATTAAGCAGAAGTATGGATGCAAAGTACTATACATTGATACAGATGTCCATCATGGAGATGGTGTTCAGTGGGAATTCTATACGGATTCAGACGTATGTACGCTTTCGATACATGAAACCGGTAAGTACTTGTTCCCTGGGACAGGCGGCGTTGGCGAACGCGGAACAGGTGATGCCTTTGGGAAATCAGTCAATATACCAATCGAACCCTATACAGAAGATGACTCTTGGATGGAATGCTTCGAGGATGCACTCGACACGGTTGTAAAGCAGTTCAGGCCAGATGTCATTGTATCCCAGCATGGCTGTGACGCGCACGCATTTGATCCGCTCGCCCATATTCATTGCTCTATGGACATCTATCGTCGTATGCCTCAGCTCATTCATCAGTACGCACATGATTATTGTGATGGCAAGTGGATTGCATTAGGTGGAGGCGGTTACGACATTTGGCGTGTCGTACCAAGAGCGTGGAGCTTACTGTGGTTAGAAATGACAGACCATACTCTCTCTTCACAGCTTACAATAAATCAAGAGCTTTCACTTCCCGATGCTTGGCTCACACAACACGCCAAGGACAGTATATGGCCGCTTCCAACTACATGGCTTGACCCTATTTACAAATGGGAGCCTATGCCACGAAGAACTATCATTACAAATAAGAATCGCGAAATAAAAGAATTAGCACTTATGTATTTAAAATAATGTAAATATTCGATCAATTATACAAATCGCCTGCTTAACCGAACTAACGGATAAGCAGGCGCTTATTTTCACTCTTTACTTTTCACTCTTTACTTTTCACTCTTTACTTTTCACTCTACAATTTCCCTCTACATCCCCGTCACCAGTCCACAAAAGCCGCATTTCTTCTGATGTATGGAGTAGATGTGTCAGTGTCCCTTCTGCTTCAACCTTACCATCCTTTAATACAATAATATGATCCGCATGTTTTAACGCAGCCTTGCGATGTGAGACGACCAAATATGTTGCCCTATTGTTAGCAAAGAGTCGATCCCAAAGTAGTTGCTCAGTAGCAACATCCAGTGCACTAGATAAATCATCGAACACGAGCAGTTCCGCATCTCTCACGAACATACGTGCAGCTGCTGCACGCTGTATTTGACCTCCAGACAGCTTGACCCCACGAGGTCCTATTTAGAGTATCCAGTCCATTCTCAAGCTCTAATACATCCCACTCCATCACAGCCATATGAATAGCAGTACTTAGCGTTTCAGGTTCATCTGGTAAGCCTAAAAGGATATTCTGCCTTAACGTTTCACTATAGAGCCTAGGTACCTGTGGTGTATAAGCACTCCTAGGTGAAATAAAGAATGATCCAGGATCTTCTACAACTTCACCATTCCAGCGAATATCCCCCTGTTCATGGGGTAATAAGCCGAGCAGAGTTCGAACTAGTGTAGTTTTACCAGAGCCAATCCTACCTGTTATGACCGTAAATGAATGACGTGGAATATGAAGATTTATGGACTCTACGCCTCTATTCGATCCAGGATAATGGTAGGTCAAAGAATTTACCTCTACGAGCTCAAGACGATCTTCTGCACGTTTGATCATTGGTTCAGGCTCGGGATGGGGAGTCCGTAAATACAGGGGATGCGATTCCACTAACTTATTAACCTTGGCCCCCTGTAGTAAATGCTCCAAACGAGTCTTCGATACACTAGTCTGCTTGTAGAAGGTTAGAAATTTGCCCAATCGTTGAATAAAGTCAGTGACCATCGTTAAGTAATACACGAAAATAGCAAAATCTCCAATAGAAAAGCTACCTGCCTGAATTTCCTTTGCAGCAAGCAGAAGAACTAAACCAATACCGATACTCGACATATTCGCAAAAATTGAATTTAATAGCTGAGTAAATAACTTATCTTTCAATACCGAAAAACGTCTGCGATCATTGAGTTGCTCAAATCGATGGATGACTCGTTTCTGCGCACTTGCAACCTGTATCGCTTGAACAGAACTGAACATTTCACTTATAGCTTCTGTTACTCCAGCAGTGGACGCTCTACTTGCAGCACGATATTTATGCAATAATGCGGTCGACATCTGAGCAATAGTAATGATAACCACCAAAGGTAGGAATACCCATAGTGTAAGCTCCGCGTTAATATTCAGTAGAATAATAAAGGCTCCAACGGAGAAGAACAGGATGCCAATCACATCTGCTATCCAACTAGCAGTTTCCTCAATTTGCCCTACATCATCCCGAAATTGGCTTATGGCCTCACCAGGAGAGCAAGGAATAGCTCTTGCACCGGGTTGTTTCAACACATGCTGCAGCAAATTTCTGCGAACTAAACCACCAATACGAAACCTAAAATTGAAATCTGTCAAAAAACCCATGTAGATCGCAATCACTCTCGCAATAGCAGCCGCAAGCATGAAAATGATCAAGGTCCAGACACTAAACGAATATTGTGAAGTTCCCGCTAGTGTGTCAAAAAATTGTTTAGTAACGAGTCCAGGCAGAATTGGAATTGAATAAATAGTAACCCATGTCACAATATTCAATAAAAACAGCACAGGTCGATAAAACACTAGCTTACGCATGAATGTCCACGTGCTCATACCGGGATCTCCTCCATTCCGACAGCTAAGAGCTGAGAAAATCTAGAGCTAGCATCCGAGATAAGACTTAATCGCTTACCCTGCTCAACAATTTGTCCGTGCTCAAGAATTAGAATATGATCGACGCGTTCAATTGTGGCCAGACGATGAGCAATAATGATCGAAGTACGTCCTTCTAGTAGTTTACTAATGGCTCTCTCGATCTTCTGCTCAGTCGCTAGATCAAGCCTAGATGAAGCCTCATCAAGAATAATAACACCCGGATTAGCTAAAAACACACGACCAAACGCTAATAGCTGAGCCTCACCTGCTGATAATCCACCGCCTTGACTCTCAAGCATTGTATCTAGCCCTAAGGATTGATCACTGAGCCAATCACCTAATTCTAGCTCTTCCAGAATCGTAATAATCTGTTCATCTGAGATGGCATCATCATAGAAGGTTAGATTATCGCGAATGGTTCCTCTGAACAATTCAATCTGCTGGGAGACGAATCCGACCCGTTTGCGTAAATCATGTACTTGCCAATCTCTTAGATCGGTCTGATCTAGATATATCCCTCCTGAACGCGGATCGTAGAATCTGAGCAGCATTCTAGAGATGGTTGTTTTGCCACTACCAGTTCGTCCAAGAATACCTAATGATTGACATTCCTTCAGTTCAAAATGAATATCACGAAGCGTCGTAAGAGCGTCTTCATAGCCGAAGTACACATGATCAAATCGAACAGATAAAGCCCCTTCCTTCACATTATATTCATTGTGAATAGCTCCATCTTGAATCAGTGATTCAATACCAAGTAGTTCTTTCACACGACTAATGCTTGCATCTGCTCGCTGCAAATCTTGCATCTGCATCCGAATATTCTCAATTGGACCTGCAAGAAGCTCTGTATAATAAATAATCATAAAAACTGTTCCGATCGTAATACTTCCTTGATCCCACAAAATACTACTTAGTGCAAAAGAGAGTCCCATACCTATTGCGAACACAAATATCGATGTTGCCCATATCGAAGCAGCTCCTAGCATGGCGCGCTTTTGAACAGGCAACCAACGCTTTAGAATCCCCAGAAAACGATTCATCACATAACTACTAGCTCCACTAGCACGTGTATCCTCTGTTCCTTCAAGATGTTCGCCAATAAACCCATAAAACTCACCACTTATTTCCCTTACTTTACCCCAGTAAGGCACCGAGAACTTGCGTACATATTGAATGGACCAGATAGCGAACACTACGAATACCAACATAGCTAAGCCAACCTGCCAACCCTCAATAAAGAACATAACTAAAATACCAGTTACCAGTAACAAATTGGTCATCAGTGTCACAACAAAGTTCGAGAAGAAATTAGCTAGCGCATTAATATCACCATCCACACGCTCAATAAGCGTGCCAGATGAGTAAGAACGATGAAATGTCATATCAAGGTTTAAGCAATGAGCCGCTACCTTACTTCTTAACTGATTTGTTGCGATCCAGCCTACATTCTCACTTATGTACGTAGCAATAATCATAATGACTTGATGGAGTATGGAGACCCCGATAAACAGAATCGCTGCATACCATAGCTTGGATAAATCAGACTGCGTGCTAGATGTATCAATAAAATAACGAATAATTTGGGGATTGATTAATTGTGCGCTAATCGAAAAAAGAAGTAAGAATAAGAGTAAACTAATCTTTTTCCACTGAGGACGTAGATAACTGTGTAGTAATTCGATGTATTGCCCCAGAGGAATTCGAAACTTTGACATATTCCGTGCCCCTTATATCAGAACAAAGCAAAGATACCTTTAACAGGTGTCTTTGCTTAGATGACTGACTACATAAATTTCTAGTTAATTGCTTGCACCATATCTTCTACGATCGAGTAAGAATTCTGTGAAGCTAGCTTAGTAAATTCAGTAAAGTTTACTTCTGCAGAACCATCTGCTTTGTCTGACATCGATCTAATCACAACGTAAGGGATATTATGCATCGCACATACCTGTGCAACCGCTGAGCCCTCCATCTCCACACAGGCACCTTCAAACTCACGCTGTAGCATGCTAACAACTTCAGGGTTAGCGACGAACTGATCGCCTGATAGAACGCGTCCTAATACTGCTCGTCCAGGAAACAGCTTATCACACGAAGCTTTGGCCAGATTAACAAGCTTTGCATCAGCAACGAATACAGAATCCTCTTGATATGGAATAATACCACGTTTGAACCCAAGTGCAGTTACATCCATATCATGCTGTAAGCACTCAGTAGAAACAACTAGATCACCAATTTCAAGTGACGGATCTAACGCACCAGCTACTCCAGTAAATATAATAGCATCTACATGAAATGACTCAATTAATTGCTGTGTACATACAGCAGCATTAACCTTACCAACACCAGTCATGCATACAACAACTTGCTTATTGTAAAACTGACCTTCACGGTATAGAATACCCGCTTTCTTTGTTTCAGTCACGTTCTCCATGCGGCTAAGCAGCATTTCAACTTCTTCCTTCATTGCACCAATTAAAGCTAGTTTATTCACTTTCACTTACGGCTTCCTCCTTTAATGTAGAACAAAACAGCTCAATATTCTTCAAATAAAAAAGTGGCTCAAACTTGAGCCACCGAATTACGTTTAATCACTTCATGTGGTAGTAAGATTTGTGTGTGTTCTATCTGTTCTTTATTCATCAGCTTTGTAAGTAGCCGCATCGAAACTGCTCCGATATCATACATTGGCTGTGCAACCGTGGTCAGCTGTGGCCGAACCATCGATGCCATTCGAATGTTATCAATCGATATGACAGACACATCTTCAGGTACACGCAGTCCATGATCTTGAATCATATGAATAGCGCCAATCGCCATCTCGTCGGTTGCAGCAAAAATAGCTGTTGGGCGTTCCGGTAATGTTAGAAAATATTTGGTTGCTTCCATACCAGATTCATAATGATAGTTACCTACACGTATATAATCCTCTGGTAAACTTAATCCTGCTTCTTCAAGTGCTTCCTTGCATCCTTGATAACGTGCATATCCAGTAGCAGGATCTTGAAGTGTAACAGAAATCATAGCTACTTTCTTATGCCCTTGATCAATTATCAGCTTAACAGCATCATGTGCAGCTTGTTTGTGATCAATCGTTACCGATGGAATAACTTTATCTTCATCTGTTGTCCCGCAAAGAACAACAGGTACGGAAGATGTGCGGAATGCTTCAAGATGCTCGTTTGTTATGACTCCACCCATAAACAATAAACCATCTACCTGTTTTTCTAGTAGTGTATTAATAACGCGAATTTCTTTATCCTTCTTCTTGTCAGCATTACTTAGAATGATATTGTAATGGTACATATTCGCGATATCTTCTATTCCACGTGCTACTTCAGCAACGATTGAATCAGAAATATCAGGAATGACAACACCTACAGTTGTCGTTTTCTTAGATGCTAGACCTCTCGCGACAGCGTTAGGACGGTATCCTAAACGTTCAATCGCTTCAAATACTTTCTTGCGGGTTTGTGGCTTTACATTGGGATTATTATTAACAACCCTTGAAACGGTTGCCATTGATACACCAGCTTCTCGTGCTACATCATAGATCGTTACGGTCACGGCACATTCTCTCCATTATTCATAATATGTGTATTCGTTTCCAGTTCAGTACGTTTCATTTATGATACGATAAAAGTAAACTTTTCGCAATTAACTAAGAAACTGTAGCATCAGTTTGAGATTTTAATGTGTTTAATTGGAGCAATCGTTTATAAATATCTTCTGTCCATTCGATGTCTTGTAAAGACTTGGCCAATATAAATGTATCAAGTAATTCATTAATTCGCTCTTCAATTAATTGTTGAACCGTACAATTATGGTATTCCTTAGCTAGGATTTGAACATAAAAAAATGAGATCTCCGACAATTCATGATACTTAATAGATACCTCATCCTGATGATCTTCATATTTCTCAATTAACTGCTTCAAATCAAGCTTAACTTCAGATAGTATTTCATTAATACCACAATGATTGCAAGCATAAATAGGTACACTCTCAATGGTAATTAATTCATGATAAATAATGGTGCTAAGCTGAACCACAACAGTGTTACCGCAGCTACATAACTTTTCCATTGTTAGCAATCACCTCTAATCTCAATAAGAACCAGGTTCAACGTCCTTTTTGAAAAGTGCATCCCTATTTAATTTCGACTTTAATTTGCATTCTCCTGCCAAGTAATCACTTAATTGACAAAAAGAAACTGTCGGCATTATACCGACAGTCGATCTTTCTTATTTTCGTGCAGCAGCTTCCTAATCTCTTCGCTTGTCGTGCACTTAAGAACGCGGGATAGTAACTCTTTGCATTCATCTGTATCACTTGTAAGTATTTGCTGTTTAACACTTAGGATGGACTGTACGGATACACTAAGCTCTCTAATACCTAATCCGAGCCAGATTGGAAGTGCATTGATATCACCTGCTAACTCCCCACATACCGCAACAGGAATACCTGCGTCTCGTGCAGAATCGACAATGTACTTTAATAAGCGAATGACTGCAGGATGATAAGGCTCATACAAGTGTGCAACCTTCTCATTCATACGATCGACTGCTAATACATATTGAACAAGATCGTTCGTCCCGATTGAGAAAAAGCTTACCTCTTTAGCTAACAAATCGGCAATTAATGCCGCGGAAGGAACCTCGATCATGATGCCAACTTCTATATCTTCGTTAAAGCTTACACCTGCTGCTAATAGTTCAGCCTTGGCTTGTGCGAGCAATTCATTCGCTTGCCTTAACTCCTGTAAGGAAGAGATCATTGGATACATCAGCTTTACGTTGCCATGTGCTCCTGCACGCAAGATTGCTCGTAGCTGTGTCTTGAACAAATCCTTCATATCAAGCGAAATACGAATGGCACGATAACCTAGGGAAGGATTCTCCTCCTCGTCAAGCTGATAGTAATCTAATTGCTTGTCACCACCAATATCCAGCGTGCGAATCACAAGGGGGTGAGACCCTAGCCGCTCGGCTGCTTGCTTATACACGAGGAACTGTTCTTCTTCACTTGGCAATGTATTCCTATCCATAAATAGCACTTCTGTGCGAAATAAACCAACTCCAGCGGCGCCATATTTCATTGCGTCACTTGTCTCTGCTACGGTATTCATATTCGCTTCTAGCTTGATCTCTTGTCCATCCTTCGTAACAGATGGAAGATGCGTTAAGCTCTGAAGATGCTCACGAATTTGCATTAAATCTTTCTTACGCTGCTGATATTTAGCAATTGTCTCAGTATCTGGATTCACGTAGACGCTACCTTCATTACCATCAATAATAAGAAAATCTCCTGTGTGAATCGGTCGAATCAGCTTTCCTTCTAAGCCCAGCACGTAAGGAATCGATAGTGCCCTTGACATAATAGATGTATGTGAATTCATCCCACCCAGCATGGTGACAATACCAAGCACTTGTGAAGGGTCAAGCCTGCCCATTTGAGAAGGAGTTAATTCTTTGGTCACGAGTATATGAAGCTCATCCGTTAGTGGCTCTACGGGCTCTACATCACCAAGTAAATGCTTGAGTAATCGATTACCAACATCTTTAATATCAATTGCTCGTTCCTTCATGTAATCATCATCTATTAAATCAAACATTTCAACAAACTTATCGATGACTTCCTTCACCGCAACTTCAGCTGCCTTGTACTGTCTTTGTATAACAGCTTCTACCTCACTCATGAATACTGGATCTTCAAGGATGGCAAGGTGAGCATCAAAAATATGCGATGATTCCTTACCCACTACATCGATGATATCTTTCTTGATATCCTCTAGCTCATCCTTAGAAGAACGAATACCATTATAAAGCCGCTCAAATTCCTTGGCTAAATCTGTAACATTGATCATTTCCTCCGGAAAATCCCATTCCCATGTTGGTATGACGAATGCCTTACCCATGGCAATGCCTGATGAGGCTCCTATCCCTTTAATCATCAGTTGTTCCCCCTGATTTCTTCTCTATTTTTCAGCACTACAGACATGACCGATTTCTGTCCCTTTTTAACAGTCTTGTAAGGTGCAAAGCTCCAAGATTTAACAATTTTTGAATTCGTGATAACCATCGGTGTTGCAAGTGATGTGCAATGCTTCTTAATTTGATCCAATTGGAATTTAATGAGCAATTGACCTGTTGTAACTACATCTCCTGCTTGCACCTGAGCGTCAAACCAATCCCCAGGTAAATCTGACGTGTTAATTCCAATATGTAAAAGAACCTCAACCCCTTCTTTCGTCTCTATACCTAAAGCATGATGCGTAGGATAGACATGAATAATGGTCCCATCAACAGGTGATAGAAGCTCTCCACGATCAGGAATGAACGCTACCCCTCCTCCAACCATTTTACCCGCAAAGATACGATCTGGAACGTCCGAAAGTGGTATCATCTTACCTTGCACAGGTGATTGGAATGTAACAAGCAGCATTTCTTTACGCATCACCTTGGTAATCTCTTCTCGAATCAGTTCAGAATAAGTACCAAATACAACTTGTACGTTACCTCCACCAAGCCGAATAACGCCAACTGCACCAAGATTGCGCAGCGCACTCGTATCCATTAGCTTAACATTATTAAGTGTTAATCTTAAGCGAGTTATACAGGCATCAATTTTGGATATATTCTCTTTACCACCTAGAGCTTGCACAACAAGCGGAGCTCTTGATGGTATATCATCAGCCCAATCCTCTAAATGTGACCCTTCCTCACGTCCAGGAGTAGGAATACGGAATTTCCGAATCGCCCAGCGAAACATGAGATAGTATACAGCACCATACAGGAGACCGATTGGCAATAAGAGGAGTGCATTTTTGGATAAATGAAAGTTAAGCAAATAATCTATGGCACCC
This sequence comes from Paenibacillus sp. P5_B5, assembly GCF_056400365.1. Lineage (NCBI taxonomy): Bacteria > Bacillati > Bacillota > Bacilli > Caryophanales > Paenibacillaceae > Paenibacillus > Paenibacillus sp. P5_B5. The sequence continues at coordinate 83,891 of NZ_JBFULK010000013.1, forward strand.
GCGGAATAGGAATACCCATGATGAATATCAAGTGCAGTTGCAATCCACATCGACAAGCCCGATAATATCGCATGAAGAAAGAACAAATACGGTGCAACAAACAAAAAAGCGAACTCAATCGGTTCGGTTACACCCGTTAAGAAGGAAGCAAGTGCAGCGGTTAAGAATGTTGCTCTGATTTTCCCTTTAAGGTCCTCACGTGACTCTCTAATAATCGCAAAGGCAATCGCAGGTAAAGCAAACAACATAATGGGATACAATCCTGCCATGTACATCCCTGCTGTCGGATCACCTTCAAAGAAGCGTGTTAAATCTCCTTGGACGATTAAGCCATTCGAATTCTCATAAGATCCAACCTGAAACATAAACACATTATTCAAAATATGATGAAGGCCTGTAGGAACTAACAACCGAGACATAACACCATATAAGAATGCACCAAATCCGCCCAAATCAAGCATCGCCTGTCCGATATGCAATAACCACGCTAGAACAGGTCGCCCGATCCATATCGTCAGATAGGAGAAAGCGATTGAGGCTATTCCAGTAAAGATCGGAACGATTCTAGGGCCACCAAAAAATTGAATATACTCTGGGAATTTGATCGATTTAAAACGATTATGAATGATAGCAGTAATAACACCCATCAAAATACCACCAACTACACCAAGCTGAAATTCAGGACCAAGTACGCTCTGAGTAAGTTCGATGTAAAGATAATATCCGAGGAGTGCAGACATTCCTGCAATTGCAGCAGCCTCTGTCAGACCTAAAGCAACACCAACAGCAAATAAATAAGGTAAGTATGTAAAAATAGTTTGCCCAGCCAATGTGAGAACATCACCAAATGAATCAGCATGGATCACTTCCCATGGCCATGTCCCTAGAAAAAGAAGAACAGCCGCTAGCGGTAATGCAATCGTGGGCAACATTAATGATCGGCCTAGCTGTTGCAGAAATCCTATCCAATTCACTACGACTATAACCCCCTCTCTACACCAAATGGTAATCCCTCATGCTAGGTTTGTCAAAGTAAACTATTAGAATTAATTTCATATTTAATCCGCCTAAACAGCAAAAGTCCTGATTCATAAGAATCAAGACTTCCTACTCAGCTTCTATTTAATTTGGAAACTGCGTCTTGTAGCCACTAAACTGTTGATGTGCTTGCTGTATCTCAGTTTGCTCAGCTGCTTTCATTTTGTACCAGCCTTTTTGGAACATCAGATCAAATAACGCAGATTGCGATTTATGCACATCGATCAAGATATCCTGAATCGCTTGATGAAGTCTAGGCATTTGCATTTCACTTAGGCCAGTGTTATAACCGTCGGTTAAGTACTTTTCGTAAGCGAGAATATCATTAATTAAATCGCGATCATTAATCTCAGGACCTTTAACCTGAGGTAACTGACCTGTTTGAGGCATAGCAATTTCTGTCGGCATCCCGGTACCTCCTCATCATTCATTATTGTAAGAAAGATAGAATTGTTTGATACTGCTGCTGGTGTTTGTGTCCTGTTGCCCTTATAAGATCTGCAATTTGTACATCCTGACAGCGATTTGCTGCATCATTGCATTTTTTGATTGCGAGTAATTCCCAGGACAAATAATCTTTCACATAGGTTAATTCTTTGCCCGTCAACTGATTCCGATTAGATGTTGTTGATGTATTAGCTTGATTACCACTCATTTAGAAGATTTCACTCCTTCACCTTGGATTCCAACTAAAAGGAATATTGATTTGATTGATCTTGCCCTGCTCTAAATTCATCACTGGCTTCTTCCATCAAACTATGATCATTGGGCAAAATTAATCCTGTCGCTACAGCTGACATTGACGAGCCGAGAACAGATGTTATTGGCAAGAAATCAGCAGCTAGATTAGGAGCAGTATTCTTCTCTAAGTCCTCGTATGTCGCCATTCGTATCATGATCCTCCTTGTGAATTATTGTTTATAGTCTCTGTAGTCTGAGCCAAAAATATGTACAAGAAGACTTAATCAATCTATATCATGTCGAAATGAATCTCCTTCACTATTTAAACATGGATAAAAAAACAAAATGGTGGTACAAGAATAAGCTTCCTGCACCACCTCTTTAATGTTATACGCATTATTAATGCTTCTTATTTGCCTCTCAGCTGTAGCACCGCATCTTCTACTTTAATACAGCGATCCATAATCACCGTTAGACCCGCTTCTGAGGCGATTCTGGCTGCTTCTTCATTTACGATACCAAGCTGAAGCCAGAATACTTTGGCATTAATCTTAACTGCTTGCTCTGCAAATGGGACAACTTCCTCAGCACGGCGGAATACATTCACAATATCAACTTGTTCTGGAATATCTAATAAGGACTTATAGCATACTTCACCGAGAATTTCTGTTTTACCAGGATTCACAGGAATGATACGATATCCACGGGCTTGCATGGCTTTGGCAACCATATGAGAAGTTCGATCTGGATTATCGGACAAGCCAACAACTGCAATATTACCCGCAGATGCAAGAATTTCCTTAATTTGTTCTCGTGGTGGATTTTCAAAACTCATTCTTTATCCCTCCTTATTATAGGACAACCCTTGCTTACCTAATGCAACCCATGTTGCGATAAATTCATTCTTCTTCAATTGTCTAGCTTCTTGACCAGTCGCTGGATCATTAACATATACATATTCTTCATCATAGCCAACTAGTAGCACCGCATGTTCCTTAAATGTTGTCTTCACTTGACCGAGTGGAGAGTCCCATACTACCCATTTCTGTGGCACTTTAAAATCGATCGTCGTCCAGACAAGCACAGGAATCCCTTTGGCGAGCTGTTCTTCGTATTTATCAAACGATTGGCGTGTTAGGTCAATCGCTGATGGAATGTAGCTTTTAAGCAAGGGGAACAATCCTTCATGAAAAATCGCGAATCCTTTGGCACGCGGAGTCGCATCACCAACATACCCCGCATTCGGATTTCCCCAATATTTAATATTCCCATTATTATCCCACTGAATCGGTGTTGGATCTTTAGGCATTTCTTCATAAAGTTCTAGTTTTGTTTTGGTGAATCCCGCATGCCCTAGCATCATAGCGAGTGACGTTATTTCACATCCTGCAGGCAACTCTGGATGTTGATGTATAGCTGGTGCCTTCAATAGAACTGAAAGGGGCTTCTCTACCGGTGCTGGAGTTACTGTTGGAACTGGCTTTGGCGCCACTGTCTGAGCTGACTCGGAAGCTATTTGACTAGGATTAAAAGATACGGCATGTCCCCAAGTTTCCTTTATTTTACCAAATAATAAATAGGCAAGGACCGTGCTAGTTACCACCAAAGAAATAATAAGTATGAAAGCAAAGCTCACCTTCAAACCCTTCCACAAAACCGTCATTCTTCAATCAGCTCGATCTGCGCACCTAAAGCCTTTAAATGATCAAAATACCCAGGATACGATTTAGCTACATGATGGGCATCATGTATCGTTAATCCTTGAGCACTTCGTAATCCAACAACGGTTAGTGCCATAATTACACGGTGATCATAATGAGCATTAATTTCCACTCCACCCTCTACACCTTCAGGACGTCCGTGTACAATAATTTCACTTTGACGTTCTTCTACTCTTGCACCTGCTTTGCGTAACTCGTTGAGATAATCTGTAATCCGGTCACATTCCTTGTAACGCAAATTCTCAACATTATAGAATCTAGATGTACCTTCAGCAAATACAGCAGCTGCAACCATAGCTAGTACTGCATCGGTGAAGTCATCTCCATCAAATTCGCCTGCAATCATCGGCTTACCACCACGCACATGAACTACGCTGTCTTGGTGTGTTAAATCAACACCCATTGCGCGAAGTACATCGACACATGCCCGTTCACCTTGCTTGGATTTCTCGAACAAACGTAATACTTTTACATCAGAATCAACTACTGCAGCCGCAGCTAATATTGCTGCTGACCCCGGATAATCACCCTGAACAACATAGTCTCTAGGCTGATATTGCTGTCTACCCGGAATACGGTAATGCATTAAGTCGTCAGATGCATGAATAACAATACCCGCTTCTTCAAGTACTTCTAGCGTCTGTCCAATGACGACCTTGGATTTAAGATCATCCAGCACCTGAATTTCAGTATCTTCTTGTAATAGTGGAGTCAGAAATAATAAAGAACTTAAGAATTGCGATGATACATGACCTGATACTGTCAGAAGTCCACCTCGAGGCTGTCCACCGCGAATCGTAATAGGTAATCTACCATTCTGATGTTCTACAGAAACACCCATCTGTTCTAACGTATTAATCAAATCCTGATGCGGACGTTTACCAAGTGAATCCGGATATGTATTAACAAAGGTTACTTCTGGTAGAAGAGATGCAGTACCCATTAGAAAGCGTAATACTGCTCCAGCATTACCTACATTCAGTTCCTTAATAGCCTTCGGATGACTTCCGAAGCCACGAATGGTCATCTTCTCTTCATCCTCTTGAAGCTCAGCCCCAAGATCAATCAGACAACGTCTCATCGCATCGCTATCCTCACTGTGTGCTGGATAATGAATTGTGCTTATCCCATCTGCAAGCGCACTTACAAGCAAATAGCGTGTCGTGTAATTCTTGGATGAAAGTGCATTAATTTCCCCTTGTAAATGTTGAGTCTTCGTAACAATCGCTTTCATATATTAATTCTCTCCTCGTTGTATATTAACGAACGACTATATATCCGATAAATGCGAACATAATGCCAAGTATGTAAGTTAATGCGTAATACACAATTAAGTAGTTCCATTTACCCTTATGTAACAGTTTAAATCCTTCTATTGTAAAAGTAGAGAATGTTGTAAAAGCACCTAAGAAACCAGTTCCTATAAGGAGTTTCATAGAACTTGAACAATCACTCCCGATCAATAATCCAAGGGCAAATGAGCCAGCAAGGTTTACTGTCAGTGTACCATATGGCAGAGCACTTGGAAATGATTTGCTGATTGTTGTCGAAATAATATAACGAGCAATCGCTCCAAGAAATCCACCTAAACATACTAGTAATACAGAATACAGAACATTAGCCATGAGATGCTTCACCTCTTCGTTTACCAAGCATAGCAAGCTCATAACCTAGCCAAGCAAACATCATCCCACCTAACAGACTAGCAAGCACATAAGTAAAAGCCATTATAACCTTATCTGCTTCAAGCAGCAGTATGGTTTCCACGCTAAATGTTGAGAATGTTGTAAATGCTCCAATAAATCCTGTCGTAATCATTAGCTTCACTTGTGTTGATAAGCGTTTCATTGCAGCAAAGGTGAAATAACTAAGTAATAAACAACCGATCAGGTTACACAGAAGCGTCCCCCAAGGAAATACAGTATCATTCGAAGAAAGCAAGTCCGATATTAACATTCTACTTAACGCGCCTAATGATCCTGCGATCCCAATATAGAGATAAGAGACCATTGTCAATTCTCCTTATTCAATCAGCTTCATAATCTGTGCAGCAATTTCTTCAGAACTACACTGTTCGGTATCTATGATAAGTGGTGCAAAATCATACACACCTCGCCGCTGCTCCATCATCGTATGTACACGTTCTGCTAGATCTCCTTGTAGCAGTGGTCGATCTGGATTGCCTTGCACTCTTTCTATAATAGCTTCTGCTGAAGCAACTAAAGCTATGACTAATCCATTCTGAAGCATATGTTCACGATTACGTTCAAGCAATACTGCGCCACCGCCCATGGATACCACTTGCTTGCTGTCATTCATCACCTGCTCAATAACTTCACTTTCCACTTTGCGAAAATAGGCCTCACCATGTTCACGGAAAATTTCGGGTATCGACTGCTGCTCTCTGCTTTCAATCTGAGCATCTGTATCCATAAACGACCACGATAAAGACCTCGCTAGCTTCTTACCAACTGTTGACTTACCTGTTCCCATGAAACCAACCAGCACGATATTGCGAATACTTTCCTTGCTGTACATGAATTCTACCTCACTTTATGTCAAAACTTCCCCATATAATAACACAGGAAACCTGTCGATGATACGGTATAAAAGTAATAAAAAGTGGCAGAGAAGCACCCAATTTTACTGGATACTTCTCTGCCACACTTTTAGACCACTTTATTTCTTTATCTATAAATTAATTATCTAACCAGTTATAGTGGAATACGCCTTCTTTGTCTACACGTTTAAACGTGTGAGCGCCAAAGTAGTCACGCTGAGCTTGCAACAGATTCGCTGGTAAACGTTCTGTACGATATGAATCATAGTATGCAAGTGCAGATGCGAACGCAGGAACAGGAATACCGCGTGTAACAGCCGTAGCAACAACTTCTCTCCAAGCGCCCTGATAATTTTCAACAATACCTTGGAAATAAGAATCAAGCAGCAAGTTTTTAAGATCAGCATCACGATCGTATGCTTCTTTAATATTTTGCAGGAACTGTGCTCTAATAATACAACCACCACGGAAAATCATAGCAATTGCGCCATAGTTCAGGTTCCAATTGTACTCTTCAGAAGCTGCTCTCATTTGAGCGAAGCCTTGTGCATAAGAGCAAATCTTGCTCGCATATAATGCCTTACGAACGGCTTCAATGAACGCCGCACGGTCGCCTTGATAGTTGCCAACAACAGGACCGCGTAGTGTCTTAGAAGCAGCTACACGCTCGTCCTTCATTGCGGAAATAAAACGAGAGAACACGGATTCCGTAATAATGGAAAGAGGAACACCAAGATCAAGTGCGCTTTGGCTTGTCCACTTGCCAGTACCCTTCTGCCCTGCGGAATCAAGAATAACGTCAACCATAGGTTTGCCTGTTTCCGGATCATATTTAGTGAAGATATCTCTTGTAATTTCGATGAGATAGGAGTCAAGCTCGCCAGAATTCCATTCAGTGAAGATCTCATGTAATTCTTCAGCACTTACCCCAAGCACATCTTTCAGTAACTGGTAAGCTTCACAAATAAGCTGCATATCGCCATACTCGATACCGTTATGCACCATTTTAACATAATGTCCCGCTCCATCTGGTCCAATATATGTACAACAAGCATCGTCGCCTACTTTTGCAGAAATCGCTGTAAGAATTGGCTCAACTAGCTCGTAAGCATCCTTCTGACCACCTGGCATGATCGCAGGTCCTTTAAGAGCACCTTCTTCTCCACCAGAAACACCAGTTCCAATAAAGCGGAAGCCCTTCTCCTGCAAATCTTTGTTACGACGAACAGTATCAGGGAAATATGCATTACCACCATCGATTAGAATGTCCCCTTGGTCTAGCAATGGAACAAGCTGCTCAATAACTGCATCTGTTGGTTTGCCCGCTTGTACCATAATTAAAATTTTACGAGGAGTTTCTAGTGATGCTACGAATTCCTCCATTGTAAATGTACCAACTAATTGTTTGCCTTCCGCTTCCGCTAACAACTCTTTCGTCTTTTCAGGCGAACGATTGTAGACAGATACGGTAAAACCTCTACTTTCAATGTTAAGTGCTAAGTTTTTGCCCATTACAGCTAAACCAATAACACCAATTTGTTGTTTTGACATAAGATTCTGCACCCTACCTTCCTAAGCTGTACCTCTATTTATATCTTCTTACAAATGATAAGCTTTTGCGCAAACAAATGTCAATTTCAAAACAAATAATTTATCACATTTCGAGTAAAAGCATCTCTTGTCTTAATAGAGACAGCCTCTTTTTACTTGCCGCTATGGATTTCTGATCGCTCGATTGAATTGCATCACTGAGTGTAGCAAGCTCATAATCAAGTTCAAGCCTAAGCACCGGAATTCGTTCATCAATTCTTGTCGAGCGAAATGCGCTAACCATCTCATCAATTGAAATAGGCGATTCCTTTTGAAATAATATACGATGCTCAAATCCGGTAATTTCAACCATTCGAATTGTTTCACCAAACATAATATTCTCAATTAAGATTTGCCTGTCACGGAATCTTTTGACAATGGCATGGCCCCGTGTATCACAAATCATTTTCTCCATAATATCCATTAGCTTCTCATCTTTAAACGAATAATTCCCAACGATTTTATAGCGTTGACCGATTCGTTCAAATTTAAGCTTAACAAGTTTGCGTCCAATACGGATTGAAATGATAAATTGTCCATCCATCTCACTCCAATACAAAGAATAGCCTTCCCGAATTAAAGATTTGATAAAATTCCGAATGTGAGGACGTTCAAAACGAATTTCCAAGTTACAATACTCAACTTCATTATTCTTACTCATCACAATCCCCCATTTCACTACCTCTGATTAGACAACTTATCCGATTAAGATATCTTATTAAGAATCATATGTATTCGTAACTTGGTCTTTGACATTTAATTGAAATAAAGTGTGAGTTTTAAATTTTTTTGGATGCAAAAAAGCCGTTCTAATGAAGAAAATACATTCTCCAAAAGAACAGCTAGTGATATACCTATACAATTGTATTTATATTACATAGCCTCGCGTTTAGTCGGTTTAAGTAAAGCTGAGCCAATACCTAGCAGGATAATCGCGAACAAGCCAAGTACGCCTATATGGAGCCCAACCTGTGTAATATCAGCTCCGGAAGCTAACTTCTCCATCGCATCAAGCGCCCATTTTTGTGGAATGAAGTTAGAGATCTGCTGCATGTAGGTTTCCATCACCGATACGGGCCAGTAACATCCTCCAAGCATACAAGTCGGAAAAATGATCACTCCCATGAGCATAGAAAGTTGTCTTTGACTCTGAACAATCGATCCAATTGCTGTGCCGATTCCAATTGCGACAAACAGGAACATTTCTGTTATAGCTAGATGTGACCAGAAGGATATTTTCATTTCCAGTCCCATTAAATAATGAATCAGTACTAAGATTAACGTTACTTGAATCGTACCGATCGCTAAACTGCCGATGAAATTCCCTAATGCGATTTCGTGTGCCCGTATTGGCGCAGTATACATGCGTGACATTGTGTACTGATGTCGATCCTCAAGGATCAATGACACAGTAGATGATACCGTTAGAAGCATGAACATGATAAGCAAGCCCATTGCAACACGAAATGAAGGAGATATATACCATTCGTGGTCGGTTACAGTAGCTGATACATGCTGTTTCTGTTGTAAGAGTAGGATCTCATGAACAGCATCTTTCAACGCTTGATCCTGAAGTCCTGCACTCTTCGTTGTGAGCACTGCCGTCTGTATATCTTGCAGAAGTTTATTCAAGGCTAGATTCAGTGAAACGGATGCCTCTGATACTTTTAATTCTAGCCATTCAACAGACTCTATGTTACCGCTAAGAATTCCTTCACTAAAATGACTTGGCAAAATGAATCCAGCACTTGCTTGTAACTTTATGATGTTCTCATTTAGTTCAGCTCGAGATACAACTTCTTTGAGTGTATATTTACTACCAAGATCTTGCAGCACATAATCACTAAGTTCACCTTGATCCTGATTTAGATAAGTAATGGTGGACTGATCAGGGATATTCAGCTGTGCCATAATGAAAGCTACGATAACGGCTGGAAGAAGTAATGTGATAACTAGATTCTTCTTACTTCCAATGAACCGTTTAATGAAATTACCCGCAATAATAAAGCTATTCATTATGAGACCACCTTTCTATAGGCAACAACCGAGATGAACATGAGCCCTGCACCTATCAAACCGAGAACAGTAACCTGCTGCATAATAATTCCTGCATCACTATTTAGCATAATCCGCAGCATACCCTGCATCCCCCAATACGATATGGTGAACTGACTCACTGATTCGAGGCCACCAATGGGAGCAAATCCACCACTAAGCGCTGTCATGACGATAACAATAATCTGGAAGGTCGAATGCACTGTTTTGGTCGTCTTAGCTTTGAGCAAGATAACCATACCAAGCCCCATTGCTGAAAGAATAATGAGAAAACAAGTTAACGCGAGTATTCCCCACATATCGCCCCACTCAACACCATAGAACAGATTCGTTATACTAATGATGATGATTGCCTGCATAAAAGCGATTATTGAATTTCCTAAGATTTTGCCGAACACGACGGTTCCTGAACGAATAGGTAAAGACTGCAAGCGTTGCAACGTATAATTCTCCCTCTCTACCATGATAGAGACAGCAGCATCTCTACCTGTGTAAAGCAAGAACATAATTAAGATCGATACCGAATAGTACTGAAAAGCTGAATACAGATTATCTCCATCTTGACTAAGCTTTCCTGTGATAAGTAACGGCGCCTCTATACTCTGCGTATTCACAGAAACCTCTGTAGCAGCTACAGCAACCTGCTGTGTACCAAGGGTCTTAGCAACCGATTGAGATAAATTGACCTGATCAAGGAAAGATTGAAATAATGTTTTGGCGATTGTATTCTGGCTATAATCATTGCCCATAATAAATTCCCATTGACCTGTATTCCCTAATAACACACCTTCACTAAATCCGCTAGGAATGACAACCCCAAATTGGATTAGACCATTACGAATATCTTGTTCCAATTGTTCACGTGAATCTACGGTTTGCAGTTCGACGAGTTTATTCACTTCAGGCTCTTGGATAAAATCATCTAAGCGACTGCTTAATTGCCCTCGATCATTGTCTTGTAGGCCAACCTTAACTTTATCAAGCGGTCTTGCTTTTGTTTCAAAGTTGCCTAAACCAGATAGTGAGGAGCCTAATATAAAAATCAATACAAGTGGCATCGCGAAGGTCGCCATTAAAGAAGGTATTGATTTGAACTGTCGTTTGATTTCGGTAAATGCAATAAGCAATAAGTTCATCGACTTTTCTCCTAATCTCTCAAATTACGTCCTGTTAACGTTAAGAATAGAAATTCTAAATCAGGCTCAACCCGGGTCAAAGAATGAATAGCCACATGATTCTTCGATAAAATAAACAAAATATCTTGCAAATCAACCCCTCCTTTATGGAGATAAATTTCAATCGTTGATTCACTCGTTGTGACTTGCTTAATAGGTGCATATTGCTTAAGCTCTTGCACGGCTCCACTCTTCTCACCAGATACTTGAAGGACTAGCTTCTCCTCTTGCGAGAGTTGATTACGAAGCTCTTCATGCGTACCGCAAGCAATTAATCTCCCCTGATCCATAATGCCCACGCGTGAGCAGATGGCTGAAATCTCTTCCATATAATGACTTGTATAAATGATTGTTGAGCCTAAGCGATTAAGCTCTTTTACCGAATCAAGGATGTGATTACGCGACTGGGGATCAATGCCAACCGTTGGTTCATCCATGATGATTAGCTTAGGTTGATGTGTAATTGCACAGGCAATATTCAGACGTCTCTTCATGCCGCCAGAGAAAGACTTCGGCTGATCCTTGGCCTTATCCGCTAATCCAACAAATTCCAAGGATGACTCTACCCGATTTTGCAATTCTTTTCCGCGAAGACCATACAATCTTGCAAAAAACGCTACATTTTCTTTTGCACTTAAATTCTCGTAAATGGCTAAATCTTGGGGAACAAGACCGATTTGCCTCTTAACTTCAAGCGTCTTATGTTGAACCGATAAGGCATTCACACTCATCTCACCATGATCAGGAGCAAGTAAACCAGTTAGCATCTTGATTGTCGTACTTTTACCCGCTCCATTCGGACCGAGTAATCCAAAAATTTCTCCTCTTTCGACCGACAAATTCAAATGGTCAACAGTAACCTTATCGTTATATTTCTTCACAACATCTTTAATTTGTATGAAGCTCATCATTTCAGCCTTCTTCCTTTTCTAATTACTCTGATAATTATATTGTAAATCTAGTAGGTTGAATTAACAGGTGGATTAGGTCATAAACTTCATATGACTTTAGTCACCTGTTGTAGTTAACAATGTGCGAAGAGTTTACAAATCTATGTTATAATTTGGTTGTTTATAAATACCTAGGGGGCGCATTTGTCTGAATAGCGTGTTCTTCAATATCCGTTATGCTTTAATTATAATTCCTGCAATTGCCTCTATGTATCTTGAAAATTTTCAACCTATTGGATGGTATATTTTTCACATTCTACTCTTGCTTTGCCTTTTGGAATTGCGAAGAAATATCAGCTTCTTAAATACTTCTATTCTAGTGATCGGCATTGAAATTGGTTATCTAACATGGATCGCTATCACTTATGAGGGCTTTCTTTATTGTGCATTTTATTCGATTCTATTTGCCAATTATAACCTTCGTCCCCTCGTGCATCGTATCAGTTCCTATATACTAGGTTTAGTAGGTTTAAATGTTGTGATGCTAGAGAGTTCGCATTCTATCACCTTACTCCTAATGGGAGCTAATCTAGCCTATATAATCATTTGCATCCTACTCTATTACATCCAATCTTTGATTAGTGCCAAACTTAATACAGAGCATCTGAACGATCAATTAAGACGGAAGCACTATGAGCTCGATGAGACCCAAAAGCAGTTAGTTGACTTTGCCAAGAAAGTAGAAAATGCAGCACAGCTTGAGGAACGCAATCGAATTTCACGAGAAATTCATGATGAACTAGGCCATAAACTGATAAGATTAAAACTAATGATGGATGCAGCAGTTCGAATTCTGCCTATTCAACCAGAGAAAGGGATGGAAATGATCGAAAGTGTTCGAGCGCAGCTGTCAGACAGTATGGAAATGCTTCGAGCTACTGTTAGAAAATTAAATCCAGGTGTCCAGATACTCCGCTCCTATTCGTTGGAGAAGCTTGTTGATGATGTTCGTAACGACGGACGTTTAACGATCGAATATCAAGTTGAAGGATTGCCATATGCCCCATATCCAAGCATTGAAATCATCTTATTCCGGAATGCTCAGGAAGCGATCACCAATGCAGTTCGTCATGGAGAAGCCAAGGAGATCACGGTTCGCGTGATCTATCAAGCAGATGAAATTATTATGCATATTTCAAATGATGGACTACTACCAGCTCATATAAACAATAAAGGACTCGGAGTAAGCGGTATGGAGGAACGAGTGCAACTTGTCGGGGGTAAACTTCACATTAACCCAGAATTCCCCTTTACCGTAACTACCACCTTGCCATCTGGGCAACAGAGGGGATATTAAGCAATGATACACATACTAATTGTGGATGACGATCCTTACATTCGGGAAAGTCTTAAGCTAATTATCGGGTTAGACCCAGACATAACCGTTGTTGGAACATGTATGAATGGTAATGAAGCGACTGCATTCATTCAGCAACATCCAGTTGAGATCGTATTAATGGATATTCGGATGCCAGAATGTGATGGTGTTGAGGGTACGAGGCTGATTAAGACCATTAATCCGCTCATCAAGGTACTTATTCTGACTACGTTTGATGATGACGAATATATTATCGATGCACTTAGATATGGTGCTAGTGGTTATTTGCTCAAGAATATCCCACCTGATCAAATTATTGATGGTATTAAAACCGTGCATAATGGATCTTTGCTGATACACCCCGATATCGCTAAGAAATTAACTTCATTTATTCAACCGATGGAAGTTCAAGTACCTAAACAAGAATCACTTGAAACCTACGGTTTATCCAAGACAGAGCAAACTATTGTGGTAGAAATTTCCGATGGTTTGTCCAATAAAGAAATAGCTGTTAAATTATATTTAAGTGAAGGTACGATCAAAAACTATATAACTGAGATTTTATCCAAGTTAAATTTACGTGATCGTACACAAATCGCCATTTTTTACTTAAAACATTGCAATATCAAATAATCGTGATTTCATCTCAAAGGACGTGCTCATATGAGTTTTACAGGTTTTACACAATCCGATTTTGATACCTTCTCAATCGATGGTCTTGAACCACGAATGGAAGCTATACGTTCAAGAATTCAGCCCAAATTTCAAGCACTTGGAGAAGAGCTATGTGATGATGTAGCAATGCTTGCTGGGGAAGAAATGTTCGTTCATATTGCCAAGCATGCTCGTCGTAAAACGAATGCTCCCAAAGATACATGGATGGCCATTTGTCATAACAAACGAGGTTATAAGCAGCATCCCCATTTTCAGGTAGGTCTGTTTGATGACCATCTTTTCATCTGGTTCGCTTTGATCTATGAAGCACCCAATAAGCAGGTAATCGCAAGTACAATGCTTAATAATCTCGATGAAGTGATAGAAACTATACCTGCAAACTATGTCATTTCTACTGACCATATGCAGAAACAAGCTACAGCTATTGCTAACTTAGATGAACAAGGATGGCATAATATAATGGTAAGATTCCGTGATGTTAAGAAGGCGGAGCTGCTTGTTGGTCGCCACTTTGCTCCTAATGATCCCTTGTTAGCTGACGGGGAGAAATTCGTACAAATGGTTAAAGAAACCTTCACCACTCTTATGCCATTATATAAACTTGCAAATATGTAATTTACTTGCATCATTTTACTCACAACATAATAGCAATACACTCAACTAGCGATAATTAGTCGCTAGTTTTTTAGTGATACAGAATTTATAACTTTCAGATCACAAATTCTAAGTATCACCTTAAGAAACGCATCCGTCTTTTAAAGACGGTGAAACCGTTGCTTCTTGTCGAAATTTATATCAAATTAATGTGAAATTTAAGTAAAATTAAGCTATTTTGTCAAGACTAGGAAAGGTAAAAAACAATTTTGTTTAAGGAAAGGATTTAAACCATGCCAAATAAAGCTAAAAGGATTGTCTCAACAATCACACTTTCGTTCGTACTAAGTTCTGGCATCATGTACGCAACGCAACCAACAGTGTATGCGATGGACGACAATTCTTACGTGTTATCTAATGAGGCAACAAATCCACATGCCATGAGAGAACACAGAACAAATTCGATTTATGATGAGGCGGCTAGCGTACTCAACATGGATAAGCAGACACTACAGAAGGAGTTGCAATCAGGTAAAAGCCTTGTCGATGTTGCCAAGAGTAAGAATGTGAGTGAGCAGAAGCTCAAAACTGCACTTCTCTCCAAGCAAAGTGCCAGAATTGATCAAGCTGTCAAATCAGGCAAGTTAAGCTCTGATAAAGCTGATATGATGAAGAAACATATGAATTCCTTCATCGATAATATGATGAATAAGAAGGGAATCATGCAACATGATCATCAAAGAATGCTAAATCCTTCTGAAGACAAGCTTGCTAAACAGCTTGGCCTTACCGTTGATGAGTTCCGCAGTAAACTGAAGAGTGGTAAATCCATTAGCGAACTCGCGGCTGAGAAAGGAATTTCCAAAGACCAATTAATTCGGTCCATTAAAGAAGACCTAACTCCGATGATCGAACGAATGATTGACCATAAATATAAGGCTAACTAGTAACTCGTAATTGCCGCATTATTAGATGGATGAAGTAACAAGGGGCTAACCCAAAAGTCATGAATGACTAATGGGATAGCCCCTTGTCTAGTTCTACAATAAAACAATCGTAAGCAATAAGAATAAAGATAAGGTAAGAATAACATCCTGATTGCTATGAGGATTCCCATAAAAAGATCGATTATCCCCACTTTCATCCAAATAAGGTTCCCCGTAGCTATTCACATAGACATCACCATAAACTGCTCTGCTCGGCACTCTAATGTAGACGTTAGCATTATCAACATTCACGATGACGCCATCAATTTCATGACCATAGACTGTTCCAACACGAACGTTATGATCCATACATTGTCTACATAAAGCATATGCCTCTGACATGTGCATATTTGCATCACTCCTGTATAGGTGTTTGTTCGTGATACTATATGTTAATTAGGCATAAACTGCATGGGTGAGTGTCCATTTGATCCTAATGAAATTAATAATTTACTTAAATGAGTGAGTACTCACTATTATTTCATCAACATATCATTTATAGTAAAAGGAAGCATTATTCAATCCTTACGAAGGAAGGGAACTGCATGACGACAAGTGATCGTATCCAACTGCAAGGTGTTAATCGCATTTTTAAAAAAAACCAAGTATTGTACGATATCTCCTTTACCGTTCCAAAAGCTCAAATATTTGGTCTTCTAGGTCCTTCAGGCTCAGGTAAGACAACAATAGTCAAGCTGATCGCTGGAATTGATCAAGCCAGTTCTGGAAACGTATACGTACAAGGCATACGGATGCCTAAGCTCTCCGTCTTATCAGACATTGGCTATATGGCACAGTCGGATGCACTCTACAATGAACTAACAGCAGAAGAAAATCTTGTGTTCTTCGCTTCTTTATTCGGACTTAAAGGAGCTAGAAGAAAGCAACGAATTCTAGAGGTCATGGAGCTAGTCGATCTTACACCCCATTTGCGCAAGCAAGTAAATCAGTATTCTGGAGGCATGAAGCGGCGTCTATCACTTGCCATTGCACTGCTTCATGAACCAAGTGTACTCATTCTAGATGAACCGACCGTTGGTATTGACCCTCTTCTACGACAATCCATATGGAACAAGCTTGAAGAGTTATGTAAACAAGGTACAACAATCCTGATCACCACCCATGTCATGGATGAAGCTGAGAAATGTCATCGACTCGGCATGATTAGAAACGGTCATCTTATAGCTACAGGAACACCTGAAATGCTGAAGGAGCAGGCGAATACAGAATCGCTTGAAGGAGTATTCATTCATTATGGAGGTGCTGAAGGATGAGAATTAAAGCAATCATCGTAAGAATTGCCCAGCAATTCTGGCATGATAAACGAACTCTTGCCTTAATGTTGCTAGCGCCTATTCTAATCTTATGGCTCTTGTCGCTTGTATTCAACGGAGACACGTATGAGCCAAGAATCGCAGTAATTAATGCCCCTGACTCCTTTGTTCAAGCACTTGAAACGAAAGGCGCTAAAGTAAGCCATCTTAGTGAAACAGAGGCTGCGCTTAAACTGAATGATTATGAAATTGATGCAATTGTTAATTTAAATGCTGAATCTGCTGTTGTTCAACTAGAAGGCAGTGACCCGGCTGTAAGTCAATCGGTATTATTATTACTTAGGCAAGTCTTTGATCAGAATCGTCCCAATACGGCTCAAGCTTTACAAGTAACTACCTTATACTTACACGGTTCCGCTGACATGGCATCATTTGATAATTTTGGACCCGTATTAATCGGCTTCTTCATATTTTTCTTTGTTTTTATCATTGCTGGTATATCCTTCTTGAGGGAAAGAAGTGGCGGCACTTTAGAGCGTCTAATGGCTTCCCCACTTAAGCATTACGAAATTGTTTTAGGCTATATATGTGGATTTGGCATATTTACAGTCCTGCAATCTGTCCTAGTTACATGGTTCGCGACTCAAATATTAGATATTCAAATGGTCGGCTCCTTCTGGTACTTGTTGCTCATCACAACATTATTAGCTATGACAGCGCTAACGCTTGGCACACTCATTTCAACATTTGCCAGCAATGAGTTTCAAATGATTCAATTCATTCCAATTGTTGTCGTACCTCAAATCTTCTTCTCAGGCTTATTTAACTTAGAAACAATGTCAAGCTTCCTACGCTCGATCGGAATGATTACACCTCTTAGGTATGGTGCTGATGCACTGCGTGATATTATGATCCGTGGCAAAGGCTGGGGGGATATCTGGCTTGATGCTCTTATTCTTGCAGGCTTCTCTATCTTATTCATGTTGTTAAACCTATTAGCTTTACGCAAACATCGCAAAATATAATTACCATTTAATTAATATTAGAGCTTTAAGGGGTTGTGTATAAGTGGTCGATAATAAATCTGAATTACAATGGATGGATGAACTCAAGAACCTTGGTGACAGTGATCAGAAAATGACGGATAAGCAAATTAAAATACTTGAAGCAGCTGTTGAAATTTTTTCTACCAAAGGCTATTCAGCCTCATCTACAAGTGAAATTGCTCAGAAAGCCGGTGTTGCAGAAGGCACTATTTTTCGCCATTACAAAACAAAGAAGGACTTATTACTATCGATTGTCGGTCCCATCATGACCAAAATGGTTGCACCTCTATTCATGCGAGACTTCGTGAAGCAGGTAATCCATACGAATTACGAGAATTTCGAGGATTTTCTTCGGTCAATTATCCTCAATCGGATGGAATTTGTTCGAAAGAACTTACCCATTATTAAAATCATGCTTCATGAGATTCCATTTCATGATGAATTAAAAACACAAATCATAGATGATGTTGCTTCCAAAATTGGAGAACAATTTTCAACGATCATCAAGCATTATCAGCAAAAAGGCCAGATTATTGAACTGCCATCAATGTCTGTAATCCGGCTATGTGTCACCACAATCATTGGTTTTCTCCTCTCACGATATCTGCTCTTACCTGATAAGGACTGGGATGATGAACAGGAGATTAGGATCACAATCGACTTTATTATGCATGGACTCTCGACTACCTCTAGAAAATAAAGAAACACCCTTCTCCATGCACTCACATTGGATAAGGGTGTTTTCAGGTTTTTTTGTAGAAACTATCTACTTTAATCAGATCTTGTAATAATGTTCGTTTTGCGATCTTCAATAACAAACCTTGCTACAAGGAATATAGCTCCTAAACATAGAATCGAGCCAGCAATGTAAGGAAGTGAAATATTTAATGCATATAGTGCACCACCGAGGAGTGGACCTAGAATTCTTCCAAGTGAATCCATCGAGGAATTCAGACCTGTCGTCACACCTTGATCCACAGTTGTTTTCTGTGTTAATAAGGATGTCACACAAGGTCTAATTAACGCATTCCCTGCACCGAACACAGCGAGGAACACTGCTGCTGTCCATACGCTTGAAGAGAATAGGATTAAGATAAAGCCTAGCGCTGATAGCAGCAGACCAATTACGATTACGCGTTGCTCCGTCCCTGGCTTCACATACTTACGAATGACCCCACCTTGAATTAATGCACCAACAATCCCGCTGACTAAAAACATCTTACCAATATCCCCTGGTGTCGCACCAATTCTTTCCATTTGAAAATACTGCAATGTACCTTCTAGTCCCGCGAGCGTAAACGTCACGAAGAAAGACAGTACATAGAGATATTTAAGTGAGCCTTTAAATGGAGCCCAGCGTGAAGGCTTCTTATCTGTAGCGGATCTAGCACTTCGGCGTTTCTCAACTGGAAGAGATTCCTTGAGAACAGTAAAAGCAAATATGAAGGTTACAACTGCTAGAATTGACGAAGCAAAGAAAGGAAGCTGTAGGTTGACTTCGCCTAGAATCCCGCCAATCGCCGGTCCAAAAATAAACCCAAGACCGATTGACATTCCTACAATACCCATACCTTTGGTACGATTCTCAGCTGATGTAATATCTGCCACGTAAGCAACTGCACAGGCAGTAGCCGCTCCAGAGAACAATCCGCCTAATATCCTTGAAACATACATCATCCATAAATGTTCAAATCCAATACCAAACAAGAAGAAAGAAGCTGCATAACCTAGCAACCCGATCAAAATCAGCGGTCTACGTCCGATTCGATCAGATAATGAACCCCAGATAGGAGACATTAGGAACGATGAAAGTGAATAAACCGACAATAACATAAAATTGTGATACTGATTACTTGTACCTGTGCCTGTACCCAAAACTGCAAGTGGCATAACTGGAATAATAATTCCAAAGCCAATAAATATAGTCATGAGCAACAATGCAATGACTCCTAGTTGCTTATTCATTTGAGTGGCCTCCTACAATGCTATAATTTGTCTTTTTTCATGTTAACATAGGACGTTTAATAAATGAAATGTGATCTAAGTCATAAATCGTACAATTTTATTAAGAAAAGAGGTTAAAATATTATTGATTTTAGTGTTTCTCAAAAAAACAACTTGAAAGATGTCTCTATAATGCTATACTCAATGTGTTTGTTTTTTTCATTATGAGTATATGCTTTGCGAAAGGAAGTTGAGATGATGGACCACAACCGTACTCCGCTATTTACTGCACTACAACAACACGCCGCGAACAATCCGGTGCAATTCCATATTCCAGGCCACAAAAAAGGGGTCGGAATGGATCCGGAATTTAAGGCATTCATTGGGGATAACGCTTTATCAATCGATCTAATTAATATTGCACCGCTAGATGACTTACATCAGCCAACAGGAGTAATTGAAGAAGCGCAGAAGCTTGCTGCAGATGCATTTGGGGCAGATCATACCTTCTTCTCTGTGCAAGGGACAAGTGGTGCGATTATAACCATGATTATGTCTGTCTGTTCAGAAGGCGATAAAATTATTGTACCTCGTAATGTCCATAAGTCGATTATGGCTGCGATTATTTTTGCAGGAGCGAAGCCTGTATTCATCTCACCTGTTCGAGACCGTAACTTAGGAATCGATCATGGGATTACCAAGAGCTCGGTTCGCAAAGCATTGAATAGACACCCAGACGCCAAAGCAGTACTTGTCATCAATCCAACGTATTATGGCATATGTGCGAATCTCAAGGAAATCGTTGAGCTTGTTCACTCGTATGATATCCCAGTGCTTGTAGACGAGGCACATGGTGTACTCATTCATTTTCATGAGCGATTACCAATGTCTGCTATGCAAGCGGGTGCAGATATGGCAGCTACGAGTGTACACAAGCTTGGTGGCTCACTGACACAAAGCTCAGTACTTAATGTACAAGGTAACCGTATAAATACTAAACGAATACAGACAATTATGAGCATGCTGACTACTACATCTACCTCTTATATATTACTAGCTTCACTTGATACATCACGCAGGCAGCTCGCTACTCGTGGCATTCAAATGGCTGATCATGCACTTGAGCTTGCTGAATATGCACGTACTGAAATTAATCGTATCTCTGGTCTTTATTGTTTTGGAGAAGAAATTCTTGGCGAAGAAGCGACATATGCTTATGATCCATCCAAAATAACAATCCATGTGCGACACCTTGGATTAACGGGATATGACGTCGAGAACTGGCTTCGTGATCACTATAATATTGAAGTTGAACTCAGCGATATGTATAACATTCTATGCCTCATTACATCAGGGGATACACTTGAGAATATCGAGACATTACTTAAAGCAATGAAAGAACTAGCGGAAGCCTACTATCAGGTTAATAATCCCAACGAACTGGTCATCGAGATCCCTGACATCCCGCAGCTGTCCTTAACACCTCGTGATGCCTTCTACGGGGAGACAGAAGTAATTCCGTTCAAGCAATCTGCAGGTCGCATCATTGCCGAATTTATATATGTTTACCCACCGGGAATTCCAATTCTATTGCCTGGAGAAGTTATCACACAATCGAACATCAATTATATTGTGGACCATGTCGAAGTCGGGCTGCCTGTCAAAGGTCCAGAGGATCGTTCCTGTGAACTCGTTAAAGTTATTGTTGAAACACAGGCGATTGACTAGTAAAAAGGAAGATTGTCAAATATGTACAAACAATGCTATCATGAAAATATGATTATTGGAAACATATTCTAAATTGAATCACAGGCAGGTGTGCTTTTATGGGTCAAAGCGCCTATATCCGGTTTGTTCAAGGATCCACAGTTCCATCATTAACGTTAGATGAATTAAAGGAACAACTGATATATTATCGTGATCAGTTAGCCCTTACTGGTCAGCAGCTAGGCTGGAAATATGATGACGTTAGCTTCCCCTATACGATTGAAACAAAGCCTGAGGGTGAAGGCAAGTGGTTCTATCTGAAAGGGAAGTACCGCCACTATGACTCCATTGTGTTCGGCGTAGCTAAGGAGCAAGTAGGCGAAGAAGAGAAGCATTTCGTACAAGTCGTACTTCCTGATGGGCACACGCACGGGGATAAGAACAAAAGTAATGAATTATGTAAATACCTTGCTAAACATCTTAAAGCGGAATTGCAATTATTTAATGGTCGTATCATGTACTTCAATCCACGTAAATAAAGGTATCCAAAAAACCCCTGTCCTTCCTTAATGGAAGGTACAGGGGTTTAATTTACGAGAAGATTAGTTATCGTTGTCTGCACTGTCTGCAACAGCTTGCTCATATAGAGCAACAACACGATTCCACTCTTCTTCATCTTCGATATTCACTAGGAAAGCATCGTCGCCTTCTTCCTCAATTCGGAAGATAACACCATCAGCTTCTGGATCATTACGATCAAGAAGAACTGCATAAGTCTTCTCTAGACTCTCCAGTGTATAGACCATGACCATTTCATGCTCTTTACCCTCTTCATCCGTTACAATAAAAATATCATCCTCATGCTCATGGTCGCAGTCAGGACCATGTACGTGATCGTGGTTATGATCGCTCATGTTAGTACCTCTTTTCGTAATGTATAGTTATTTAGCAGTATCGTATCATTTTAGCATGAACAGGTCAAACCACAATTCAGTGACAATGCATGCGAGATTGTTCATTTAATTAGATAAGATCTGCTTTTCAGCTACTACTGTATACTTATCTATATTAGGTGTTTTGAATGATACTTTTACTTTATAAGAGCCTTTTTCTTTAAAGGCAATATTCTCCATATTAACAGGAAGCTGCCAGAATGAATCATCCATACCCTTCTTCTTCTCAGTTTCAAAAGAGACAACTTTATCTCCGCTTGGTGAATATAGAGCAACCTCTACACGGGACCAATTCGCTTTTAAGTTCTCTACCTGTACTAAAACCCCAAAATCATTGACATCCCCTTTATTGACCTTACCAAAAGGGTATTTTAATGAAGTAATTTCTTCACCATTCTTCGAAAAAACAAGCTCTTTGGCAACTGTTATACTTACATTAGGCTTATTCAGCTCTAAAGTCTGATTAGCTTGATCCCAACTCATTAATGCACCAAAAGAATCGATGACTAGTTTGGCTGGCAGCATTGTTGAGCCATCCATCGATATAGCTGGAACATCCGAACTTTGAGAAGCTTTTTCATCACCATTAATAATAACTTTAACTTTCGCATAATCACCGTACGTACCCCAAAGCGTACCTGCCGCAGCACTGGTCGCTCCAACAACGAAAATGACTAGCGCTAGGGCTATTATCCTTCGAGCCTTCATGCGCAATTCCCTCCGCTCAATCACATAGTTTGTATTCGCATATTTATACTCTCCGTACAGCAAAGAGTTGCGCACGAACTATGTTTTCTCATAAAAAATATGTATTCATACTATTGAGATAGTTTCTTCTTCATTCTAACGTGTAAAATACCAGCATCATAGAATGGTTCTGCTGAGATAACCTTATACCCAAGCTTGCGATAGAATTCCTCTGCTTGACATTGTCCATCTAGCATAGAATGCGTGAATCCTAATTGTAAAGCGTCCTCTTCCATTCCAAGGATGAGTTTTTTTCCTGCGCCAATCCCGCGATATTCTTTCAATACAGCTACACGCTGCAGCTTAGCAGTGTCCTGATCATAACCATACCAACGAGCAGTCCCGATTGCTAGATCATCCTTCATTAATATCATATGTCGACAGGAATCTTGATTCTTATCCTTATCGTCCCACTCTAGCTCCTCCGAAACACCTTGCTCATGAACGAATACTTCTTTGCGAATCTGAAAACATTTCTGTAAATCCTCCGCTCTCATCACATGTATCAATTTCATATGTTCTGTCCCTCCTAGATTTCAAGCCTATTATGAAATACAATCTAATCTAATCTAATAGTCCATTTTAGCTTATAACGTTAAATAAAGTCTAGACTTCTTCTATATAAAAAACATCCATAGTGCTCATGGGAGCAAAATGGATGTTTTATGATTGTTACCAAATAAAGACCTATTTAATCACACCACAAGCTATGCGAGCACCTGAATTTCCAGATGGATCTGTTTTCTCATCATCAGCTTGCTCATGTATGATTAACGAGGTCCCGCCAGGTTTCACAAGCGAGTTGGAAGCACCAGGTTTTAGTG
Organism: Paenibacillus sp. P5_B5; assembly: GCF_056400365.1. Taxonomy (NCBI): domain Bacteria; kingdom Bacillati; phylum Bacillota; class Bacilli; order Caryophanales; family Paenibacillaceae; genus Paenibacillus; species Paenibacillus sp. P5_B5. The sequence goes on from NZ_JBFULK010000013.1 coordinate 107,729, forward strand.
TAACAAGTTTAGTAAACACTCTCATTTGAGCATAACCCTTTGAATCCACAACTAAATTAGGCAAATCACCATCATGCGGTCCTTCTGGGTTCATCAGACCGTGATGCTTATGAGTCGGATTGAAGTGTTCCCCTGCTGTCTTAAAATCAGGAGGGTCGCATTTGCCATTCTCATGAAAATGAATACCATGTAATCCCGGTGTTAACCCCTTAACTTCAACCTGTAGCTTTACACCATAATCCAGCTGGTATAGAATCGCTTCGCCAATTTTTTTACCCTTAGCATTCATAATCGGCAATTTAATTTCCTTCTGCCATTCAGAATTTACGTGACCACTTACATCTGCTTGCTCAAATCCACTTAAAGCACAAATCAACATCAACATTACACTTAACTTACTAACAACTAGCCACTTATGACGCATCTTAAACCTCCGTAATCATGGTCAAATCATATGTAGTTTGACCACAGATACGTAAAATAATCCATTTTTATGACATTGACAAAGAGCTTGATCCTTGCAGCCATAAATTCGTCAATCGATTGTTGCTAGAGTTTATGCAAAAAAGATTATTGCAATACTTTGTAGGTATATGATATATTAATTAGACTGAAGGACGATAACTCAGCGGGAGAGTGTTACCTTGACAGGGTAGAAGCCGTGGGTTCGATCCCCACTCGTCCTATATATTTCAAAATTAAGAGTCCCCCTGTTATTAACTTGCAGGTGGATTTTTTTGTTATTTTGATATAATTGGCGAAACAATAACAGAGTCATATATAACAAAGGTATCTCGTATTTGAAAGGTTAACCTCAAAAAGCACGTGCGGATTGTGTGAGTCCGCACGCGCTGGATGCATATCTTACTTCATCTATACTGTGGGTCAATTACTCTTACTTTTTCTCCAAGTAATCTTTTTCTAACTTAGTTTTAAGTTCATTTGTTACTTTCATGATATCATCCTGGAATGTATCGACATTGTCTTTTGTAACAGTAACAATACCACCGTCAACTGCATATGCATCTTGTTTGGGAACCCATCCATCTGCCATCTGTTTTAACAATAGCATGGACAAGTATCCTGCACCGTATGAGTTCTGTGCAATGGTGGCATCTATCACGCCCTCTTTAATCGCTTTAACAACTATCGGATCGGTGTCGATTCCAATTGTATGTATCGCCCGGTTACCGCCTTTACTTTTGTAATCGCTCATAACCTGAGCAATGGCTACAGTAGGGGTAAATCCTGTAGCAATAATCCCGTCTACTTTATCGATATTTGCAGCAATTGCACTGTCGATTTTCTGCACAGCTTCTTCTGTGCTTTTCATTCCAGAAATTTCCTGAATAATCTTTACATCTGGATATTTCTTCACAACATCTTCTACACCTTGCTTACGCAAAATCGTATTGGAATCTTCCAACACTTCAAGTACATTAATGATATTTCCTTTTCCACCCATTAAGCTTATCAGCTTTTCTGTCGCAACCATTGCTGCTGCTTTTGCGTCAGTACCAACGAAAAACGAAGCCTTCGTAGGTTGAACAGTAGATGCGCCGAAGTTAACAAACTTCACTCCACGCTGGGTCAGTTCATCATATAATCCGTTTGCTCCGCTTCCATCTGACGGATAAATCGAAAAGTAATTAATTCCTTTTGCTGTTAGAGCTTGCACATTGTCTGATTCACTCGGTTGGGTCCAATCCGGCCCGATTTTTTTCTCTACTGTAATACCATAATCTTTCTCAAATGCTTCAACACCTTTTTTCACTTCTTCAAAATAAGGATGTGGTGCGGGTGCATACCAAGCTAGTTTATAAGTTTCCTTATCTTTCGCATCTGTCGTATTATTTGCTTCCTTCGTCGTACCGCATCCAGCTAACAATGATCCCATAAGTACGATTGCCATAAGTGAACCTAAACTTTTTTTGCTTTTTGTCTTCATTTTTCATCCTCCTTTTATCTATGAAACCCCTTACATTTATATCTAAACTAGAAGGAATTAATCCTTCCATTTAAACATCAGATCCAGATGATTGGAGCGACCGCCAGTTACTTCAAGCTAAATATTGACCAATTCTGCCACTTAACTCTTCATATGTATAGGGTCTATCATTAATATCATCTAGCTCACCAGCAATTTGAAACTCTCTAAAAACTAATATTCTTCTAGCTAATGTGCACAACTCGGGTAAATCAGAAGAAATCACGATAATTGACTTCTTGTGAACCTTTGCTAAATCCCAAATTAACTGATGAATATATTCCTTTGCTCCAACATCCACTCCAACCGAAGGTTCATCGATAATTAAGATATCGCAACCAGCTGCAAGCCATTTCGCAATACTAACCTTCTGCTGATTACCCCCACTGAGTTTACCCACGATATCGTCAGAACTGGTAACCTTAATATTGAGAGCTTTAATCATTTGCTGTGCTTCGGATTCTTCTGACTTTAAACGTATTTTCTTGGAAATAGGATGCACAATCTTATTCCAGATCGTAATTCCGATATTCGTCCTTACAGTCTCCTCCAGAATTAGACCTTCTTCTTTGCGATTCTCTGATACATATCCCATACGGTATTTGTATAAACTGTCAGCCATATTTCGTATGGTCGCCTCTTTGCCGTTTATGAATACTTCACCTGAGTCCTTCGTATCTTCACCAATCAATATCTTAGCTAGCTCCGTCCTTCCAGATCCTACAAGCCCATAAAAACCTAAAATTTCTCCTTCATGCAAGTTGAAGTTAATATTTCTAAATCTACCTATTTGCGATAAATCCCTAACCTCTAGAACCTTATTAGCGTGATTAATGTCCAATTTTCCCAAGTAATTATCTTTAGTCTCTCGGCCAATCATCAGTTTCACAATATCTTGTTTAGTCAAGTTCCCACAATCATGGGTACCAATATACTTGCCATCACGCAGAACGGATACTTTATCACAAAGTTCTAAAACTTCTTCAATTTTATGGGATACAAAAATAAGTGTAACCCCTTGCTCCTTCAGTTTAGCTACAAGTTGAAACAGTTTTAGAGCTTCATGTTTGGTTAATGAGGATGTAGGCTCATCTAGCAGTAGTACCTTCGCATCTAATGAGATTGCCTTGGCGATCTGAATAAGTTGTTTCTGCGCAGCACTCAGACCAGCGATGATTGTTGTTGGTTCTATGTCGAGACCGACCATATTTAAATATTTACTTGCCATCGTATTAATTTGTTTCCAGTTCACAATGCCCGCTTTTGCATATTTACTAATTTTATCTATGAATATATTTTCTGCGATACTATATTGAGGAATGACTTGTATTTCTTGGTTAACGATACTTATTTCACTTTCCATTGCATCTCGTAGGCTATCGAATTTCACTCTTTTACCGTTCAATAATATCTCACCCTCATCAGGCTGATACACGCCGCAGATCAATTTAATCAAAGTGCTTTTCCCTGCTCCATTTTCCCCTAGCAGTGCGTGTACTTCACCTGGTTTGAATGTGATGGATACATTGTCGAGTGCTTTAACACCTGGAAACCCCTTACTAACACCTCGTAATTCCAGCATGATATCACTCCTCAGCTATGTCTCAGCGAACTATACTTTATTCGTAAACTCTCTGCTATGACGGCAAGCATGATAATAGCACCAAGGAAAGACTGCTCGAAGTAAACATTTGCTCCAAGCATAATGAGTCCATTATTAATCAATGCAATCATTAATGAACTTGCGAATAGTCCTATTGCACTTATAGCTCCCCCATTAAGGGCAGTTCCCCCAATGACTGCAACAGCAAAGGAAATAATCATCCAATCGCTCCCTGTTGCTGGTGTAGCAGAACCCATTCGCGATATCCAGAGCAGACCAGCAATAGCAGCAAAAATGCCCGATAAGACATTGGCTAACATAACGATCTTATCTGTCTTTATTCCCGAATATCGAGCAGCTACCATATTACCTCCTGTTGCAAGAATCTGCCTTCCAATAACTGAATATTTAAATATAAACCATAGCAAGACTAACGTTATGATCATAAGCCAGAATAAGTAGGATAATCCAAGAAAGGCTTCCCTTCCTAGAAAAGTAAATCCTTTTGGAATATTCGTATAGGGATACCCCTTTGAAATTCCGAAAACTAAACCTGTGAATATAAATGAAGTGGCAAGCGTTACAACAAAAGAGTTTAATTTTAAGCGAATAATAACAATCCCATTAATGAATCCGGCTAATGCACCGACGATTAATGCTAAGATGATTGCTGCCCATCCGGGTAATCCCATCGTATGCATGGCATAACCAGCGGTAACGACAGAGAGACCTCCAATCGCACCCAGAGAAAGATTCATACCACCAACAACAAGAACAATGGCTTGACCAAGAGCTACAAACAAATATAAAGAAGTAGTTCTAGAAATATTAAAAAGGTTATAGGAAGATAAAAAACTCGAAGATCCTACTGCAAATACGAGAAACAATATTAAAGATGCTAGAACTACACTCGTATCACTTCGTTTAAGGAGAGTTAATATAACTCCTTTTATTTGATTTCTATTTTTGGATTCCAAGACCGTGTCTGAATTATTCTCCATAATTTCCCCTCCGGTTAATTACTTCATTTATAAAGTGAGATGTAACTCATTTCACCCTATATTGTTCGAAATAATGCGGTATGATTTCCGTAGAAGCTCCAGGCAACTGCGGTAATTGATAGAAACCGTTCGTAACAGTGGCCGGCTCGACAAAAATGTGACGAATCCAAGGAATATACTCCAGCATGATCGCTCCAGGCGTTGCCGCAACTAAATGCTGATGAATCTGACCCATATCACCGACATGCGGACAAATCGGCACATCATAAGAAGCAGCCAGACCCGCAACCTGCATCCACTCGGTTATGCCTCCAACTCTCGTAACATCAACTTGACAGTACTCTAAGGCACCTTGATGAATATAATCGCGGAACGCATATTTCGTATAAACGTGCTCTCCTAGTGCAATTGGGACGTTTAATTCATCCGCCAGCTTCTTGTGCCCCATTATATCGTCCGGATTAAGAGGCTCTTCTAACCAGAACAAATCGAATTCCTCTAACTTCTTCCCCCATGTCATAGCGGTATTAATATTCCATTGCTGGTTGACGTCAATCATGAAGATAACATCGTCTCCAATCGCTTTGCGAACCAGTTTGCAGCGCTCGTAATCCTCGCGTGGATCCGGTTTTCCAACCTTGATCTTGACACCTTTGAACCCAGACTCAACAATCTCGGTCACGTCCGTCAGAAGACGTTCCATACTCCAGTTAAGCCAGCCACCATTCGTATTGTAGGCTTTAATTTCCTTGGATTTGTGACCTCCGAGATATTGCCACAATGGCATATTCACCGCCTTGGACATGATATCCCATAACGCGATATCCACCGCTGCGAGTGCCATATGAGTGACACCAGCACGGCCTATCCAGTGCATCTTACCGTAACGCAGCTCATCCCAGATTTGCTTCACCATATACGGATCTTTGCCGATTAACAGCGGAGCATAATAATGATCGATTGTGTCTACAATCATTTGGTCACCATGAGCGGTTGTACCGGTATACCCATATCCGACATGTCCTTCATCCGTGTAAATTCGAACTCCAGCAAGTCCCCAATGCGTAGCCACATTAATCGCGTCTGTGATCGGGGGAGTAATCGGTACATGTAAAATGAAAGTTTCTACTTTGGTTATCTTCATCTTTAACTCTCCTTTTATAATAATTCTGATTAATAACCTAACGACGCGCCTCCATCAACAGGAAGGGCAACACCGGTAATAAATGAGGAATCTTCGCTAACTAAGAATAAAGCAGCCTTGGCAATTTCTTCGACTTCAGCCGGACGGCCGAGTGCATGCATATCGTTGAGAACCTGTATCATATTAGCAGGATCGTCCTGCTGTTCAATCCACTTATCAAGTAACGGCGTCTTAACTCCAGCAGGGCATATACAATTGACTCGCACTCCGTCTATTGCATAATCAAGAGCCAAAGATTTAGTTAAAGCAACAATTCCACCTTTGGTTGCCGCATAGATAGGATTCTGCTTTTGCCCGACTAACCCGTTTAAGGAAGCCATATTTACAATCGAACCTCTTACTTTTTGCAAATAAGGAATTGCATGCTTGATTAGGAATAGAACACCTTTTAAGTTAATATCGATCAATCGGTTGATCTCATCCTCAGCGAATTGCTCCAGCAATTTCGGATTAATCGTCGCTGCATTGTTAAATAGAATGTCAATCTTCCCAAATTGCTGAATGACCTCCACGACCAAAGCCTGTACGTCCGCTTCCTTAGAAACATCTGTTTTGATTACGATAGCGCTTCCAATTCCAGCCGCGATGTTACCTGCAACCCTTCTTGCTTCCGCCTCGTTAACATCCACGATCACAACTTTCGCGCCTTCCTTCGCAAATAACATGGCCGCAGCTTCACCGATTCCGGATGCCCCACCAGTAATGATGGCAACTTTGTCATTTAACCGCATGTTTTCACCTTCTAATTCGATATAATGGATGTTTGGATTAGCTCTTTCTCTTCTAAAACCAAGGTCATCAAAACTTATTTTAAATTCTAATAATTCAGTTAATTAAACTGATGGAGTTCGCTCGAAGGAAGCAAACTCTCATACAGCTTATACTTTCGTCTCAAAGTCTCCTTCGGACACCAGATCAATTAATGCAGCATGTGTCCGTGCTCGCGAAGCTTCTAGATGGGCTTTCATCGTCGAAACTGACCGTTCTGCGTCACGCGCCACCAATCCGCTAATGATAGCCATATGTTCTTGCCATTCCAGTTGAACAAACTCAGATTCGATATCATAGTGCACGTAACTTAAGTATCGTTGAATCCGCTCAATATAAGTATGTATAAGCATCGATAGCATTTCATTGCCGCAATGTTTCAAGATCATTCCATGAAGCCCATCGTTCAACAATGATACGAGCTCCAGCTTTTCTTCCATACCTAGATTATCGGATACCGCCCATAGCTTCATTTGTCTTACTAAACTATCGAGTTCCTCTTCGGGAATAACCTGTACCGACTTTCTCACAGCAGTACTTTCAAGTGCGATACGTAGCTCATAAATCTCATCTAATTCCTTAATAGACATGTTCATAACAAACATTCCTTTAAAGGGCACCGTCTGTACAAGCCCTTCAGCCGACAGCCTGGTCAATGCTTCACGAATAGGGATGTTACTTACTTCAAGGTCTCTTGCCAGTTGATCGATGTTGATCTTGCTGCCTGCGGTAAGTTCGTGAGTGTTAATCTGTCTTTTCAATATTGAATAAATTTCATCCGCCAGAACAAAGCGACTTAATCCCTTTTTCAAATTCCTCCACTCCTAAATAATAAATCGTGTATGATTACATGATACATTTTATTAGAATCAAAAGCAACTAATATTCATTCTTACTTTCCGCACGAAAATATTAGGAATTTAAAAGAAGTAACATCAGAAATACATCAAAAACAAAAAAATCCCTACCGACCAATGAAGGTTAGTAGGGATTGACTTTATTTAAGCTTAAACACTTGGTCTATCTGACTAACTGCGATATAAGTAAAACCATCCGTGTGTCTTAATTTTATGTAGCCATTCTCATATCGCTCAGCTATGCCTATAACCGTTCTTCTATCTTTACACATGATATGTAGCTTTCTACCATTTACCGCTGCTTGTTGAAGTGACACATGACGTTTCATTATGATCATCCTCTTCATCGGTTTATATTTAGATTCGACATATTTCGCTATAATCCTGCAAAATAATCCAATGAAAAAATATCTATTATGTTAAAACGATTGTAATGTAATAACTATCGCTGCAACTCTAATAAAAATCCCACCAGCCGAAGCCATGGGAATAGTTCTTATGAGCTTTATGTTATGAACCATTTCATAATATAGCGAAACCTAGCGCCTTGATTGGCGTGATGGTCGCGGATATACGCTGTACAGTTGTCTGATGTAAAATCGAAGCTAAATAATTTCTTCACTTGTGGGAAATCTAATCAGAAACCACAATGGAGATGTATTATGACTTCCAATTTAAACAAGATTATTCAACAGATCGAAGAACTTAGAAGAGAGTTAAATGCAATAGTACAAAACAAAGAATTAACCGATCCAGAGGTAATAGCAGCTAGTAAAAATTTAGATGAAGCCTTAAATGAATATGATCGTTTATTAAAGAAACAGTCTTGATATTATCTTCGAGTAAAGCAAAAAATCCCTACCGACCAATGAAGGTTAGTAGGGATTTCTTATAATATCTATTTTAATGTCATTTTATCCTGAAAATTCTTTTTAAAAAATATGAGTTAAGAAAATAACCCCATACTATTCCGCCTAATAAACCTGCATAATTAGCACCATCAATATTTTCTGATACCCTCAGCATATCCCCAACAATCCAACCCATAACTCCCCAACATGATAAAAACACTAACGATATAATAAAGTCGATAATAACTGAATTGGTGCAGCGATAAATTATCCATATAATCACAATTGCAATAGCGCAATATATAAAATTCCACATTGATTCATATTCTATTCCGTAAATCCCGAAACAACAAGGTATCATAACAAAGTTACCAAAAAAACGTGAGTTTGCACCCTTTTCAATTTCATACTCGAACAGCATATCTTTAAGCTGTCTCTTGTCCATGTGGTTCACTCCAAACCTGACAAATTTTCAGAATTATATAAATTATTTGATAACCAATTTTAATATAAAAGATGTAAGTTACTTCGTCAAGCCTCGTATCATGAAAACAATTCCCACCGACCAATTATCACCATTTATTTACTCATTAGATTAGCAGAAGAAGGTGAGGATAGACATAATCATCGTTTTGCAGGTGTTACCGGTCAAGTCATACCAGTAGGAAATAGTCATGTTCATGAAATAGATCTCACGCATACCGATTTCTTGGACCATTTTCATAATCTCAAAAAAATAAGGACAGGACGTGCAATTCCAGTTGGTAATGGTAAGCATGTACATTTTGTAACAGGAATGACTACACTAAATGATGGTCATTTACATCAGTTCAATTTCGCTACATTAATTCAAAAACCACTTGTATGAATGAATTATATGTTTGTTCAAAGCAAGCAATAGCACCATAATGGTATTATCCCCTTTAAGTAGACAGTGAGAAGAAATCGCACTACAGTTAACTTAAAGGGGGCAAAGCGGCAAAGGACCAACGAATACATCATCTTAGAGTAACTCTCTTCACGATTCGATATAACCCTGTTATGTCACTAAGCAGGCATCTCACGCAGTGGTTACCACAAATGGTTTCAGAATAGAGATGCATCAAAACACTAATCCTCTAAGTCAATGTTAATGTTAATATTTCAATCGCTACTTACCGATAAATAGATATAGTTACTTTACTAGGAGGTAAACAACATGGATATTGCTGCACTTTCTTCTGTAATGGCTCAATCTAACTTATCACAAGCTGTTGGGATCTCTGTTCTTAGAATGTCAAAAGATCAAGCTGCTCAAAATGGACAAGCCCTCGTTAATATGATGGAGCAGAGCGTCCAATCACACTTAGGTGGCTCACTCGACATCAAAGCCTAGTTCTACAAGCTTAGGAGAGGCATTATTGTCTCTCCCTCCTATTAAGGCAGATCACATACCGAATGATTCAATGTTTTGCGGCACTCTTCCCTCTAAGTAAGACCGTAGCAGCTTCAAGCTACCTATTGCATTATCGAATTATGTAGAACAAGCTCTTGCAAAAATAGTTCCTAATGCTCTTCCATAAATATCCATTATTGTATAGTATTTTTAGTATATCTTGTACAGTGGTAGACGGCTCTTCTGGGAAGGAGGAAGCTGTTAATGGATGTATTTCAGACGCTTTCGATTATGTTTGCATTTGGGTTGTTTATACTCACTTTGTTAGCCTACATTGAAAAGAAGAAATAATCCAATTGGTCTAGTTTTGGTTTGAACCATACTGGAATACAATCTGCCATATACAAGATTAACTACGAGTTGGATCTGTTTGGATCTGACTCCTAGTTCTGTTTATTTCGCAATCTAATTATATAATTCTTAACTTCTATACTCATGTCCGTTTCCTTTCTATCAAAATCAGCATCTATTAAATTAGATTGATAGAATGTAGGCTTTATCGTATTTGAAGATTTCTGTAACTACTCATCCAATTCCGTATAACTTTACTGGAATAATGATACTTCTTTAACAATTATTCATGCTTCCTTAAGCTTATTTTAAGGTATCTATGGTAATTTATAATTACTAATCATAATTATTGGAGGTACATATGAAAACATCAACATCAATCAAGTTTCAGAACAAATCAATTCCCGTTTATATCGAACCTTCCGTAACTACTAAATCAAATGCAGTATCTCTTTTAGTTGAAACATTAAACAGAAAATTCGTTTCTGGTAAACGTGCAATCAAACAATGTTTAGATACTTTAGTGTCCATTGAAATTATTGGATGCGAGGCTATTTTACACAGTAAACGAGAATTTGATTCACTTGCAATCTCTCTTTATTAGTACAAAATTTCGCACTATCTCTCATATACACCCCTTAATAATTCATGTTGCCATAAGGCTACATGAACTGTTAAGGGGTATTTTCTTTATATTATGAAGAAATTGTAGGCAATAGACCATAGATTGTTGATAGGTAACTTACGAATGAACAAGAAAGAGAATGTATAAGATGGGAGTAAATTGCGTCCTGTCATCATAATAGGGAGCGTCTGGGTGCATGATAAAATCGCAATACCGAATCCAAATAAGGATGTTCGCCAAGTTGCTGTGAACATAGAGTTCGAACGTCCAAGTAGCTTTCCCATATAGGGTTCAATCATTTTGGTTGAATGATACAAATATTTTATTCGATAATGGCGAAAACTGAAGATAGAACTTGAAGTTAAAGTTTAAGTTACAGTACATAATCTACAGATAATCAGCTAGGAGTAACATATGAGCCCATACATTAAAATGACCAGGTTAATCTTAATGATCACTATTCTATTCGGCATCAATCCTAATTTAAGTGTCGCTAAGCAAACCCGTAAAGACCCTACAATCCATATGATCGTGAGAACCTCCCCAGATGCTGCGTACACAACTCAAACACAGTTCCACAACGCAAATCTCATTCGGGAGCTAAGTAAGCTTTCGGATGGTCTAATTGCTCCGCTTACATTAATGTCCGATACGGTCATTCACTTTCATGTAAATAACGAAATTCGTGAATATGAGGTTACTGCAGGTGGGATTGTATTCAACAGAAAACAACAATTAATGTATCCTCTTTCACCCCAAGCAACTAATCAACTTAAAGAGGAAGTTGTTCGGTTAAGGAGTAAACACTATGGCAAATTAATCCCTTGGGATCAACTAAGAACAGAAATACCTAAATTCGCTAAGTTCAGTATTACGGATCTTGAAACTGGTCTTTCGTACGAAGTACAACGTAGAGCTGGTAGCTCACACATCGATGCGCAGCCCCTAACCAAAAAAGATAGTGCCAATATGAAAAAAATATACAAAGATAAATGGAGCTGGAGTCGACGAGCCGTTCTCATTAAGTACAAGGAGCATACATGGGCAGGCTCGATCAATGGTATGCCACATGGCGGCGACGGTATTCCAGACAATGCATTTAGTGGACATTTCTGTATCCATTTTGAAGGGAGCCATACACATAAGAATAACAAGCTGGATTTAGCACATCAGATAATGAATTATAAAGCGGCTGGAATGCTCGAACAGTATGTTGAACATTTATCACCTAATCAGATTGCTGAGCTATGGATGGTTGCAATTAACGAACAGGATCAAGCTTTATTACATGCAGTAACCTGGCTAGGTAACCCATCTCATGAACAGCAAATGTTTCAAATTACGGCAGCTGCTTCTGCTCAAGTTCACACCAAACCACTAAGAGCCAAAAAGAAAACAACTAAGAAGACAACAAAGAAGTCAATTAACAAAACAACTCCAAAAAGCTCCTTATATCTTACGGCAGTTGTTCCGGTGAGAGCGACTTATACACTTCCAAGCAATAAGCCAATTAAGGGTGTCCTTCAGTTACGTATGGTCCGCACAACGCCAATGGATCGCTGGGTTATCTATCAAATTGATAAATAATTAATCATTAACGACTACTAAATAATAAATTGTCCATAACGAAAATGACCCTCTCTTTATTTGATGAAACAAATAAGGAAAGGGTCATTCTATCGTGTTCATAATGCCGAGAACCGGAATCGAACCGGTACGGTAGTCACCTACCGCAGGATTTTAAGTCCTGTGCGTCTGCCAGTTCCGCCACCCCGGCTTAGGTAAACAAATTGTAACAACGAGATTTATTATATGTCGATTCGCTAAAAAAATCAAGCTTTTATTATAAAAACATATTTTTCCAGTAAATAGATATGCAAAAAGTACTCAAACCTCGAGTACTTTTTTAATGATGAGGAAGTCTGACATGAGGTATATCACCTTATGATGAATGAGTTATTTTTGCAAATACACCATAAACATGCCCGCATTCATCACAATATGCTACTTCGAACCAAGGCTCTCCATCCTCACTGTATACATTTCCTTCATCACATGTAATATACTCAGTTCCTCTTACACCGCAATTGGGACACTTAGGTTTTGCATCTGCCATCATATCACCTCCATCAACATCAAAATTCGACATCAGGAAGTTTTTTCCTCTATAAAGAAGCTAATAATCACATCAATTGCCCTCCATCTATATAAATAAAAAGAGCCGCACTAGGCGACTCGGTATACGTATTTAATTCTTCATACGATTACTTTCACGGTATTTTAGAATTTGCCTACACTCTCCCATTAGTAACTTTTTTCCATTCGTTTCGTATATAGCACTATAGGAGGCGATTAAATGAATGGTAATGCAATATTACTTATTATTATCGCTATGATTGTGAGTGGATTTGCTATCATATACCCTAATTCATGGGTGTTTAGAAATTTTGGTGAGAAACCAAGTGATACCCGTATAGCAATAACGCGATTTGGTGCAGTAGTCGTTTTAATAGCAAGCATAATTTCCTTGGTGGTTGGTCTATTGCCTTAACTTGTTTTTTAGGGAAGACGGAGTGTTAAGTTCCTTCTCCGAATGATTTTACGGCTCTTATCTATTCGGTCGATACGATGCCCTTCGGCCAATTGCTTTACGCTATATCTTCTTACTGCGAAGCTACTAACTACACTTTACAAGTGAAATTCCTCTTACTTTTATTGTCAAACAAAAAAAATAGCACAAATGTTCGTATAAAGGTATAATCGTGGTATAATAGCGGTATATTAATGTCAAAGGAGTCTTACCTTATGAGTCAAAGAGTTTCCTACTATGATGTTGCACCTGATGGTATGAAAATTATGATGGATATGGAGAAGTACACCAAAAAGTCTACAATTAATCGAACTACAAGAGAACTTATCAAAATTAGAGTTTCTCAAATTAACGGGTGTGCCTTCTGCATAGATATGCATACATCCGATGCTCGTAAAATGGGTGAAACCGAACAACGAATTTATTGTTTAAATGCTTGGAATGAATGTACTTTTTATACACCAGATGAGAAGGTTGCTCTTGAACTAGCTGAGCATATTACTCTAATCCCTACCAAAAGAGTTCCTGAAGAACTATATAAGAGAGTACGTGAACAATATGATGAGAAACAATATGTTGACCTTGTTCTAATCATCAATCAAATCAACAGTTGGAATAGAATTTCTATTGCAATGGGTAACATAGCAACTGAAAAATAATTGCCCTCAACGAACATCTTTTGGTGTTCGTTTTTCCTTTTTTTACTTTGCATTATGTTCTACTGTGTTTTTGATCTTGCTTCGTGACGACCGAATTACCCAAGCCGTATAAAGGTTTAAGGGTTATATCCACCAATTGTTCCCAAGTTACGGTATCAGAGCATACCCCTTAACGGCTAAAATTAACGGATAGGGACTAGTGACGGCTTTAATTTTTCCCCCTCCCTATGGTTAACCACTATATTTTCGAAACTTTCAAAAAATTAAATCGTATTACTATCTAACAAATAAAGTAAGGTGGTAAATTCATGTCATTTATACCTTTTTTTGGTTTGCTATTTGTTCTTATAGTTTTCATGCTGCATATCGCTTCATGCGTTTTCGTATACCGTGATTGCATTAAGAAACGTAGAAGCCCTGAGTTTGCACTCTTGGCTGTTTTAGCGGTATTATTCTTTCCTGTCATGGGCTTGGTTGTTTATCTTATAATCCGCAACTATTCAAATTCCAGATACTAAGTTTACCATCTCGGCATTTCCCCCCTATGTCTGATTACAAAAGTCTCTCCGCTTATTTGGATTACTGTAGGCTTGTCCTTCTTCAACTTAAGAATTATGACTACTGGACGGTACTTGTCGCCTTTGACTTTAGTGTCCTAATTTCAAAAAAATTCCTATGATACAGAAAAGACAATCATGGAAGTAAGAAATATATAACGTTTTATGAAGGTTTTAAATCAGCTGGGTACAACTCGGAGTTTGCAAGAAATATTAATGGGATATTACGGAGATTTTAAAGCTCGCTCATATATTAATCTATCATTCTAACATCTACTACTCTAGCAAAAAAAGAAAAGAACCCTTGATAGATAAGGGTTCTTCTCGGTATGGGCCCTGAGGGACTCGAACCCCCGACCAATCGGTTATGAGCCGACCGCTCTAACCAACTGAGCTAAGGGCCCAAAACAGTTTGTCACCGTATATAAACGGACAAAACTACAATGGATAAATGATGAATTGGTTGCGGGGGCAGGATTTGAACCTGCGGCCTTCGGGTTATGAGCCCGACGAGCTACCGGGCTGCTCCACCCCGCGTTATTTCGTCTCGCAATATTAGCGACGCAGATAAATATACCAAGATGCTTAAGCATTGTCAAGGGATAATGTAATTATAAACTAAAACGAACGCCAAATCGCCCTTTTCTGGATTTATATACCTGAACTTCATGTGGGCAATCATACCCGTAAATCCACCAGTCCTCCTCCATTCTTTTGGCTAAACAGCCTGCTTGAAATTTACTGTCATAAAGTTTTGCCCAATAAATCCAGTCCACTTGTCTTCACTCCATATTTACTATACTTTGGTATCTATAGATTAACCTAAATTAAACAATCTTATCGAAAATTGGTACATGCAATTCATTTTTTTCTTTATGTTGAAATTGTCGTTATGATAAATTTTCGTTATAATAAGACAATAGTCTGAGGCACTAGAACGAATGGTTTTTTACTTTGCTTAATGAAGTCCTTTAGGGATATAATAATGGATGATTTTTGATTTTATTAAAGGAGGTCATAACATGGATAACAAACTACTTACATACTTATCAGAACATCGCAATCAACATATTGAAGAGCTTAAAGCATACATAAGAATTCCTAGCGTAAGTGCACTTACCAAACATAAAGAAGATATGTATGCATGTGCTGAGTGGATGGCAAATGCCTTACAGAACGCTGGACTCGAGCAAGTTGAGATTATGCAAACTCCCGGTCATCCGATTGTTTATGGAGAATGGCTACACGCTGAGGGCAAACCTACAATCCTTGTATATGGACACTATGATGTACAGCCAGCAGAACCGCTTGAATTATGGCATTCGGAACCATTTGAGCCCGAAATTCGTGGCGATAAGCTGTTTGCACGTGGTGCTACTGACGACAAAGGACAGTTATTCATTCATGTCAAAGCAATCGAAGCATGGTTGCAAACCTACGGAACTCTACCTGTAAATATCAAGTTCTGTATTGAAGGCGAAGAAGAAATTACTTCTCCGAATTTGGCACCTTTCATTGAGAAACATCAAGATAAATTAAGCTCAGATATCGTGCTTATTTCTGATGGACCCATTATTGCTGACGGTCAGCCTTCTATCGAATATGGACTACGCGGTATGGCGGGATGCGAGATTAAGGTTCAAGCATCTAACACGGACCTCCATTCCGGATTGTTTGGTGGCGGTGTACCTAATGCGATTCATGCATTAACAGATATCCTGAGCTCCTTCCATAAGGACAACGGTGCTGTTGCGATCGATGGCTTCTATGACGGTATCGAACCGTTTACAGAGGAAGAACGTGCCGCTTCAAGAGCACTGCCGATCGATGAGGATCAAATTCGTGAAGGCCTGGGTCTGTCTGCTCTCTATGGAGAAGAAGGTTTTTCTTATTACGAGCGCACTACCTCTAGACCAACAGTAGAAATCACATCAGTTACAGGTGGTTTCCAGGGAGAAGGCATTAAACCAATCATTCCAAGTAAAGCTTCTGCCAAAATCGCTTGTCGTATCGTACCACCACAAGTTCCTAGTGATATCCTAGATAAGCTTGAGAATCATGTTCACAAGGTATGTCCAGTCGGTGTTACAGTGACAGTTGATAAATTATTGCGCGGTAATGCATACATAACGCCAATCAATCACCCTGCTATTCAGGCTGCTTCTGACGCATATGAATATACGTATGGTAAACCAGCGCTTTATACGCGCGGTGGAGGCTCTATTCCAATTGTAGAGGTATTCTCTCGTGTCCTTGGTGCAGCTGTTGTCTTAATGGGCTTTGGACTGCCAGACGAGAACCTACATGCGCCTAACGAGCACTTTGATTTAAGGAACTTTGATAAAGGGATTGTAACCGTATGTAAATACTGGGGAAATATTGCTGAATTGAAGCCTGAATAAAGGAGGAGACTTAGCCTTGCAACCTTACATGGATATTATTACGATTATCGTTCTGACCGTCCTAATTGTTGGCGTACCGGTTTTAATTGGTAAACTTCAATCAGCCTCCACTCAAAAAATCGCTCTAGTCATTGCATTTATCGTGGTGCTGACATTCCTAGGCTATCAATTGCTTGGAGCAAGCAAAATGTTCTATCCATTCGTCGTTGCATTCGCAATTGAATGGAGCTGGCGCTACTGGCGCGAGAAGAAGAACAGCTAGTTTCTATAATTAAACATAAACGACTCCTTCAATCGTGAGGGAGTCGTTTATGTTTATTCTTATTTAGTCTGAAGGGCTACTTCAGGCAACGTAACGTCTAGTACCTGATTATAATCATAATATTGAATGCTTGTTTCAACCTCAATTTGTTTGAACGGAACTACGCTTGTGTTTGGCATCCCATTTCGTATAGATTGTACCCAATCAACCCTCGTTAATAAATTCGATTCAACGTCAATATAAATAATACCATTAATGGCGAGTGACAAATTATTCGTTGCTGACGAATTAAGTAACTCATCAATTTGATTGTTATCTCCAATTGTAGAAGTTAAGAACCCTGAAATATTAGAAATAGTGGGTAATGATCCAAACACTTGAATCTTATGGATCTTCTTTCCTTTGATCACTTCGGTCCCTAGGCTGCGATAAAAGTAATATTGATCATTAATAATCTGCTTCGGTTTTGAAGCTTCCATTTGAATACTCATCAACTGTTCAAAATTAAAAGGCATTACATCGATCCCTTTTATCCAGTTGGACTTTGCTTCTTTCATATTCGAATTATTCATTTTAATATAATTGCCGCTAGGTACAATGTATTGTTCCATCTCAATCCCTTTGACTGTTTCCTTACTTGGATAGCTGATGACTGATTTCAAGTGAAATCCTTTATCCTTATGAAATTCAGTTAGAGTTGTGGATTCAATACCTGTTATTGGTGTAGTTGAGGAATTAGAAGTGAGCTGATAATTCTGAATTTGTTTCGTATTCGTTTTATAGGAAGTAATCACTTTCATATGTTGATTGCGAGCGTCCTTAAGATTCTGAATTAATGACCGATCATTTTCTAATACGGTTCTTATCACCTTAGTTGCCTGATCTGGATCCACTTTGCCATTACTACTAAATGTCACTTGAAACTCAGTTTTCATTTTTTGAACAGCTACTTCATCTGCGATTCCTAAGAACCTGGCTAGCACATAATCAGCGTCAACCGCGTTAATTGCTTCTTGCAAACGGATAGTCCCGTCGGGATAGCCGTATATAATTTTACGTTCGGTTAATGCCCTTACCGAGTCTCCATAGACAGATTGCTCTTCAACATCCACTGGCAATTTAGCCACCGGATATTCAGGCTTCAGCTTCAAGTAGTCCGTAATTGCCTTAAAAAATTCACCACGCGTCATAGCATCTGTCTGAGCTTGTACACTACTTGCCTGTAGAGTTCCGAGAACAATTACGAATACAATAACAGAAAGACAGGATACAATTTTCTTCACATATTCCCCTCCTACAAGTTTTACAAAAAAATGATCCTTATTAGAAATTTAATTTATTTTAGCATAAACAGAATACTTTGCCTATTCGAATCAATTTCATAACTGATCTAAATTGATTCATTCATAAGAAAATACAAAAAAGCCAGAACAATCGTTCTGGCTCATTGATTACTTTATTTATTATACGCCAAATTCAGCTGGATTAGCTCTCCAAGATTGCAGCAGTGCAAGGTCTGACGCTTGAATTTTGCCAAGCTCTACTGCTTCTTCAAGCAATACACTATAGTTAGTAAGTGATTGGAGAGGAATACCGGCATCCGTGAAGGATTGAATAGCCTTCTCTAGTTGGTAGGTGAATATAGCCACTACAGCCAATGCTTGTCCACCAGCTTCATTAACAGCAAGCGCTGCTTTCAATGAAGAACCACCCGTCGATATCAAGTCTTCAATTACTACAACCTTCTGACCAACACGTAAAACACCTTCAATTTGATTCTCTTTACCATGCCCTTTAGCTTTATCACGGATATAGATCATCGGTAAGCCTAGCTTCTCTGCTACCCATGCAGCATGTGGAATGCCTGCTGTTGCAGTACCTGCAATCACTTCTGCTTCTGGATAATTCTCTTGAATAAGCGTTGCAAAGCCAGAAGCAATTAAATCACGAATTTCTGGAAAAGACATCGTTAAACGATTGTCACAATAGATAGGTGATTTAATGCCAGAAGTCCATGTGAAAGGCTGGTGTGGACGAAGCGCTACAGCTTCAATCTTCAGTAGGGATGCTGCAATTTGCTTAGCAAGTTCATTAAGTTCTGTTGTCATAAAAACAGTCACTCTCCTCGAAATATTGGATTCAATTATGCGCTCAGAATCGATGTGATAATCGACTCAAGAGCAGTTCTTGGTTGTTCTGCTGCTGTAATAGGTCTTCCAATCACGACGAAGTCTGTACCTTCAGAGAACGCTTGTCGTGGCGTCATGATCCGTGTTTGATCGCCTACGTCTGACCCAGCAGGTCTAATACCTGGTGTCACAGTTATGAAGTTACTACCGCATGCAGCTTTAATCGAGTTTACCTCAAGTGGAGAGGCAACGACACCATCAAGTCCTGCTTCCTTGGTAAGCTTCGCGTAGCGAATTACCGAGTCTTCCACAGAGCCAGTGATACCAATCTCTTCATTAAGCACTAGTTGGCTAGTTGATGTAAGCTGTGTAACTCCTATGACGATTGGTTTATGGGAGCTTGCGCTAAGGCCAGTTAAAGCTTTATCCACGCCTTCAAGCGCATATTCCATCATCATTTTGCCTCCGCCTGCGTGTACATTAAACATATCAACACCAAGCTTCGTAACACTTTCGGCGCCACCTTTAACAGTGTTTGGAATATCATGCATTTTGACATCGAGAAATACTTTGTAGCCTCGATCTTTCAGCTTAGCTACGAAGCTAGGTCCTGCTGCGTAGAACAATTGCATACCTACTTTCATATAACACGGTATGCCACTTAATTGCTCAATTAAACGTTCAGCTGCATCGCTATTCGGGTAATCAAGTGCAACCATAATACGTCCGGCAACTTCATCAACAGTCATGTTCATCTTCGACATCGTTATTTGCCTCCTCATATTCACAATACAAGCGGGCTGCATGGCTATTCGCGACATCTTGCTGATATCGTCAAGCCATACTCACCCGCTTTAATTACCCTGTTACATTTTAAGATTGTTTTAGATGTATTGGCATTGCTTTAGAAGTGAAGTTAATCGCTTCTAACATGTGCCATAAAGCTCTGAATGTATCTAAGGAAGTCAGACATACAACACCATTCTCTGCTGCTTCACGACGAATACGGAATCCGTCTCGTTGTGGAGTTTTACCTTTAGTTAATGTGTTGACAACGATATGTCCTTCGCCACTGCGAATCATATCAAGGATATTCGGTGATCCTTCACTAAGCTTATTGACTGTGTTAACGATTAAGCCAGCTTCTTCGAATGCTTTAGCTGTACCGCCAGTTGCAATAATCTTGTAGCCAAGACTTGAGAAGCCACGGAAGATCTCAATTGCTTCTTCTTTATCTTTATCGGCAATAGTTGCAATAATGTTACCAGTTGGCGGTATTTTCATACCTGCACCAACCAAACCTTTATAAAGGGCTTTTGCAAAGTTCACGTCGCGTCCCATTACTTCACCTGTTGATTTCATCTCAGGTCCGAGTGTTGTATCAACACGGCGTAGTTTAGCGAATGAGAACACAGGAACTTTAACTGATACACAATCATCCTCTGGCCATAAGCCAGTTGAGTAACCCATCTCCGATAGCTTTTGACCCATAATGACACGAGTCGCTACATTCGCCATTGGAATATTCGTTACTTTGGACAAGAATGGTACTGTTCTTGATGAACGTGGATTTACTTCAATCACATACACTTCGTCCTTATAAATAACGAACTGGATATTCACAAGACCTACAACTTTGAGTTCAAGTGAAATTTTGACTGTTACATCGATGATCTTCTGTTTAATTTCATCTGATAACGATTGTGGAGGATACACTGCGATCGAGTCACCTGAGTGAACCCCTGCACGCTCAATGTGCTCCATAATTCCTGGAATAAGGACAGTTTCTAAATCACAGATCGCATCAACCTCTACTTCTTTACCAAGCATGTAGCGGTCAATCAATACGGGGTGTTCTGGATTAATCGTTACTGCGTACTCCATGTAGCTTAGTAGCTCTTCGTCAGAGTATACGATTTCCATCGCACGTCCACCTAGAACATAGGAAGGACGAACCAGTACCGGATATCCGAACTTCGAAGCTGTTCCTACTGCTTGGTCAACTGAAGTTACAGTGCCACCAGGAGGTTGTGCAATATTAAGGCTTGTAAGCAAAGCTTCAAATCTCTTACGATCTTCTGCTTTATCAATGGAGTCTAGATCAGATCCTAAGATACGAACGCCTGCTTTGGACAATGGTGCAGCAAGGTTAATCGCTGTTTGTCCACCGAATTGTACGATAACACCGAATGGTTGCTCACGTTCAATGATGTTCATTACATCTTCAAAGAATAACGGTTCAAAATAAAGTCTATCTGATGTGTTAAAGTCTGTTGATACTGTCTCCGGGTTGTTATTAATAATAACAGCTTCATATCCAGCAGCTTGAATTGCCCATACCGCATGTACTGTGGAATAGTCGAACTCAATACCCTGTCCAATCCGAATTGGTCCTGAACCAAGCACAATCACTTTCTCTTTGGACGACTCCATTACCTCATCTTCTTGCTCATAAGTGGAGTAGTAGTAAGGTGTTGTAGCTTCGAATTCAGCTGCGCAAGTATCAACCATTTTGTAGACCGGTTTAATTCCTTTACTAATACGATCTGAGCGAATTGCCGCTTCGTTCGTAGCAGAATGAAGTCCAGCAAGCGTGCGAATTTCTGCGATTGCACGGTCTGTAAATCCCATACGCTTCGCTTCAAGCAGAAGCTCAGGTGTTAATTCCACAGCCTTAAGCTGTTCTTCGAATGTAATCATCTTATACAGCTTCTGTAAGAACCACCAGTCAATATTCGTAAGCTCGTGTAGCTGTTCGATTGTATATCCACGACGATATGCTTCTGCGATAAGGAACAATCTCTCATCATCAGGCTTCTTCAGACGTGAATCAAGTGTTTCTTGATCAATCAAATCTGTCTCCTTCAAGAATAGACGGTGAACACCGATCTCGAGTGAGCGAATAGCTTTGTGAATAGATTCTTCAAATGTACGTCCGATCGCCATAACTTCGCCGGTTGCTTTCATTTGAGTTCCAAGCTTACGATTAGCACTTGTAAATTTATCGAACGGCCAACGTGGAATTTTCGAAACGATATAATCCAGTGTAGGCTCGAAGCATGCATATGTTTGTCCTGTAACAGGGTTAATTAGTTCATCAAGCGTATAACCAATCGCAATCTTCGCTGCCATTTTCGCAATCGGATATCCAGTTGCTTTAGAAGCAAGTGCAGATGAGCGACTTACACGCGGGTTAACTTCAATTACGTAATATTGGAATGATTGCGGATCAAGTGCGAATTGTACGTTACAACCGCCTTCGATATTAAGCGCACGAATGATTTTGAGTGAAGCAGCACGTAGCATTTGATATTCACGATCGGATAGCGTCTGGCTCGGCGCAACTACGATTGAATCACCTGTATGTACGCCGACTGGGTCGAAGTTCTCCATGTTGCACACAACGATACAGTTATCGTTAGCGTCACGCATAACCTCGTATTCAACTTCCTTCATACCTGCGATACTTCTCTCAATTAGGCATTGGCCGATTGGTGAGTAACGAAGACCTGATTTAACAATCTCAACAAGCTCTTCCTGTGTATCACAAATCCCGCCACCTGTTCCACCAAGCGTATAAGCCGGACGAACTATGATCGGGAAGCCAATTTCTTCAGCAAAATCAACCGCTTCTTGTACTGTTGTTACAATTGTACTGTCAGGTACAGGCTGCTCAAGCTCACGCATAAGCTCGCGGAATAAGTCGCGATCCTCTGCTTTCTCGATTGCAGTTAATTGAGTACCAAGAAGTTTCACATTCTCGTTCTCTAGAACACCTGCGCGTGCAAGCTCAACTGCCATGTTAAGTCCCGTTTGACCACCAAGAGTTGGCAATAAACCATCTGGGCGTTCTTGACGAATAATTTGGGTTACGAATTCTAGCGTAATAGGCTCAATATAAACTTTATCCGCCATATTCGTATCTGTCATAATTGTTGCCGGGTTGGAGTTGATTAAGACAACCTCCATCCCCTCTTCCTTCAATGCTTGACAGGCTTGTGTACCTGCATAGTCGAATTCTGCTGCTTGACCGATGATAATCGGACCAGAGCCGATCACTAATATTTTCTTAAGCTTATTATTTTTGGGCATAGTGAAGTTCTCCTTCCGCAGACTGTGTTTTATTCTTCTGTTGCCAAGCTGCAAGCATTTGCGATTGACGAGGTGCCTCTGGATTCTGAGCTTTAGAATCACGAATCATTTGAATGAAATCATCGAACAAGTAGGATGAATCAAATGGTCCAGGAGCCGCTTCTGGGTGATATTGTACTGAGAATGCAGGATGCTTCTTATGACGTAAGCCTTCGATTGTACGATCATTGTTGTTAATATGGGTAACAATCAAATCTGTTCCTTCTATTGAATCAGTCATAACCGTATAACCGTGATTCTGTGAAGTAATATAGCAACGTCCTGACTGAAGATCTTTCACTGGGTGGTTTCCACCACGATGACCAAACTTAAGCTTCTCTGTATCTGCACCGCCTGCTAAGGCGAACAATTGATGTCCTAAGCAAATCCCGAAGATCGGAAACTCACCAAGCAGCTCTTGAATCATTGTTACGCCATGAGGTACATCCTTCGGATCCCCAGGGCCATTGGATAGTAGAACACCATCAGGTATCAATCTGCGAATTTGTTCAGCTGTAGTATCCTGTGGCACTACAATCACATCACAACCACGTTTGGACAAATCACGAATAATTCCGCTCTTCGCGCCGTAATCTACAAGCACGATTCGCTCTTTAGTTCCTGGAGCACTGAATACACTCTTCGTGGATACACGTGCTACTTGATCGATCATCAGCTCTTTTGCGTTCAGCATTTGTTGAAGTTCAGCAACTGAGCAATCAGCAGTAGTTAGAAGGCCTTTCATAACACCGTACTGACGAATTTTACGTGTTAGCATTCTCGTATCAATATCTGAGATACCAGGAATACCATATTCCTTCAATAAATAATCTAGTGTTAACTGCGATCTCCAGTTACTTGGTGATTCCTCATGTTGTCTTACAGCAAAGCCATGTATATAGGGACGCATTGATTCAAAATCGTCGCGTGTAATTCCGTAGTTACCGATTAATGGATAAGTCATTGTAACGATTTGTCCACAGTAGGAAGGATCTGATAATACCTCTTGATAACCTGTAATACCTGTATTGAATACAACTTCTCCAACGGAATTACCTTCCGCGCCGAAAGATTTCCCGACAAACAACGTGCCGTCTTCAAGTAGTAACTTTGCCTGCATCCTGTTCAGCTCCTTTATATAGAGGTCTATTCCGACCAAACGATTTTTCCACTTACCATAGTCATAACCGGCCATCCCTTAAGCTTCCAACCTACGAATGGTGTATTACGACCTTTACTTAAAAATTCATCCGGATTTACTGCTTTCTCTGTTTCTAAGTCAACAATAGTTAAATCCGCTTCTTGACCTACTGCTATCTGCCCCCAAGGTAAACCGAATACTTCAGCAGGTTTTATAGTCATTTTATCGAGCAAAAATGATAGAGTCCATCGGCCAGTTGCGACAAATTTCGTATACATGAGCGGAAATGCTGTTTCAAGACCAACAATTCCGAATGGAGCTGCTTGCATGCCCTTGGCTTTGTCTTCCTCGCTATGAGGCGCATGGTCTGTAACGATAATATCAATCGTGCCATCTTCAACTGCTTGAATCATAGCTTCAACATCCTTTGCAGAACGAAGAGGTGGATTCATCTTCCAGTTTGCATCAAGCTCAGGGATATCTTCCTCAGATAGTAGTAAGTGATGCGGACAAACTTCGCCAGTCACATGAACACCAACTGCTTTACCTTGTCTAATTAATCGAACCGATTGCTCTGTAGATACATGACATACATGGTAATGAACGCCTGTTGCTTCAGCTAGTAGAATGTCACGACCTACATGGATCGCTTCAGATTCATTAGGAATCCCTTTAAGTTCATGCTTTGTTGCAAAAGAACCTTCTGCTACTGGTGCTCCAACTACAAGTGAATCATCTTCACAGTGAGCAATGATTGGCATGTCCATTGACTTCGCAAGACTCATCGCATTCTTCATGACCTGAGCATTCTGTACACCCACTCCGTCATCCGTAAATCCAATTGCTCCCGCTTCTTTCATCGCCTGAAAGTCTGTTAAATCACGGCCTAGCTCGTTCACTGTGATACTACCATAGACCAGTACTCTTACACCGTTTCCTTCAGTCTCTGCTTTATCTTGTACAAATTTCACAGTTTCAGGTGTGCCAAGTATCGGTCTTGTGTTAGGCATACAAGCGATTGCCGTATAACCACCACGACCAGCGGATCTTGTACCTGTTGCAATTGTTTCTTTATATTCAAATCCAGGTTCACGTAAATGTACATGCATATCGATAAATCCTGGAGATACTAACTTATTTAGAGCATCAATCACTTCATGTCCTGTTGTGTCAGGCATTCCAAGGTCACCGTTATTGATTGCTGCAATTTTGCCATTTTCGATCAAAAGATGCTTTGTTACTTGCTTGTTATCAGCTTCAACTACTGTTCCGTTTACAATCCACGTGCCCATGTTTTGCCTCCTAAGTTCGACTTAATTCAGTGCTCGCTCAATAACTGCCATTCGAATCGGTACTCCATTACTCATTTGCGCAAAGATATGAGACTTCGGATGCTCAACTAGCTCATCATCTATCTCTACATTACGATTAACTGGTGCAGGGTGCATGATAATCGCATGAGATGCCATAGTCGCAGCACGTTCAACCGTTAAGCCATATTGTGCACGGTACTCTTCTGCAGAGCGAAGCATTCCTTTATCGTGACGCTCTAGTTGTACGCGGAGCATCATGACCACATCAGAGCGTAGTGCTTCCTCCATTGTTACATAAGGTGCATAAGCTGCTAGCTCTTCGCATCGCATATTGTCTGGAGCGCAGAGACGTACTTCAGCGCCAAGCTCTTGCAATGCCCATAAGTTTGAGCGTGCCACTCGGCTATGCTGTATATCTCCAATGATCGATACTGTTAAGCCTTGAATATGTCCAAAATGTTTACGCATCGTATATAAATCAAGTAACGCTTGTGTTGGGTGTTCATTGTTTCCATCACCCGCATTGATTAGCGGTACTTTAATTTTCTTAGCCATCTCAGCAAGTAGACCAATTGGTTTAAGTCGAATGACACCCACATCGATTCCCATCGATTCCACAGTACGAACAGTGTCGTAGATGGATTCACCTTTCTGCACAGATGACTCAGCAGCGGAGAAATTGATCACTTCAGCACCTAAACGCCTCTCTGCCATCTCGAACGAAGTACGTGTACGAGTCGAATTCTCAAAAAACATGTTAGCTACAAATTTACCATTCAGCACATTAGCTACCTTGCTCGGATATTGCTCCCAGTAAGCTGCGCGATCTAATATGCTTGTAAGCTCAGCTGCACTCATACCTTTTAGCCCAAGTAGATGTGCACCTCTTCTTAATTCTGTCTCTACGATACTCATTGTTGATTCCCCCTAAGGTGCTGCTGTATCATAACTGCGTCTTGATCGTCGATTTCAGAAAGTAACACTTCGATCTTCTCTGTTTTGGATGTAGGAACATTCTTACCTACATAATCTGGACGAATTGGTAGCTCGCGATGTCCACGATCCACTAGTACAGCCAGTTGAATCATTTCAGGACGTCCTAAATCAATGAGTGCATCCATCGCCGCTCTCACAGTACGTCCAGTAAAGAGTACATCGTCAAACAAAATAATCTTCTTCTCTTCTATGGGGAGAAACCCACCTCTATTAACTTCTTCAACCGCATTTACCTTGACGCGATCATCCCGATAAGAAGTAATATCAATCTCTCCAACAG
The DNA here is from genome assembly GCF_056400365.1 of Paenibacillus sp. P5_B5. NCBI lineage: Bacteria > Bacillati > Bacillota > Bacilli > Caryophanales > Paenibacillaceae > Paenibacillus > Paenibacillus sp. P5_B5. The sequence goes on from NZ_JBFULK010000013.1 coordinate 134,811, forward strand.
GAAGAGTCACACCTTCAATCTCTGATATCAGTGCGCCGACACGCCTAGCTAAGTAAATACCACGCGTCCGTATTCCGATTAGTATACAATCGTCTACACCTTTGTTCTTTTCTAAAATTTCATGAGATACACGAGTCAAAGCTCTTCGTATTGCCATTTGATCCATAATTGCATGCATTGTCGAATCTGCCAAAGAGTATTCCTCCCTGAATCTAATTTTGAGCCAAAGCGATTTATTCAATCAAAAAAACCCTTGCCGCTGGTGGCAAGGGTTGGTCATAACAGTACCAGAGCTATAATAATTCGTTGTGCGCTTGCACAAGCGAGCTATTCATGACTCTCATCAGACTTTGTGCTCCCTGCATGAAGTAGTAGTCACCCCAACAGGTACCAAAAAATCTATTCTGTTCAGATCGTTTACCTTGCCAGCCTCTCTGGACTGTTTTTAAAGGTACTATTTAACTCGAAAAAAATTATCGCATTTTAAACGTCAAAAGTCAACAAACTTATTTAATTAATTGAATTACCGAGCTTCTATCTTAAACGTAACGATTCCAATAATCGTGTCATATCATCTGGTAGTGGCGCCTCGTACTGCATGAACTCCTGTGTCCGCGGATGTACAAATCCCAATACAGCTGCATGTAGTGCCTGCCCACCATCCATCGTAATCCTCTGAACCGTTTTGGTACGACCATATGCAGGATCACCTACTAAAGGATGTCCGATAAACTTCATATGAACCCGAATTTGGTGCGTACGACCGGTTTCAAGCTTTAGCTCGACAAGTGTACAATCACCAAACCGTTCTATGACTGAGAAATGTGTGACGGCATGCTTCGCATTTTTCTCCGTAACTGTAAACAGCTTCCGATCATTAGGATCACGTCCAATAGGTGCATCAATTGTGCCTTGTTCATGGGCTAAATTTCCCTGTACGAGCGCAATGTATTTTCGACTAACTGTATGTGCCTTGAACTGCGCTGCCAAGTCAGCATGTGCTTTATCATTTTTGGCAGCTACGATCAGCCCTGACGTATCCTTATCAATCCGGTGTACGATGCCCGGACGCATAACGCCATTAATGCCGGATAAATCTTTACAATGATAAAGCAGCGCATTCACAAGCGTACCACTCTGATGACCTGCAGCAGGATGAACGACTAGCCCCCGCTGTTTATTAACGACAATTACATCCGAATCTTCATAAACAACGTTAAGTTCAATGGATTCTGGCATAATTTCTGCAGCCTCTGGTTCTGGAATTAGTAAAGTAATGGTCTCGCCCGCAGATAATTTATGATTAGACTTAACATTTGCGCCATTAATCTTAGCATGTCCATCTTTAATCCACATTTGTACCTGAGTTCGAGAAACATCCTCAAGACTTTCGGCCATAAACTTGTCCATTCGTTCCCCAGCAGCTTGCTGATCAATTACCCACTGTTGCATTTCTTCTTCATTTAGCTCATCGAACTTATTCGTATTGTTATATGTTTGACTACTCATTCTTACTCCCTCTGACTTCATTCTGTTTGTTCTCCTTGTTTTCCTCGCGCCATACTAATAAGGTATCTAGTACAAAAAGAATACCGCCTATCACAATTGCACAATCGGCCACATTGAATATCGCATACTCATAATCTATATGCTTACCGAACAGATCGAATACAAAGCGGAAATGGAAAAAATCCGTTACTTCCCCAAATAGTAAACGATCGATAAAATTACCAATAGCTCCGCCTAAGATGAGACCAAGTGCAAGCGGAAGTAGACGTTTACCGGTGTTTCTAATTTTTTGCAAGAAAATAATGACTCCGATAACGACAACAATTGTTATAACTACGAAAAACCAACGCTGATCCTGCATAATACCAAATGCTGCTCCTCGATTTCGATGCGATGTAAGCTGAAAAAACTGCTCACCTATTACCGAAATCGATTCACCTAACGTCATATATTCTCGAATTAACCATTTAGATAACTGATCAACCAATATCACAATGAACGCAATAAGATAATAAACCAAGCTTTCTTCCTCCTTAAAATTCATATAGCTTACAGTCTTTTAGAAGAAATTATATCATTTAGAGATAATTACCAAATTTTATAAATTCTATATAACTAAAATTAGTTCGCTAAGCTCACACTACTTATAAGGTTACATCATAAGAAGGGAGCTGCACAACTACAACATGAAACATTTAGCTAATCATGAGCTCCTAGAGCTGAAAAAATGGCTCTTAAACGAGAAACAAAGTCTTGAGAAACGTGCACATGATAATCATTCCTTTGGATTATCAGATTCATTAGCCGAGAACACGGGTGAGCTATCTTCGTACGACAACCACCCTGGCGATTTGGCCAGCGAACTGTACGAACGAGAGAAAGACATTGCATTAAATGAGAGCGCAGAAGAACAGTTAGAAGAGACCAATGATGCACTAGAGGCTATAGCTCTTGGCACATATGGTGTATGTTTAACATGCGATAAGCCAATTTCATTCGAGCGACTTCAAGCCATACCGACAACGCTTTATTGCAAAGAGCATACGCTTAGCAGAGAAACTTCAGATCGCAGACCAGTAGAAGAACAAGTTTCAGGCTTGTCTTATGGCAATATTGGTCTCGATGAATCACCTGAACTTAATGCTTTTGATAGCGAGGACACCTGGCAAGTAGTCGCAAGCTGGGGAACATCTAATACACCTGCAATGTCAGAAAATCGTGAGGTTACCTCATATGACGAAATGTATGTCGATGCCGATGAGAATGATGGTTTCGTTGAACCATTCGAGAGCTTCTTAGCTACAGATCTATACGGGAAGCAATTGTCTGTTATTCGCAATAAAAAATACTACGATTACATGCATAGTGGTGAAGGAGAATCCTTGCTCGAACCTGAACAATGGACAGAAGAATAACCTCGGTCTATTGAGCAACGATAAATAATCTGCGATATGCACAATTAGGAAACGGCCTCGTCCAATAGGACGGGGTATCCGTTTCTTTAGGTCTATTCTTTATAATGTGTATCAACTACCTGCGAGCATCTTACGCAAAGTGTTGGATACTCATCATTTTGTCCGATTTCAGGGGTTACTATCCAGCAGCGCTCACATTTATCACCTTTGGCTACTAGTACTTCAATAGCTATACCATTTGCTTTGTAGACATCACATAGCGATTTAGATTCTTTAACAACAAAAAACTCCTCATCCCAAAAGGGACGAGAAGTTGACTCTCGGTACCACCCTAGTTAAAACAACCGAATAAAAACCTTCGTTCCATTATGTAAACAAAGCTGTTATGAATCGTTTCCACCGCGTAATTGATAACAGAATTACCCGATTCTCCTATAGTCAATATGCTCTATTCATCCGCTCTAGCAGATGCAGCTTCTTCAAATGAATTCCAGCTTTCACCGCCAATAATCTCCATTTGTGCTTCGAGCAGAGTACGAAAACGCATACGGAATATTGAAGCTTGCTTCTTTAATTCCTCTGTTTCGATTGCAACTTTACGAGATTTAGCGAGTGCATCGTTAATAATTCGGTCCGCATTCTTCTCTGCTTCTTTAATTATTAACTGTGCTTCCTTCTTGGAATTATTCTTCACTTCATCAGCTGCTTCTTGAGCGACAATAATCGTTTTACTTAAAGTTTCCTCTATGTTGGAAAAATGCCCTAATCGTTCTTCTAATGAAACGACTTGAGCTTGCATCTCTTTATTTTCCCGAATCAAGGCTTCATAATCTTTAATCACCTGATCCAAAAATTCATTAACATCGTCTTCATCGTAACCTCGGAAGGATCTGGAAAACTCTTTATTATGAATATCTAATGGTGTTAACGACATTGGTGCACCTCCTGAAATTAAAACTCCCTTATACTTATATCGGTTATAATTCTAATTTCGACAGAAAAAAAAGAATTCCTTTAATTAAAGGTATATTAATATCGATTAAGAGGAGTATTTTCCGATTTTCACTCGAATTCTTCCCTTTTTCGTCATGCCTTCAACTTCAAGGATTCTAAATCGTCCAAAACCTTGCATAGAAACAACATCGCCTGCTTTTAGCTCTTTGCTTGGGCTCAGCTCTGGCTTCCAATTCACACGACATCGACCCGCTTGAATCGGAATCAATGCCTTAGCACGTGATAGCCGGTAAGCATCACCTATAATCCCATCGAGCCTCAGCGAAGCAACCGTAAAGCTCATTTCTTCCAATCGTGGACTCACGGTTTGAAGCATGGACAAGGGCAAGACTTCAGTCTGAACATGCGCCCTATGTACCTGAGAGAGCTGTAGATGCATATAATTAATCGCTTCCGATGCGATCAAAATATGACAGAATGATTCATGAACATGAATATCGCCTACTTTATCTCTTTTCATCCCAAGCCCTAATACAGCCCCCATGAAATCTCCATGTGCAAGTGTTTCGAACTTACTATCTGCTGATGTAATCGCGAGTACTTCAATACCTATATCGTCATCATCTAAATGATAATAATCGGGAGCAATAATCGCACGCTTGCGCTCAGCTTCTTGGTAACCACCATCAAATCTACAGTGCACATTCAATTCCCGATTAACAAGTGTAGTTAATATGTTAGCTTGTCTTGGGTCAAGAAAATCAGTTCGTTTGACAGCATGTAGCTCAGCTGCCCCAGCTACCCACTCTGCGGCTCGATCGACAAAATGACGTTCATCAGGGTGAAAATGATTGTAAATATCCTTATACATAACGATCACCTATAGGTACAAGAATATTTGAGCAACCCCGATTTGGATAAAATACAAAGCAAATAGCGCCACGATCGGTGAAAAGTCAATCATACCAAGCGGCGGAATAAACTTACGAAATACTGACAAATAAGGTTCAACTACCTTACCTAAGAACTCCCCGATAAAACTATCACGAGCATTAGGTACCCATGACAGTAAAATATACCCAATAATTAAGTATCTATAGATATTCAGTAATGTTAAAACAATATCTTGAACAAATCCCACATACTCACCTCAAATTGATGTCTTTAGTCTTGATCTTACAACTCATTCATGATTTCAGATATAGTGCCTTGAATCTCCATTGAATCCGGTGTGCACAAATAAATACTTGGCCCTAATTTGGAAATTGAACCGTTCAAAGCATACACTGTTCCACTCAAAAAATCAACAATACGCATCGCAACATCAGAACGAACTCTCTGCATATTCACAACAACGGCACGTCTTGAACGCAAGTGATCTGCAAGCTCCTGTGCGTCATCAAATGAACGTGGTTCAAACAATACGACTCTTGAATTTTTAGTTGAATGAATGGATACCACATTGCTTTTATTCTTCATACGTGATTCGAACGGTGTGGTTTCAAATTCTTCTTCGATCTGATTCTGAGATTGAGATTGAAATTGTGATTGAGGCTGCGATTGTAGTCTCTCTTGTTCCTCTAAGAACTCTTCTTCCTCTTCCTGTAGTCCCAGATAGTTCATCACTTTTTTGAAAACTCCCATTATTAATCTCTCCCTTTCTTTATAGTATTGCGCTGCCTACTCTGACCCAAGTTGCCCCTTCCTCAATTGCCACTTCAAAATCGCCTGACATTCCCATAGATAGATGCTCTACCTGATAATTCAGTATCCCTGATTCATTCAGCTCATCACGTAGGCGTCTTAGCTCCCGAAATACGGGTCTAGTCGCTTCTGCTTCCATTTCATAAGGCGCCATTGTCATTAAACCAACAATATGAATATGTGAAAATTGTCTAAGTTGATTTACAAATTCATGCAATTGATCAGGCTCTAAACCATATTTGGACTGTTCCCCAGAAACATTCAACTGAATAAAGCAGTTTTGCTGAATTCCTAAAGCAGCTGCTTTCTTCTCTATTTCCTCTGCTAATGCAAGCCGATCAAGAGAATGAATATAAGTGAATTTCCCTATGATATCCTTAACCTTATTTGTTTGTAGATGACCAATAAAGTGCCATATTCCACGATCATTTAATTGTTCCCACTTGTCCTTGGCATTCTGCCACCGGTTCTCACCGATATGTTTGAGTCCCTGGTCAAATACGGCTCTAGTTTCTTCGACACCAACATATTTAGTTACGGCTATTAATTGAACATCTGCTGAATCTCGACCTGATCTGGCGCAAGCAGCATCAATCCGCTCTTTGACAAGGTTAATTCGTTCCTCTAAATTCATCACTGTCAACTCCTGAATCTTAGCGTTTCAATCATGTTGTTTAATTACTGTTTAATAGCAAGCCAAGCAATCATTCTACCCGTTGTACCACCTTCTGCACGATAGGAGAATAACTGATCAGTATGACAACTTGTACACAACTTTGATATTTCGATATTGGATGACATAATTCCTGCTTCTAGCATCAACAAACGATTAATTTCTTGTAAGTTTAGCATATACTTATTGGGATTAATTGACAAGCGAGGTGCTATGTCGACGGTATGTGCCATTTGATCAACTACATCCTGATTGACTTCGTAACAGCATTCACCAATTGAAGGCCCAATTGCCGCTTTAATATGAGCTGGATCGCATCCATATGTCTGCTTCATGGTCTGAATCGTATGCCTCACAATATCGAGTGAAGTTCCTTTCCATCCTGCATGTGAAACCGCAATGACTTGACGAACAGGGTCCACGAAATATAGTGGTACACAGTCTGCATACATCACACATAAACTTATATCTGGTTCTGCTGTTACCATTGCATCTACATCAAGGATTGCGTTCTCCTTGTCTATTCTTCCTTTACCTCGCTCAGCCTTAGTCACAACGGCTACCTTATTCTTATGGACTTGCTCTGCGAATGTGCAGGACTCAAAAGGCATCCCAATTGATCTAGCCAAAAGCTCTCGATTAGCTATAACATCAACTGGATCATCACCTACATGGAGTCCAAGGTTAAGCGATTCATACGGAACTTTACTAGTCCCCCCAATTCGCGAAGTCATTCCTGCAGTGATAAATGGGAATTGTTCCATCCAGGCTTGAAGCAGGTAAAGTACGGGTGAATTGGGTTGTTCCGTTCTTACAAAAGGTTCTCCCTGTTTCATGCTTGTCCTCCTACTCCTGACTAACTTGTCATAAGCTCCATTACGTTCCTAACTAGTTTACCACAACAACTAATGAATTTCCGTTTTTATACTTTCTGATTAACTAAGAAGAAACAGTTTCACCGTCTTTACAAGGGCGGATGCGTTTCTTAAAGTGATACCTAGAATTTATGATTTGAAAGTTATTAACTCTATATCACCAAGAAGAAACGGTTTCACACTCTCTTATTCACTAAAAAAAGCACTCCAGTGAGCTGCGATACTATCCGCCGCTCACTAAGTGCTTTTATATTACGAACGATATTGCTTACTGTAATCATACGAAGAAGAAGAGGAAGAAGATTCGTTCTCCTCATTCGTACGATATAATCTGCCTTCATCAAGCTTCACTAAAACAACATCTAAACCAATTTTCACAATATTCTTCCACGGAATAATTACATCAGCACTACCACCGAATAGCCCAAAAAACTTTCCTTGTGTAGGTACAATAATGGCATCGATTCTCCCTAGACGTAGATCTAACTCTAAGTCACTAACCTGTCCAAGCTTCTTTCCATCGATGATATTAATGACATCCTTCGTTTGAAAATCTGATATTTTCAAGGCTTTCACCACATATCCTAGAGTTTTTGAAGGCTTCAGAGCATTCTTCTTTACTAGTATATGTGGAGGATAGGCAAAATGTCTTAAAATTTCTTACGACTTCACATGCTTTTGCATTTGAGAAATAGCCGATTTCTCAAGTCGTGATACTTGTGCTTGTGAAATACCGATTTCATCTGCAACTTCCATCTGAGTTTTCCCATCAAAAAAACGCATGGATAAGATCATTTTCTCTCGATCACCGAGCTTACGCATAGCTTCTCGTAAAGCAATACCTTCAATCCATGACATGTCTTTATTACGTTCATCGGATATTTGATCCATGACATAAATCGGATCACCACCGTCATGATATATCGGTTCAAACAAAGACACTGGATCTTGTATCGCATCAAGTGCGAAGACAACATCTTCCTTAGGTACGCCCAGTGCCTCTGATATTTCATAAATCGTTGGTTCACGTGAGTTCATATTCGTTAACGAATCACGAACTTGTAAAGCCTTATAAGCAATATCTCGAAGCGAACGGGATACTCTGATCGGATTATTATCTCTTAAGTATCGCCTTATTTCACCAATGATCATAGGGACGGCATACGTAGAGAACTTCACATTCTGACCTAAATCAAAATTGTCAATTGCTTTCATTAATCCAATACAGCCTACCTGGAATAAATCATCTACAAATTCACCGCGGTTATTAAAGCGTTGAATGACGCTTAGCACCAATCTAAGGTTACCGTTAACTAATTTTTCCCTCGCACTTCGATCATGTTTCGTTTGTAGGTCAGTGAACAATATACGCATCTCTGCGTTCGTCAGTACAGGCAGTTTGGCGGTATCCACACCACAGATCTCGACTTTATTACGTGTCACAAGCAACTACCTCCCAAGGAGAAACATTACTGTTAATTATCTCCTCGAAGGTTTTTTTTATGCGCAGCTTTATGTCACTTTATGTCTATTTCCGCTAACACAAATCAGAATGCAAACGCTTAACTTCAATATTAGTCTAGCTTGGATTCGCTTACACCATCTTGTTAAATTCTTTTCGTAGTCGTTTAATGATTCTTTTTTCGAGCCTTGATATGTACGATTGTGATATACCTAATAAATCAGCGACATCTTTCTGTGTTTTTTCTTCACCATCCTGCAAGCCAAAGCGTAATTCCATAATCACCCGTTCACGCTCAGACAATTTATCTAGAGCTTTTTGCAAAAGTTTACGATCTACCTGCTCCTCTATATTCCGATATATGGTATCATTCTCCGTGCCCAGTACATCTGAAAGGAGTAGCTCATTCCCATCCCAATCAATATTAAGCGGCTCATCAAAAGATACTTCAGTACGGATTTTGGAGTTGCGCCGTAGATACATCAGAATTTCATTCTCGATACATCTCGAAGCATATGTAGCAAGCTTAATTTTCTTTTCAGGATCAAAAGTGTTAACAGCTTTAATAAGACCAATTGCTCCAATCGACACCAAATCTTCTATGTTAATTCCTGTATTTTCAAATTTACGAGCTATATAGACAACCAAACGCAGATTACGTTCTATTAGCATAGCGCGTATAGCCGTATCTCCACTTGGAAGCTTATCAAGTAAGTATTCTTCTTCCTCTTTACTTAATGGGGGAGGTAATGCTTCACTGCCTCCAATATAGTAAACCTCATCACCTTTTAGACGTAATACAACCAGAAGGTGATAATAACGAATTTGCAACCAGAGTCTCCATTTTACAAGCATTCTGCTTTCCTCCCTGTTTTATCTTTTACAATAATTTCAGGTTACATTGGGTTATTACCCCTCAGCAACCAAAGCTGGATGAATGATAGCTTGATAAGTATGATCACGACTTAACACTCCACCGTCTAATCCAATAAGGACCTTTTCCGTTACGATTTGCTGATTGTTATATGTAACGATAACCTTATCTGGCTTAATCGCCAGCATAAACTGCGTGTTCCGATTCACACCTCGATAAGGAACGAATCTCAGACGATCTTGCCATTCAGTTGATTCTACGATTAAATCCGTTATTAATTGATCCCCCCTTGATGAACGAATATGATGAACCCAATCACTTGGAATAAATCCTTCATATGTGGTAACCTCCATAATCATAACGGGCATTCGGGTAAGTGGATCATGGAGTTGATTACCTGTATCGATCATTCCAGTGCATGTAGAAACAAATTGATCAATATGAACCTCCACCGTGGCTAAATAGTTCACGATCTGCTCTCGCCGTCTCTGACTAGCAAATACTTTGCGAATGAATAATAGCATAATGCAGGCCAGTATTACGATGAATGTCAGGCCAACCTGTACACCAGAATCTCCTCCACCTGAATGGGTATAGAGAATACCGTTTACGACATCACTTGAATTTTGCAATAAATACTTAACTCCTAATATCCCTCCTGCAGCAACAAAGTTTACAACATAGAAAACTGATAGATTGCGTAAATAATTTAGAAAGCTACCATATGGAAACGCAACTGCAATCATCAGCAAGGAAAAGCTAATTTTCACTAGGAATGTGTATAAGAAGGATAGCTCAGGGAAAAACATCATACAAACATAGGAAGCTCCGATAGCTGCAGATAACAGTAGCCTCCACCAGACAAGCCTAATTTTTCGTATTTTGGCGCAAGTATACAGCATTGCTCCATCCATTAGGAGGTTCAAAAGAAAGATCAAATCTACGTAAACGATCAACTTTATTCCTCCAATGTCAGAACTTCTGATCTGAGATATTGCATCATAAGTTAGGCTCTTAAACAGATAACATCAGTATAAGGAAACCAAATTTCAAAGTCTGTCTAAACTTGGGAGTTGTCCATCACTATTTTTGTCGTAACAAGCGGAATCATATGAACGATAAACAACACAAAAAAGCCTTAACCTATGAAAGGTTAAGGCTTCTAGTTTCTTGTATTAATCAAAATTACGATTGCGGTTATTACGCATGAAGGCAGGGATGTCAAGCTGATCGCTTGATGGCTGTGAGCCTCCAAATGGTTTTAAATTATTTACTTTAGGTTCTGGTTGTTCAGGTTGAGTCTGACCTAGGCGGCGATTAGCTTGTGCCTGATTTGTTGGTGCTTTGTATTCAAAACCTGTCGCAATAACAGTTACAACAATCTCTTCCTTCAAGGTTTCATTAATAACAGCACCAAAAATCATATTCACTTCAATATCAGACGATGACGAAACGATATCAGCAGCTTCATTAACCTCATACAGGGAAAGATTAGTTCCACCTGTAATATTCAAGAGCACGCCTTTGGCACCTTCGATTGAAGTTTCTAGAAGTGGTGACATGATCGCTTTCTTAGCGGCTTCAGCAGCGCGATTCTCACCTGTCGCTATGCCAATTCCCATTAGCGCTGATCCACGTTCAGTCATAATCGTCTTAACGTCAGCAAAGTCAAGGTTAATCAGACCTGGTACAGCAATCAAGTCCGAAATACCTTGAACACCTTGACGTAATACATTATCTGCTTCACGGAAAGCCTCAAGCATTGGTGTTTTCTTATCAACAATCTCAAGAAGACGATCATTAGGAATGACAATGAGTGTATCAACCTTTTCTTTAAGTGCTGCAATTCCTTGTTCTGCCTGTAATTGACGTTTACGACCTTCAAACGTGAAGGGACGAGTTACGACACCTACAGTAAGTGCTCCGCACTCCTTAGCAATTTCAGCAATGACTGGAGCTGCACCTGTACCAGTTCCTCCACCCATACCTGCAGTTACGAATACCATATCTGCTCCACGCAGTGTATTCATAATTAGTTCACGTGATTCCTCAGCAGCCTTCTTACCAACATCAGGATTAGCTCCAGCGCCTAAACCACGCGTAAGCTTGTCCCCGATCTGTAATCTATGCTCTGCTTTAGCCATATGTAATGCTTGTGCATCTGTATTAACGGTTATAAATTCTACACCCTTCACACCGTTCTCAATCATCCGATTGACAGCATTACTTCCCCCGCCACCAACACCAATGACCTTAATCTGTGCAAGCTGGTCTAATTCCATATCAAATTCAAACATCAGAGTAATCCCCCTAACATATCATTCGCTCATCCTTCGTAATGGGATATCTAGTTTTGTTAAATAAGCTCCTTAACCCAATCTTTCACTTTATCAAACCAACCTGGACCTTTCATACTACTTGTATGAGTTTTGGTTGATTTGTTAACAGATTTAGAAAAGGATGAATTGCGATTCTTCATGTGTCTTTGTACATACTGGATAATCCCAACACCGCTTGTATAACTTGGATCACGAACACCAATATAATCAGGAGCGGCAATACGAACAGATGAAGCAAGCTCCAGCTGCGCAACAGCTAACATTCCTGGCATATTCACTGATCCGCCTGTCAACACGTAGCCACCAGTTAAATGACCATAACCGATTCGATCTACCTCGGCGCGAATCATTTGGAAAATCTCTTGAGCGCGTGGCTCAATAATATTAGCCAAATCAACCTGGGAAAACTCTTTATCAACATTACTGCCGATGCGAGTTACTTTAAATACTTGATCACCTGCAGAATCTTCTATTAAAGCACAACCATATTTAAGTTTAATTTTCTCGGCAATCTCCATTTGTGTACGGAGCCCGATCGAAATATCACTCGTAATATACTCGCCTCCAATAGGCAAGGTCGAAGTAGCAACTAAATTCCCTTCTTCGAAGACTGCAATTGAGGTTGCACCAGCTCCAATATCAATTAAAACAGTGCCAATGCTTTTCTCATCTTTAGAAAGGGCAAGGTAACCCGATGCTATAGACATAAGGATTAATCCTGAAACTTTCAATTCAGACTTCTCTACTACTCGAATCAAGTTATGTATGCTTGTCTTTGCACCGGTAATAATCGTTGCATCGACTTCTAGTCTAACGCCAATCATGCCACGAGGATCAGAAATTCCCTCCTGGCCATCCACCAAAAATTCCTTAGGCACGACTCCAATAATTTCACGCTCGGGAGGTAAAGCGATGACTTTTGCAGCTTGAATCACTCTTTCAATATCTTCATCGCCAATTTCTCTATCTTCCTTCTGCACAGCGACAACGCCATGAGAGGATTGCAAAGAAATATGATTACCGGTAATCCCAACATAAACCTCAGATATTTGGATGCCAACCATTCGTTCTGCATGCTCAATCGCATTTCGAATAGATTGAATCGTTTGATCAATATCAACGATGGCTCCTTTGCGAATACCCTCAGAATCAGCTGAACCTACCCCTATTATATTAATGGATCCGTTAACCACTTCCCCAATAATAGCACGAACCTTGGATGTACCGATGTCCAAACTCACAATGATGTCATTGCCGCTCAAGCCTTGGCACCTCCTGCACTTATACAAGTGAAAATTTTTGACTCAATGTCATTTCATACATTCTGGTTTACAATAAATAAGTATTCAACACAATTACTATTTTCCCTCTTTTTTCAACATTTTTTTTGCTGAAGGGAGATCTTAAATTTAAAGTACGAATTCCAATTGTTAGCTTAGACATTCCATAATTCCCATTCTATCATTATTTCATAGGAAAGAGTAGTATTTCAACTGCCAAATTACTCATTTTTAATTTAACTAGATTTATTACAAAATTAATATGTACCAATTCATATTTCCGATTAATACAAATACTAAAATACAAGCTAAAGACAAGGCTGCCTTTCGCTTATTAGATCAATTTATTTGACCTGACTTCTAATTCACTTTTCCTTTTCCTTCTCTTTCACTTCATCTTCTGGTTTAACAAGCTCACCATTCAATAGATGATAACTATCGACCTCTAACAAGGAAAGTACACCGTTTGCGATATTATTGTCCTTTAGATTAGTGATATAAGCGGAAAGATATTGGATTTTATCAGGTAAATATTCGATCGTTGTAACCACTTCAATACCTGTGCGTGTATATAACTTAATTCGATCTGGATAAGACTCCGATGGATATGGTCTAATTTCGGACACCTCATAAAATAAATGAGGAGAAATCGTGCTCATCGTTTTTGCTAGATTTACTTTATTCGGATCAGCATCTTCCCAGCCTGACAGAATGGGCTTGTCCAGCATAATAGACAGGCCTTGAATCGGGACTATTGAACCATCTGCTAGTACATATTCTTGACGTCCATCTTCCGCAATTTGAAACCCAACCTTAGGTTGCTCACGTACAACGATACTGAGTTTACCTGGAAAATGCTTACTCACTTCAGTTGATTCTATCATTCTCATCTTATTAATTCGATCAGTGATTTCTTTGGTAGAAACACCAAAAAAATGATCACCAAGCGTAATCTCAGATGCTTGTTCAATTTGTTCGGCGGAAACAATCTCGTTGCCAGATACATCGATTTCCGTTATGCGGCTAATAGAAGAACGAAAAAACAATACGACTAATACCGCCACAAAAAAAACAAATAGAAAAAATATAAGCCTACGCCCCCTCTTCTTGCGAGGCTTGGCAGCAGGTATCTTAGGTATTCTCATCTGCTCATGCAAGTAGCGGCACCTCCTTAGTAAAGCTTATAAATTCTTAAATCCCTTCCTGCAATTCAGGAAGGGATTAGGGATTACATGTTAGTCAATCATATTTATTCGCTAAGAACAGTTGAGTACCTGCTTATGTTAGCACCGAGTCTAGTTAACATGAGTTCAATATGATCGTATCCACGATCAATATGGTGGATTTGCTCCACAATTGTTGTACCATGAGCAGTTAAACCAGCTATTACAAGTGCAGCTCCTGCTCTCAAATCTGTTGCTTCTACTGTCGCCCCGTAGAGTCTAGGAACACCGCGAATGAATGCTGAGCTGAGATCCACACGAATATCGGCTCCCATTCTGCAAAGCTCATCTACGTGTTTAAATCTACCTTCGAAAATAGTTTCTTTGATAATACTGAGTCCATCAGCTAGCGAAAGCAATACCATCACCTGAGACTGTAAATCCGTTGGAAACGCAGGATGCGGTGCAGTGACGATCCGTTCGATTGCTTTGGGCCTAGATGAAGAACTTATTTGTATTATATCATCTGATACTTGAATTTGCATACCTACACGTTTAAGTACATGAATGAGTGAAGTTAGATGTGCAGAACAAGCACCTTGAATCGTTATTGAACCTCTTGTAGCTGCTGCTGCAACCATACAAGTACCAGCAACAATCCGGTCAGGAATAATACGATAAGTGCACGGAGTTAATTTACTTACACCGCTAATGGTAATTGTATCTGTGCCGGCTCCGATGATGTCAGCACCCATATTGTTAAGATAATTTTGCAAATCCTGAATTTCCGGCTCCCTCGCAGCACCAATTAAGGTTGTAACACCTTCTGCCATAGCTGCCGCCATCATGATATTCTCTGTTGCTCCAACACTCGGAAAATCAAGATAGATTTCCGCACCACGCATACCCGTCGTATGGCAGTTGATCGTGTTACCGGATTCTTCAATCTGTACTCCTAAAGCTTCTAAACCTTTGAGATGCAGATCGATTTTTCGTTCGCCAATCGCGCATCCACCTGGTTGATACAATTGAACAGAACCAAATCTAGCGAGTAAGGGTCCCATCAAGCATATAGATGATCTCATCTGCCGCATCAATTGTTCAGGAATGTGTGTGGAGTTTATCCCAGATGTATTGATCGTAATGGTGTTACCGAATTGTTCAGATGAACATCCGAGCTCTCCAAGAATTTGAAGCATGACCTCAATGTCGAGCAATTCGGGAACATTGTTAATGGTGTGTGTACCTTCCGCCATGATGCTAGCTGCAAGGATAGGCAGCGCTGCGTTCTTAGCGCCAAGGATTCGGATGGCTCCCGACAGAGGTCTCCCACCTTCGATAACCAACTTCTCCAATATTTCACCTCCGATTTACCGCTCCCCTAAAACCAGAACCTCTGGCACAAGACGAATGTCGTGTTTATCCAAGACAATATCTTGTATCTTCTTTATGAGGGCGAGCACATCTTCAGCTGTCGCATTCCCTGTGTTCACGATAAAGTTTGCATGCAAAGTGGATACTTCCGCACCGCCGACCCGGAATCCCTTAAGTCCAGCTTCTTCAATTAATTTTGCAGCATATGTGCCTTCCGGGTTACGAAAAACAGAGCCACATGTAGCACTTTTTAAGGGTTGTGTGCGCAATCGACGATCTTTGTGCGATGCCATTGCTGCAGCAATTTCTGTGCGGTCTCCCATATCCAATTGAAAAACAGCTTCAAGTACAATACCTGGCTCCTTTTGGAGGAGTGAATGACGGTATCCGTATTGTAAATCGTTCTTCTGCATCATGATGACTTCACCAGTGTTCAAGAGTACTTCAGCCTGCTTGAGTATTCGTGACACATCAGAACCGTGAGCCCCTGCATTCATATAGACGGCCCCTCCAACCGATCCCGGGATGCCTCCCGCGAATTCGAGCCCCGTTAATCCATGTCTACCAGCTTGAACGGATAATTTAACAAACGAATATGCGCCACCAACAGTAATTTCCGTCCCCTCAAAATGAATCTCATCAAACGCTTTGCCGAGTTTAATGCTAACGCCACGAATACCTTTGTCACTAACAAGCATATTCGAGCCTCTGCCAATTACAGTCCATGGAACTTGATGTTGACGCATCACACGAACAGCACGAATAAGCTGTTCCTTATCCGCAGGGGTGATTAGAATGTCGGCAGGACCACCGATTTTCCATGTAGTATGGCAAGACATCATTTCGTTAAGACGAATTTCAAGATTTGAGTCAGCTTGTAAATCAGCAATGAACGAGTGCATGGAAAAAGCCTCCTTTACAGATCACAAGGGGTGGAAACTACTTCTGGCACTAGGACGGTTAAGTCGTTTCCACTTGCCCAGCTTCGATGTCTGTCACGGTTATAGTGTAGTTTATGTGAAATCAGAAAGAGTGTGACAATCGCCTAGAAAAGGCGCAATAAATAGAATGAGTTCAAACCCATTTATTTGCGTAACATGCTCTTGATCTCGTTAACGACGAGCACTGCAGAATTAGGTTCTCCAAGCTTGATCGAACTATTGGACATACTCTCCCAGCGGATGGAAGATTCCATAATTTTATCAATTGCTATAAATAGGCCGTCTGCATGAAGTTCTTTCTCAAGCAGCATATCTGCAGCGCCTTCATCCTTCAACCAGCGAGCATTATGCTCCTGATGGTTGTTCGTAACATACGGTGATGGAATGAGAATGGACGGGATACCGAGCGCGGTAATCTCCGCGAGGAAGGATGCACCTGCGCGCGAGACGATTAGCTTCGTCGCTGCTAGCACCTCTGGCATGTTGTGAATATAAGGCACAACATGCAGGTTCGTGCGCTCATCCGCAGGGAGCGCATCAATTGCGCTAACGGTCGCCTCGTAATACGGGGCACCCGTGATGAATAGAAACTGCAGATGCAGCAGTTTCTGCACTTGCGGTGCGAGGCCGATCATGGCCTCGTTCAGCGATTTGGCTCCGCGTGAGCCGCCTACGATAACGACCAGCTGGTCGTTATCGGCTAGGCCTAGCGAGCGTAGCCCTGCATGTCGGTCGGCATGGACGACCGACGTAGCGCGCGGGTTGCCGGTGTATACGGCACGCCGCGCTTTAGGGAACCGTGACTCGGTTCCCTTGAATGATACCGCTACAGTGTTCACGTAGCGGCTTAAGAATTTATTCGTAAGTCCTGGAAGGACGTTCTGTTCATGAATCAGAGTTGGGATTCCTAGCTTTGCAGCTGCATACAGGACAGGTCCGCATACATAGCCGCCAGTACCGATCACAACATCAGGTTTAAATTCTTTGAGAAGTGACTTTGCTCTCTTCACGCCGCGCATAAACTTCATGACTGTACGGAGATTATCTGTTGATACTAGCTTCCTACGGAAGCCGGAAATTTCAATCGATTGAAATGGCAAATCCAGCTTGGATTTAGCGACAATGTCGCCTTCCAAGCCGGAATTTGTACCGATATATAAGAATTTGGATTGCGGATTAACCTCAAGGCATTGTTCGGCAATCGCCAACGCCGGATAGACGTGACCGCCGGTACCTCCTCCGCTGAGCACTACACGCACAGCATTCACCTCGAATATCGGGATATGTTAAGTAATACGCCTATTGCGGTAAGCATAAGGGTAAGCGATGACCCCCCAGCCGAAACTAGCGGCAACGTTATACCTGTTACAGGGAACATGCCAATTACGACACCAATATTAATGATCACCTGCATAGCAATCATTCCGACAATTCCTACTGCTAGTAAAGAGCCGAATTTATCAGGTGCTGTAATCGCCACTCGCATACCACGCCAGACAAGAATCATAAATAATACAACCACAAAAGCTCCACCAATGAAACCTAATTCCTCAGAGATGATGGAAAAAATAAAATCCGTCTGCGGCTCAGGTAAGTAATTGTACTTCTGGCGACTCATACCAAGTCCGAGTCCTACTAAACCACCAGGACCAATCGCATACAGCGATTGTATAGCCTGATAACCTGATCCTAACGGATCTTTCCATGGATCTAGAAAAGCTGTAATTCGATCTAGACGCTCCGTATTGGCAAGTATAAGCCCCACAAAACCAACGATACCTGCAATTACAAAATAAGATAAATGAACTAGCCTTGCACCTGCCACATAGATCATAAGAACAGTTGCACTTACAAGCACGGTTCCTGTACCAAGGTCAGGCTGCAGCATAATTAAGCCAAACGCAAGTCCAATAAAGCCTAACGGTGGAAGAAGTCCTGTAACAAAGCTGGTCATTTTCGCTTGTTCATTCGCTAACATCTTTGCAAGAAAAATAATCAAGCCCATTTTCATGAATTCCGATGGCTGAATGCCAAAGGATCCGATTCCGAGCCAACTGCGAGCTCCACCACGCACATCACCAAGACCAGGTATGAGTACAATGATCAAGAGTACAAAGCAAACGATGAGAATCAGATTGGCATATTTCTTCCACATATAATAATCTGTATTCATCGTTACGAACATTGCTACGATTCCAAGCACTGCGAATAATAGCTGTCTCTTTAAATAAAAATACCAGTCACCATATTGATGAAAAGCAAGCACAGCTGAAGCACTGTAAACCATAATAATACCAATAGTTAGAATGAGCAAGGTCGTGATAATAATCCAAATATCAGGGGCGGAACGCGTTTTCGTCATAATGACACCTCTAGCCTTGATTCTTAAGGCTCATTCCACCGCCGTCCTGCTTGTCCGTCCTGCTATCTAATAAGCTTGGCTAAGAAATGGCCTTATTACAAGTTATGCACGGTCTCTTTAAAAATGCGTCCTCTTTCTTCATAAGAAGGAAACATATCCCAAGATGCACAAGCAGGTGAAAGTAATACGATATCGCCCTTGTCTGCGAACCCCTTCGCTGCAAGTACAGCATCATCAATAGCTTCCCGTACATTATCCCCATTATCGACAGTTTTCACAGCTGTTAGCCCTGCAAGTTCAGCAACATGTTTGATTTTATGACGTGTTTGTCCAAGTGTTACAACTGCTTTGATACGCTCACGGAAAATCGGGAGCATCTCCATATAATCTGATCCGCGGTCCAATCCACCAGCAATTAACACAATTCTCCCTTTAAAAGCCTCAATTGACTTGATTGTCGCAACTGGATTCGTAGCTTTGGTATCGTTGTAGTATGTAATACCTTCCTTCTCACAAACAAACTCTAGGCGATGTTCAACACCACGGAAATTGCGTAATACCTTAGCGATTGCCTGAATAGATACTCCCGCTGTAATTGCAACTGCTGCTGCTGCAAGTGCATTCTCGATATTATGGGAACCACGAATACCTACGTCTTCAGCTCGAATAATTGGCTCAGCAGGCTTATTCTCATCTGCGCGATACATCAGCATCCCCGCTTCGGAATCCAAAAACACACCGTGCGTTAAAGCTTGTTTCATCGAGAATGGCATGAGCTTTGCTTTAATCACCGGAATCAGCTTACGACATTCTTCTTTATCCCAATTGATGATCGCTGTATCTTCAGCCGTTTGATTAGCAAATAGCTTCGCTTTCGATGCGATATAATCATCCATACCACCATGATAATCAAGATGTGTTTCATACACATTCAGCATGCAGCTGATGCTTGGTTTAAAATCACTCGTTCCTTTTAACTGGAAAGAGCTCAGCTCAACGACCATATGATTATGGGTATCTGAATGCTCAGCTGCTTCACAAAGCGGTATGCCGATATTCCCTGCAACGATTGGAGCTAGCTTACCTTCTTCTAGCATAAGACCAATTAAGGTTATTGTTGTTGTTTTGCCATTAGATCCAGTGACACCAATGATTGGTGCTGGACATATATGATAAGCAACCTCTATCTCGGTTACAATTTCGATACCTAACTGCTCAGCTTGTTTTATGACATTTGTTGTATATGGAATACCAGGATTTTTGACAAGCAATTTCACTTGATCATCTAGTAAATCATCTGGATGACCACCGCAAATCACTTTCACACCTAGTTGCTCTAATTCTGCTGCTTCTGGACATAGTTCACGTTCTTTATTGTCATTCGCTGTAACAATTGCACCTGCTTGATGAAATACCTTAGCAGCTGCAACACCACTCCTAGCTAATCCAAGAATAACCACTCGTTGTCCACGATATTCATGCGGATGCTTCATCTGTTATAACACCTCGTTAATGTATAATGCTAATACTGCGGCCAAGAGACCAACTGACCAGAAGGTAATGACAACGCGCCATTCTGACCAACCACTTAGCTCAAAATGATGATGAATTGGACTCATTTTGAACACACGTTTACCTGTAGTTTTGAATGAAATAACCTGAATAACGACTGACAGGATTTCAATAAGAAAGATGATACCGATCACGGCTAGTAAAAGCTCAGCTTTCGTCAGAATAGCAACTGCAACTAAGCCACCACCAATACCTAGAGAACCAGTGTCACCCATAAATACTTTGGCTGGATGAGCATTAAACACTAGAAAACCTAGAACAGCTCCCACCATCGCTGCGGAGAATATAGCGACTTCCGGCTGAGAGTTATTCATGGCTATAACCGTATAAGCACCGAATGCTATCGCACTCGTTCCCGCAAGTAAGCCATCTAGCCCATCTGTGAAGTTCACAGCATTGGAGGTACCTAACATCAATATGACCATAAGTGGGAAGTAGACCCAGCCTAGGTTAAAACTGACATCAAAGAATGGAATCGTGATCTCTGTTGAGTGTCCCATCGAAACCAGCATGACGCACACGATCGCAGAAATCAAGAGCTGACCGATCAATTTTTGTCTTGCTGTCAATCCGAGTGACCGCTTGAAAGCAATCTTAATATAATCATCGAGAAACCCAATGAGTCCATAGCCTAAAGTCGCAACAAGCAAAATAAAGAACGGCATCGTTTTATCCGAAAATTGCAGCGCAGCTAAAGTGAGCGCAATCAGAATAATCGTTCCACCCATTGTTGGTGTACCTTGTTTTTTGAGATGAGCTTTGGGGCCATCTTCACGAATTTGCTGACCAAATTTCAATCTTCTAAGTAACGGAATAAATAGTGGTCCCATGATAATGGCCAGAACAAAGGCAGTTCCTAGAGTAAATAAAACAGCTTTCAATTCCACGATGCGTTCCTCCTAAATTTGTGTGAACAAGTCTCCTCATTCACTTCCATGCTCTATAACTGTAATGACATGATAATTTATCACAAAGTTACAAATAAATCCAATTATACTTTCAATTATTTGTTATCCATCAATTTCTCGATGACCTGCTCTAGCTTCATTCCTCTTGAGCCTTTAACTAAAACAACATCTTGTGGTTTTACTGCGGCTGCTAATTGTTTAGTCAACTCTTCTTTATCTGCAAACCAATGAATACGTTCTGACTTGAAACGCTTAGCTGCCTCTTCAACATACAATTTAGCCGAAGAACCATATGTAAATACCTCATGAATGATTTCAGGATTAAGTCTAGCACCAATTTGCTTGTGATAATCAGCTTCGCACTCCCCAAGCTCAAGCATATCACCGAGAACTACGAATTTACTGTCGTAACCTGGTAACTTATCAAATAAATCAAGAGCTGCATTCATGGAAGCTGGGCTTGCATTGTAAGCATCATTTAAGATCGTCAAGCCATTAGCTGCTGTTAATTTCTCAATACGCATACTTGTCATCTGTAGGGAACTAAGGCCATCGACAATATGTTCTTCCGTAACGCCAAGAACTCTAGCTACAGCAATTGCGGACAAAGCATTCGTTGCATTATGCTGTCCAAGCAGTGGAATGTAGTATAGAGGGTCTTGCTGATTATTAATTGTGAAGAAAGTACCTTCCTCACCTAATCGGATATTATCGGTATAATATTCGTTATATTTGTGTTGCCCGAATCGTATGCTTCTTATATGTTCAGGAAGCTCCAATTCATCCCTTATTTGCTCGATTAATGGCTCATCCCCATTGTAAATGAACACCCCGTCGTCTGATAAACCACTTAGAATCTCCATTTTCGCTCGAGCGATCTCTTCACGCGACCCAAGCTGCAGCATATGTGCTTCTCCAATCATCGTAATGATTGCAATATCCGGCTTCGCAATACGTGTCAAAAGTTCAATTTCTCCTCGTCCACTCATGCCCATTTCAAGAATAGCAACTTCGGTGTCTTCATCCAGTTCAAGGAGTGTCAAAGGCAAGCCAAAATGATTGTTATAATTGCCCTTGGTCTTATGAACCTTGTAAGTTGTTGAAAGAACAGAAGCAACCAAATCTTTGGTCGTTGTTTTACCATTGCTGCCTGTTATACCGATAATGCGAACCTGCAGCTGCTCTCGATAGGCTTCTGCTAGCTTTTGCAACGAAATTAAGGTGTCTTCAACGTAAATAAGAGGCATGCCTTGTGGAGGATTTGGACGATCCTTTTGCCACAGTGCAGCTGCTGCCCCTTGATTAATTGCATGGATCACGAATGCATGACCATCAAAATTCTCACCAATTAATGGGATGTACAAGGTTCCCTTTACATTCATACGGGTATCCTTAGACACGCCATATACACGAATATGACTTGCTCCATCAGGAGCTGGAACCTCTAACATCGTACAAATTTCACTTAACGAACGATTAATCATAGCAGCCCCCTGCTCTTAAGTGCAGCCTTAGCAACTAAGCGATCATCGAATGGATGATTGACCTTGCCAATGGTTTGATAGGTTTCATGCCCTTTGCCCGCTATCAATACTACATCTTTGGGGCCTGCCTCGGCAATAGCTTTATTAATCGCTGCTTGACGATCAACAATAAGCTCATATTTATCTGATTCATAGCCTGCCTCAACAATTCCAGGAACAATATCCTCTAAGATTAAATCAGGGTTCTCTGTTCTTGGATTATCGGATGTTACGTAAATATAGTCACTAAACTCCGCAGCTACTTTGCCCATCAAAGGTCGTTTGGTTCTGTCGCGATCCCCGCCACAACCAAAAACCGTAATGATTTTACCTTCAGCAAATTCACTGATCGTGGATAGTGCATTACGTAATCCATCTGGCGTATGTGCATAGTCTACAAGCACAAGAAAATCTTGTTGCCCATCAACGACTTCCATTCGTCCATCAACAACTTCAATCTTATCTAAGCTATTCTTGATTTGATCTATCGTTACGCCTTCCACTAAAGTTGAGGCAATTGCCCCAAGCGCATTGTACACATTAAATTTACCAACAAGCTTCATACGAATAGTAGCTTCTCCTGCAAAGGTTGTGACCAGAAATTCCGTCCCTTTGGCGGTAATGCTAATATTCGATGCTCTAACATCACATGCATTGTCTATTCCATATGTAATGACCTCAGCTGCTGTAACCTGCTTAAATAATTCGTGTGCTGGATCATCGCTATTCAGTACAGCAAATTGATGTTCATTCGTATCTGCATAGAACGTATTATCCATTCTAGAGAACATCAGGCTTTTGGCACGATGATAATTATCCATTGTCACGTGATAATCCAAATGATCCTGTGTTAGGTTTGTGAAAACGCCCGTTCTGAATCTAATTCCTTTGACTCTTCCCATATCTAAAGCATGTGAGGAAACTTCCATCACACAGTAATCGGTTTTGACTTCACGCATTCTACTTAAACTTTTCTGAAGCTGTAGTGATTCCTGTGTAGTACGTTCCATCGGAGTATATTCATTACCAATCTTCATTTGGATCGTACCCATTAAACCAGTTTGTAATTTCTGATCACGTAATATATGTTCAATGATATTTGTAGTCGTTGTTTTGCCATTCGTACCCGTTACGCCAATAACCTTCATTTCAGTGCTTGGGTAAGCATAATAATGACAAGCAAATGCGGCCATCGCATCTCTTGCATTCTGAACTATAATTTGGGGAACTTCAAGATCAAGAATCCGTTCAACAACCAGTGCAACTGCTCCACTCTGCACAGCTTTAGCTGCAAATTCATGGCCATCATCTACAAATCCAGTTACACATACAAACAAATCACCCGGATTAATGAGACGGGAATCAGTTTGTATACCTGTTATGTTCGTCGATTCATCCCCAATAATGCGACTAACCACAAGCGTTTGAGCTAATTCCTTAAGAAGCATACCAATTCCTCCTACAAATTTTGTGTTAACTTCCAGTCATCACCTAGTACTTCCTGATGGACTAGATAAGTATACACGAATCGTTGACCCTCGGTCTACCCTCGTTCCAGCTGCTGGTGCCTGAGAAATTACGGTATTTCCTTCACCTGATTTAACAAGCATGAAATCCGAATTCATACTCTCATAAATATCGCTAACTGTCATCCCAACTAAACTTGGAACTTCAACAATTGGTATCTCATCTATCTTATAATCTTTGGCTATTTGATCTTTACTAGGCTCAATCTTTAAATATTTTAATGAGTCCCTAAGAATGTTTTTAACGATCGGCGCGGCAACAACTCCGCCGAACTGTATTCCTTGCGGATTATCTACAGCCACATAGACTAACACTTTGGGATTATCTGCAGGCGCAAAGCCAACGAAGGATACAATGTGCTCACTTGCTGAATAACGTCCATTTACTACCTTCTGGGCAGTTCCCGTCTTGCCACCTACACGATATCCATCAATGAATGCAGGGCGCCCCGTTCCTTTGGCTACTACACTTTCAAGGGCATCTCTTACTTTCTTAGAGGTCGCTTCCGAGATGACTCTTCGCACTTCCTTCGGTTGCAGTTCTTCGGCAACGGCTCCTGTCTCAGGATTAATCCACGCTTTGCCTACATGCGGCTCATACAATATGCCCCCGTTGATTGCTGCTGCTACTGCTGCTACTTGTTGAATCGGTGTAACCGACACGCCCTGACCAAATGCAGTAGTCGCTAGCTCTACAGGTCCAACCCTGGAAAGCTTGAATAGAATACCATTTTCTTCACCACCGAGATCGATTCCTGTTTTCTTACCAAAACCGAACTTGTTGATATAATCGAACAGCTTCTCTTTACCAAGACGTTGTCCCATAACTACAAAACCAGGATTACATGAGTTCTCTACAACCTGCAAGAAGGACTCACTGCCATGCCCGCCTCGTTTCCAGCAGTGAAGCTTTGCACCAGAAACATCAATCAACCCTGAATCATAAAAATAATCATGCTGCAAATCGATTTTCTTCTCCTCTAAAGCTGCAGCGAGTGTAATAATCTTGAACGTAGAGCCTGGCTCATAGGTCATCCAAATGGGTAAATTGCGATTATAGATTTCAACTGGATATTGCTTATAATTACCAGGTTCAAATGTAGGTCTTGAAGACATGGCAAGTATTTCCCCATTCGTGGGATCCATCATGATGGCTAGCGCACTATTAGCTTGTGTCTTGATCATCGCTTGGTCAAGCTCCCGCTCCATAATCATCTGTAGATTACTATCGACGGTTAACTGCAAATTCATGCCATCCTTAGGCTTCACATATTGCTCTGTAGATCCCGGCATTTCTTTACCCGATGCGTCAGACAAATATGATACAGACCCAGCTATACCCGTTAGTCCTTTATCGTATTTACTTTCAACCCCAGTTAAGCCCTGATTATCAATACCTGTAATCCCAAGTACATGAGCTGCTAATTCACCAAAAGGATAATACCGCTTATTATCCTCCGCCACCTGTATACCTGGCAATTTAAGATCACGTACCTCCAGCGCTTTCTCTTGTGTGATTTTACGTCCAGAGGGCTGGATTTTTACACTACTTGCTTTCTTCATAAGCTGTTTATAAATCGTCTCTTCCGAACCACCGAGTACTTGCCCGAGTTTCTTAGCTGTTCCTTTCTTGTCAACGATCTGTACTGGAATAGCCAGTATGGAAGGTGTCGAAATATTATAAGCAAGCTGGACTCCTGTTCGATCCTGCACTTCTCCACGCTTAGCTGCATAGGGAAGATTACGTCTCCACGTATCCTCCGCACGTTCAGCTAACTCAGGTCCAATCATCAATTGAACATAGGCGAGTCGAATCAGAAGTGCTATAAAAATCAATGTTCCTATTGTCAGTAGAATTAATAACCTCCGCCGAACTGTGACACCACCTGTTGCTCTTGTCATCGCAAAGTCCCTCCTAATAAGACAAGTCATAACCCCTAATGAAGCCTATTCGGAATCATTAGGGGTTATGACAAGCTATAGGATTAGAGTTAACCCTTTGATTTTAATTTTGATTTTGGTTTTGGTTTTGGTGTCGGTTCTGGCGGCGGTACACTCGATAATTGATTTGGTGACATGAGTTCAAGCACAACGGTCTGAACCTCTCCGGCTCCTTCAACTGTCTGAGAAGCTACGTATCCTTCCCCAGTTACTTTATACTCAAGTCCAAGGAAGTTACAGACCTCGATTGCATCACGCTGTGACATCCCCGTAAAATCTGGAATCGCAATGGTATTGGGTTGCTGCATAGCCACATAAATACGTTCGGATGGACCCACTTCGGCTCCTGCTTTTGGATACTGCGTCACAACACTATTGCCAAGTCCATAATCAACTACATGGAGGCCTGCCTGAGCACCCTTGTTCGCTGCAGCACCTAGAGATAAACCACTTAAATCAGGCACCTTAATTTTGACAACTGAGTCTGTAACCTCAACCTTATTCTCCTTACTAACATCCGATGATGGAACACCCATGTATCTCATGATTTGTTCCATCATTTCGCTGAATGCTTTGGGTGCAACCTCTTTAGCTTTCTTATAATCACCGTCTAAATCAGGCTCATCAGCAATAACGCACATGACGACTTTTGGATCGTCTACAGGCGCATATCCACAGAAGGAAGTTACCCATACCTTAGATGAATATTTACCATTAACAACCTTATTTGCTGTTCCTGTCTTGCCGGCAACCCGGTAGCCCTTGACTTGAGCAGTTAATCCTGTTGCAATTTTACTCGGATCATCAACCGTTTGTTCGAGTAGTTCGCCTACTCTACGTGCTGTTTGTGGAGAGACGACTTGTTCGACAACCTTTGGCTTAATATCTTCGATCACATCACCTGTTGCAGGGTCAATGATTTCCTTAACAACATGTGGCCACATGAGCTTACCCTCATTTGCCACAGCACCATAAGCGGCAAGTTGTTGAATCGTGTTCGTTGTGACATTTCCTTGACCGAACGTTGCCCGTGCATAGTCAGATGGATATTTCATACTGATGAGTCCAGGTGTTTCTGTAGGTAAATCAATTCCTGTTTTCTTCCCAAATCCAAACTTATTAATATAATCTGTCAGTTTCTCATTCCCGAGCTTATCACCAAGCTTCACGAATGCAACGTTGGATGAATGCTTCAAACCATCTAGATAGGAAATCTTTCCCCAACCGACACGGTTGTAATCATGAACTCTATTATCTAACACCTGAATGGATCCAGATTGATATAATTCATCTTCTTGAAACAATCCTTCTTCCACAGCAGCTGCTAGTGTTACAATTTTAAATGTCGAGCCTGGTTCATATTGATCAAATACAGCCTTATTGGTGAAACTACCCATATCACTCGTGTTCCCATATTCGTTAGGATTAAATGTTGGGAAGTTAGCCATCCCTAGTATTTCCATTGTTGCCGGATCGGCTGCAACAGCTGTAATACTCTTGGGGTTCCACTCTTTGTAATACTTTTCTAATGTACTCTCTATAATAAATTGAATGTTTTTGTCTAAAGTTAAGCGAAGTGTCTTTCCATCCTCTGGTGGACTGAACTCGACCTTTGCATTCGGCAATTCTACGCCTTTACCATCTTTTTCAGTTATTAATTTCCCGGATTTACCTGTTAGAATATCATTATACTGGGACTCTAACCCTTGTACAGCCTCTCCCTGTTTACTGACATAACCAATAACATGGGATGCAAGTGAACCGTTCGGATAATAACGTTTCTTTTCTTCTTTCAGATAAATACCTGTGGAGTCATTTTTCTTATTCTTCTTCGGACCTAAGTCCTCTATTAATTTCAATACTTGATCACGCTTCAGCTTATCAATTTTCCAGCCTTCATTCCGAATTTCCACATCTAAATAATATTTGCCATTGTCACGCTTTTTGTTAGCGGCGTCACGTATTTTTTTCTCTAGCTCTGCCTGATTGGTATCATCTGTTTTTAAAATATCTGCTAGTCCTTTAACGACATCCTCAACAATTCCTTGATCGTTCACAATTTGTGGATTGAGAGATACCGTATACGCTGGTACATCCTCACCTAGTACTTTATCATATCGATCTACGATTGATCCTCTAACCGCCTTAAGCTCGCTCTCTCTCTCCCAGAAGCTTGATGCACTTGTTTTCAACTCTTCAGCTTTGACAACCTGAATCCAGTACATTCTTCCTATCAAAGAAACAAAAAGGAGGGTAAATAACCCCCCGATCAGCAATGTTCTTAACCGTGTTTTTTTAGTCATTATCAATCACCTCATCTAACACTTGCCACGCCTTGCTCGGGACTTACTGCCCCTTCATTCTTCGTTTTCACTTGAGAAACTTGTCCTTCTATAGGCGGCTTAAACCCATTTGCTTGTGCATATTCCTTCAAGCGTTCAGGACTTTGCATAGTCTCAATCTGTTGTTTAAGTGAGCTATTCTCAGCCTTCATCTCACTAATATCAGCTTTGGCTTTACGAATATCTAGATTCATTTGATAGACTTGCGTGTATCGCCACATAATAAAAACAAGCACACAAACAGTAAACATTACTGCCGCTAGTCGCAGTAATTTAACCCCCGTAGGAAGAGTAGATACTTGAGCAGCTTGCTTCGGCCTCTTATGTTCTACTGTTGTCTGCTGCTGCCTTAGCTTCGGCTTTGGGGCCGGAGCAGGCTGCTTCTTGTTGTCTAAGGCTAGATTCCCTTGATAATAACTCATAATATGAATTCCCCCCTATCTGTTATAACTTCTCAGCAATTCTGAGTTTGGCTGATCTTGCTCTTGTGTTATGTTCAAGCTCCTCGCTACTAGGCAGAATAGGTTTACGATTAATTAATTTTAGCTGGCCTTGATGATTGCATACGCACAACGGAAAATCAGGCGGACACGTGCATTTGCTCAAATGTCTAGCAAAAGTAACTTTGCACATCCGGTCTTCTAAGGAATGAAATGTAATGACGGAGACTCTTCCTTCAGGCGCTAAACAACGGACGGTCTGTTCAAGTGCATCTTCGAATGCACCTAGTTCATCGTTCACTGCAATTCTTAATGCTTGAAACGTACGTTTAGCAGGATGACCGCCTGTCCTTCTAGCCGCCGCAGGAATCCCTTCCTTGACTAGTTCAACAAGCTCTGCTGTAGTTTCAATCGGGCCACGAGTCCTTGCAGTTTCGATTGCCGCAGCAATTCGTCTTGCAAACTTCTCTTCACCATACTCAAACAGGATTCGAGTAATCTCAGAAACTGGCCACTCATTCACAATTGTCTTAGCAGTTAACTCTGCAGTCTGATCCATGCGCATATCTAGTTCCGCGTCATATTTATATGAGAACCCTCTATCTCCTTCATCGAGCTGAGGAGAGGATACACCTAAGTCAAACAAGATTCCGTCTACTTGAGGCAAGTCATCACGCATAGCTTGTGGAATCTGCTCTAACACATGCTCTAATTCCCGGAAATTCGATTTCACGATTAGAACTTTATCTCCATACTCAGCTAACATCTGCTTCGCATTCGCTAAAGCAATATCATCTTGATCAATACAGATCAGTAGTCCGCCCTCACCAAGCTTTGATGCTATAAGAGCACTATGACCTGCACCACCAAGCGTGCAATCCACATAAACGCCATCTGGTTTTATATTCAAACCTTCAACAGCTTCGTTCTTTAATACAGTAATATGATGAAACAAATTGTGACCCCCTAGAAGTTGCTCAAGCAGCCTTTTTACAGATCAAAATTGAAGTCGACGAGCTTCTCGGCGATTTCATTAAAGCCCTGTTGTGATTGCTGGAAATAGTTTTCCCAAGTATGCTTATTCCAAATCTCTACACGATTGGAAACGCCAATAACCGCACAATCTTTTGCTAATTCTGCGTGACCGACCAAGTTGTTTGGGATGTTAATACGACCTTGTTTATCTAATTCACATTCAGTGGCTCCAGAGAAAAAGTAGCGTGTAAACGCCCTGGCATCCGATTTCATTAACGATAGTGCTTTTAGTTTACCCTCGAGTATAGACCATTCGGCTTTCGGATAAACAAATAAGCATTGATCGAGTCCGCGAGTGACGACGAAGGATTCTCCAAGGGMATCACGAAATTTAGCAGGAATAATAATACGACCCTTCTCATCGATCGTATGTTGATATTCGCCCATGAACATGAACCCTCACCCCTTTTATACCACTTCTCACCACTTTACACCACTTCTATATGTCTTCTACACAAAAAATAAAATTCCTGCTTGACGCGCAGGAATTTTTATATGAATTCAAATTAAGTTACTTTTTTTCGACAGAATCATCGTTTGGCGGTGTCGATTTGGCTTTACGTTTGCGTAAATAGTACCAAATTGGTATTCCTATTACTACTAATATAACTATGAAAGGTGTAAGTACAGTTAGGATTATAAGTATTCCTTGCGCTATTTTCAGCAGTAATTGGATTGAAAAATCAAATGCACCTTTTATTTTCGCGAAAAATGAGGTATCTTCCGAGTCATCTACAACTTTACTTTCGGTTAGTTGATAAATTCGCAGTTCAATCGTTGAATAAGCTACATTCTGATCTAAGTAACGCATACGTCCTTTGATTTGTTCAATTTCTTCTTGTACCTTACCTAGCTCTTGAGAGAAAGCAAGTAAATCATCCGATTTGGTTGCTTGTTCCATGAAATTAAGCAATCGCTTCTCAACTAACTCCTTGGCCTTCAGACGTGCAGACAAATCCACATATTCTTCTGTCACATCTTGCCCCTGTATACTTCGCTGCTTGGCCTTATTAATCGTTTCAATTGAATCTAGTAAAGTCATAAATCCATTTGCAGCAACTTTGATCGTATATGTGCCGCCAATCTCTGTCTTGGTCACATTTTCGCTAAAGTTTAATATATAAGCTCCATTTCCTGCAACAATATCACGCAGTTCAGTTTGAGCCATTGCGTAGTCCTTCACCTGTAACACTAAGTTCGCTGTATAAATCAGCCTACGATTAAATCCGTTCTCACCTTGCAATGGTGCAATCATGGATGTTGTGCCTATCTTAATGGAAGCACTAGGTTGTTCACCATCTTGTGCTTTGGCATCTGACATATTTGTACTATCTTGGGTTGTCGCTACACTCATTTGTTCTGTTGCCACTTGCATTTCTGCAGAAGAAGATGTCGATGCTGACGAGTCCTGTTTACTACTACTACAACCAGTGAAGAGAGTGAACACAAACATGATACATATTAGTAAGTAAACGAACCTTCGAACTTGCAAATAACCTTGGGTTTTGACTAACCTCATACCACCCGAAGCCCCCTCAGGAAATATTTGTATTTTGGTATACTGACGCTGGGGGTTGCCTAAAGGTTGCTCTTGCAGCAAATATAAAGCCTTTCACACATGAAAAAACCTGTAACAAGAGCTAGCTTAGCTCAGCATTACAGGTTTTAATGGTTCTAATTTATTACTCAGTCCATGAATCCAAGTATGATTTTTGTTCGTCTGATAGACTATCAATTGACATCCCTAGGGCTTGTAACTTGAAGCGAGCAACCTGCTCATCAAGCTCATAAGGCATATTCACTACTTTGCTTCCCATTAACTTGTAGTTATCATTCACATATTTCAATGCCATCGCTTGAAGAGCAAATGTCATATCCATAATTTCTGCTGGATGTCCGTCACCTGCAGCCAAGTTAACAAGGCGACCTTCAGCTAATAAATACAGCTTGCGACCATCTTTAAGCTGATATTCTTCGATATTACGACGCACCGTACGTTTAGAGACAGATTGCTCTTCTAATTCAGGCTTATTCACTTCAACATCAAAATGTCCAGCATTTGATAGAATAGCGCCATCCTTCATGACTTTGTAATGCTCACCGCGAATTACATCTCTGCTGCCTGTTACTGTAACGAAATAGTCACCAAGCTTAGCTGCTTCGCTCATTGGCATAACTGCAAATCCGTCCATATAAGCTTCAACAGCTTTGATCGCATCAATTTCAGTTACTACAACGTTAGCACCAAGTCCCTTGGCACGCATAGCTACACCCTTACCACACCAGCCGTATCCAACAACTACTACTGTTTTTCCAGCAACCACAAGGTTTGTTGTACGGTTAATGCCATCAAATACGGATTGACCTGTACCATATCGATTGTCGAACAAATGCTTGCAGAATGCATCGTTCACAGCTACCATAGGGAATTGTAATTGTCCTTCTTTTTCTAATGATTTCAAGCGCAAAATACCAGTCGTAGTTTCTTCAGCGCCCCCACGAATTTGACCAATCAAATCCATGCGTTCAGAGTGAAGAATCTTAACGAGATCTCCGCCATCATCAATAATCATGTCTGGTTTGGTTTCCAGTGTCTTGATTAATAATTCTTTGTATTCTTCTGGAGATGGATTGTACTTAGCAAAGACAGTAATCCCATCCTCCACTAGCGCTGCACACACATCGTCTTGAGTCGAAAGTGGATTGGAGCCTGTGATGATAACCTCAGCACCACCTGCCTTAATGACTTTGGCTAGGTAAGCTGTTTTCGCCTCCAAATGAAGGGAGATTGCGACTTTTAGTCCTTTGAATGGTTGTTCTTGTTCAAACTCTTCACGAATTTTATTTAGCACAGGCATATGTGCCTTGACCCAATCAATTTTTAAATGTCCCTCGTGCGCTAGTGATAGATCGGCAACAATACTTTGCAAAGCTGTTGTCATTGACTTGAATCCCCTCTCCAATATCAACTATACATAATAAATGCGATGTTGTCCGTCTATAGGAATCGAGGTATGAATCAATTCTTCAATCCAGTCAATTCCATATCGATTCAAATAAGCTACTACATTATATCCTCTCTCCTGCGGCTTTGCGAGAGGCATTAGACTGCATGCAATTCGATCTAATCGTTTCAGCTCTGCAGCATGCTGTAGTTCCTGCGCCTCAGCTGTCTTCTTTTCATAATACCTTATCTGATCATCAATTCGTCCCAGATTCGTTTCTCCAAGTGTACTCAGCGATGGGTTAACCTCAGTCACTAATTCAATCAGCTGGCGGTATTCATCAGCGAACTTAGATCTTATTTCAGCGAATCGCTCACGGAATGGTACTTGATCCTGCTGCTCCAGCCACTCAGCCCGCCACTTACCAAACCTCTTACTCACATCATCAAAGGTTAGCCCATAATGAATCATATGTTTATGAATATTGTCATCCATGAGCGTAAACTCAAGACGCGGCAATAGGATTGGCATCTTCATACCAACTGTATGGAAAGCACGTTTGGTCAAGCCCCAATAAGCAATTTCTGCTTGGCCAAGGACGGTTGCAAGCACTGGGAACAAATAATCCTGCATGATCGGCCTAGTCATCACATTATTGCTAAATTGATCCGGATGTTCACGTACAAGCTCGATCAATTCCTGTTTTGTATAGGTTCGTGACGCTTTCTTGCTCTTGTATACTTCACCTTCACGGTGCAGCAATACACGTTCTCCACGATCAAAAATAAATAAATTAGCTGCATCTGCACTTATATCTACTTGCGGCTTATAACCGGACGAACGTAGGAGTGAATCACTATGTACGAGCGTCTCATTCACAGCTTGATTCTGCTCAATCAGTGACAAGAACATGGGCGCTTCAATAGCACGAATCGCAGGATCATCGGAATCCATTAGGACAAGACCATGATGACCGAACAACCACGCTATAATCTTCGCATAAGCATCGGTAAGTGTTGCTGATGCTTGCGTTATGGCATGTAATCGATCCATTAGACCGCGTTTATGTTCGGAATCAATCAAGCTTTCGTCTAGCTGTGTAAGAGCTTTGACCCAAGCTTCGCTATCTAATTCAAGACGCGATACCGACGTACGAATATGCGGCTTAGGCGCATCGATCTTTAATTTCTTCGCCTCTGCGTCGCCAGTCATATAGTACAAATGATTGACTTCGTCAAAGTCATGATCTTCCCCGGCAATCCAAAATACAGGGATTACCGGACGATTAAGCTCGCGCGATGCCTCACGCGCTGTTTGAATAACCGTGACCGCTTTATACACGTTGTATAGCGGTCCTCCGAATAGACCGGCCTGCTGGCCGCCGGTCACCACAAGTGCCTCGCGATCGCGCAAGCGCTCAATCGCGGCTAATGCCTCCGCCGCGTTACCTGCGCGGCGGTTAAATGCAGTCAGCGCCTCAATCAGCGCTGACCGATCTGCGCGCGGTGCAGCTTTGGCTGCAACTGCTGCTGTGCTGCAGTTGCTAACGCCATCCACCGCTCCAACGAAGCTTATGCTTGCGTCATCACTCGATGCTCTCGCTCCGCTTCGCGTGACATCCCAAGCTCGCTCCAAATCGCTCGCTCTGCGCTTCCATTCGCCTTTATCCCAAGGGTTATACTCATAGAAATCAACAACCTTGGAGTAACGATCTATATAATCTTCGGCCAAAGGCTGATTTCGTGTAAGCTTCACTGTTTCGAGCCTCATCCTTTCGGCCCCCTTCCGTTCATCAAATTTTAATCATAATACTTATAATTAAATTGTACACATCAGTTGCATACTCGTCAAAGACTATTCTTACAAAAAGTTAGTCAATGAGTAAAAATAGCCAAGTTCCTAAGTATTATCTCCTATTAACAAATACATTCTGATATAAATTCTATACATAAACGAATCAATTTCATAATACCTTCAGCTGCTTCAATCGGGAGTATATATAGATCAAAACGGTTTAATTTATCTATATATAGTTTCAATTTATCCATTTAGATCAGTTATGAAATTGATTCAAACATAAATAAAATACCGCCTCAGGTCTAACCCGAGACGGTATCCAATTAATAATAACGATCTAATATAAATGACATGAAACAAAGTGTTTCGGATAAACTTCCTTCATCTCAGGCATAGAAACTGAGCATACATCCATTGCTTTCGGACAGCGTGTCCGGAATGGACATCCACTTGGCGGATTTAATGGAGATGGCACTTCACCTTCTAATATAATACGTTCTCGGTTACGTTCAATAATAGGGTCAGGAATTGGAATCGCAGCTAGCAATGATT
>NZ_JBFULK010000014.1:0-167345 GCF_056400365.1 Paenibacillus sp. P5_B5
ATGGCTAACGAATGGGCTAGCAAAGGGGTTAACGTGAATGCTATTGCTCCAGGATACATGGCAACCAATAATACCGAGCAGCTTCGTGCAGATGCAGAGCGCAGCAAAGCTATTCTCGATCGCATACCGGCAGCTCGCTGGGGTACGCCAGAAGACTTGGCAGCAACAGCAGTTTTCCTTGCATCCAAGGCGTCTGATTATGTGAATGGTCATATTCTATGTGTTGACGGCGGTTGGATGGTTCGCTAATACGAGAGCAGTAAAATGGTTTGCTATCTAAATAGATACATAATAAAAGAATCTCCTTAAACAGGAGATTCTTTTATTGTCTAACCTATTATTGTCTAACCTAGCCCTTATTCAAGTATCTCATTCATTCTGAATTTGTTGTGCGTCCAGCGCTCGATTAGAGCTTCTCTACTAATAATGAGGAACATCGGATTAAGCTTCTTATCAGCGGATTTGACGCGTTGTTTACCTTGAGGATGTAATACACGAAGTAAGAGTCGAAGGTATATTTTCAGAAATCTACGAGACCAGTTCGATTCAATAGGATGCAGTTCAAAGCCTAATCCATGAATAATGCCTCGATGGAGTAATGTAATTCCCGTTAAAGCTTTGACATCAGCTAGTTTCGGATTATCTTCAAGATCATAGCGAATTTGTTTCATCGCATCCCGCAGCATTCTTGCTGTCCTTACACCTGCTCTGTCTGCTCCTAGCGAACGGGTAAGCTCTATCACCTGTTGGTTGTCTAGATGGAGCTCGCCTATCCAGTCTCCTGCATGAATACGATGTCCGTCGTGACAGTTAATACTTTTGCCTGAATGCTTTCTGATAACTAGCTTACAAATGCCATATTTATATACAGATTCTCTCCAAAAACTCATGCCAAA
Organism: Paenibacillus sp. P5_B5; assembly: GCF_056400365.1. Lineage (NCBI taxonomy): Bacteria > Bacillati > Bacillota > Bacilli > Caryophanales > Paenibacillaceae > Paenibacillus > Paenibacillus sp. P5_B5. The sequence goes on from NZ_JBFULK010000014.1 coordinate 897, forward strand.
ATCGAAGATCCTCTCCCAAACCATCCATGTAGACTGTAGCATCACTTTCCTATTGGAACCAGTCATCATTTTCACCTACTCTCCTTAGTATGTCTGTCTTGTCAGCGATAACTCTATTATAGAGATCAATACTCTCTTATTTCTTACTGCAATCTTACGAATTTCTTAAGCCCGATTAAGCTCGAAACCCTTAAGTAGAGGTTAAGCAGTTGTTTGATTGATTACTATATTTGTTCTGGTGAACATAATTTGCAGAGTACGTAAGTACAATAGTTTTAACAGAGAACAAACAAACAAACTAACTAATTAACTTAAGCAATTTAGTGGAAAGAGGGCTTATGCGAAAAGTTGGCAATTTAGATACGATACGCAGTATCAATCGGACACTTGTACTAGAGACCATTCGTTCAGAGCAGCCAATCTCAAGAGCAGAAGTGGCTAAACAGGTAAATTTAAGTCGCTCTACTGTTTCTACAATTGTCGATGAACTGCTGAGTAAGAAAATTATTTATGAAGCCGGATTCGGTTCTTCTACGAATCTAGGTGGTCGAAGGGGGATGAAGCTTGGATTTTCGCCTGCATTCGCCTATGGAGTTGGTGTAGAGGTTGGTGATAAAGAGACCATCCTTGTTATCACCGATTTGGATGGTAATCTGATCTGGAAGCACAAGACTGACACAACGAACAATCTGGATCAGCTCACTGGACTTATTGAGCAATTTATTGCAGCATCACCCATTTCCAGTGAACATATCATTGCCATGGGAATCGGCATACCAGGCATTATGGATAGTGAACAAGGAATCGCTATTCAATCCGCATCGTTAGGTTGGAATCATGTTCGATTGAAGGAAGCGCTGGCACCTCAGTTTCCATTTCCTGTTTTTTGTGAGAATGACGTGAATTGTGCAGCTTATGGCGAGAAGTGGCTTGGCTCTGGTAAACAGACTAGTGACATGCTATTTATCACGATTGGTATGGGCCTAGGCTCCGCCATTATTGCGAACGGACAATTGATTCGTGGCAATTCTTATGCTGCTGGTGAAATCGGCTATTTTATTAGAAAGGAAGATGTATTAGAGGGTCGGATGCATAGCCTAAATGAATTTGGTCTGTTCGAGAGAAAAGTTGCAGGTACGGGGCTTGATGTTCACATGGGTTCAACTGCGAATTTGTTTGATCAATACAACCGTGAAGATCCAGTTGCAATCCAAATTGTAAACGATTTCGTCGTTGAAATATCTGTCGTAATTGCTAATTGTGTAAGCTTATTGAATTCGGAAATCGTCGTCATCGGTGGCGGGCTATCAAGTTCGATGCAAACGATCATAGCTCCGATCCATGAAATTGTTAGTCGTTATACACCTCTTTCTTGCCAGGTTCGACTTGCACAGCTTGGTGAAGACGCCGGAGGAATCGGAGCTGTTGGACTTGCTTTTCAATATATTCAAGAATTCTAAGGGGGATGTTCTTAATGAGAAAAACACTTTCAATAATCATTTGCTCCGTATTAACTGTTGGATTGATGGCGGGATGTAGTACAGAGGGTAAGGGAGGCTCTGATAAACAGGTTACGTTAAACGCGATTTTTATGAAGCAAGCAGGCTACAGTGAAGAGGACATCACTTCGATTACGCAAGAGTTTATGAAAGAGAATCCGAATATTAAAGTGGAAGCTAGTTTTGTACCATACGAAGCGTTAGAACAGAAGATTATTACATCTGCCCCGAACGGTGGTAATGACGTTGTTCTAATAGATGCCCCATGGACCGCTAAGCTGGCTAAGTCGGGCATGATTAAGGAAGTTAGTGACAAGCTGCCTGACTCAGATCGCAAGGAAATTTTTGCGGGGGCGCTTTCAGCTGTTGAATATGATCGGAAGTTATACGGTATGCCTTGGCTGAATGATACGAAGTATTTATTCTACAACAAAGACATGCTGAAGCAGGCTGGCTTCAATGAACCACCTAAGACATGGGATGAACTCGCTCAGCAAGCTACTGTTATCAAAGAGAAGCAAATAGCGGAGTTTCCTATCGTGTGGAGCTGGAAGCAGGCGGAAGCATTAGTGTGTGATATCACATCGCTTACTGAGGTGTTCGGTGGTGGCTTTGTTCGAGATGGTAAGGTGGACGTGGACAGTGCTGCGAATAAGCAAGCGATCCAGTTCATGGTGGATTCCGTTAAGAGTGGCATTTCCAATCCCAAATCAACAGAATTCCTAGAAGAAGATGTACGTGGGGTATTTTCGAGCGGAAAAGCTGCTTTTGCACTCAATTGGACTTATATGTTTAATATGTCGAATAATGATGCCAAAGAGTCACAAGTAACGGGTAAAGTAGGGATCGCTGCAAGTCCTGGTAATGGGCAGATTAAGAGTGCATCCGTCAATGGTGGAATGGGATTAGCAATTACCAAAGGAAGTAAGAATCCGGATGAGTCGTGGAAATACATTCAGTATTTATCATCCAAAGTAACGCAGAAGAAATATGCTAAGAATGCACTTCCTATATGGAAGTCCTTACTCGATGACAAGGATGTCATAGCAACAAATCCGGATGTCGTTACGGCTTCCAAGGTGCAATATGATTATCTGGTGAATCGTCCACAGGTACCGTGGTACGGCGATTTTTCAACAGAGATTCAAGTGAGTGTTCAGAAAGCGCTGTTAGGTCAACAGACAGTTGATGACACGATAAAGTCTATATCCAGTAAAGCGAAAGAGCTTAGTGCAAAATAAGCGGTTAGTGGATGGAGTGCGACCTTCCCTATGTGATCAGAAAGGAGTGATAATATGCCACATAGAGGAGAGCGAAGATTTGCGCTTGTTTTAATATTGCCAGCTATATTAATTGTGTTCGGTATTGTCCTGTACCCACTTGTACAAACGTTTATCTATAGCTTGCAGGATATGAGGCTAACTTCCGATACCAAGGGTGAGTTTGTCGGTCTTGCCAATTATGCGATCATGTTTGGTGATGGAGAGTTCTGGGCTTCGGTCTTTCGAACATTTTATTTCTCCATTGTAACTGTCATTGCAGAGACGATGCTTGGCCTTATGATCGCATTGCTGTTGAATGAGAACTTTAGAGGTAGAAAATTTCTACAGACGATTATTATTATTCCTTGGGCTATACCTACAATCGTCAATGCAGCCATGTGGAAATCTATCTATCATGCTGAATATGGGGCGCTGAACGCGCTCCTGACGCAGCTAGGAATAATAGGGGAATATCAATCCTGGCTTAGCACGCCATGGACTGCGATTCATATGGTGATGATTGCGGATATTTGGAAAATGACACCGTTAGCTGTTATCTTTTTCCTATCTGCTCTACAACTTGTGAACAAGTCTGTCTATGAAGCTGCAATGGTAGATGGAGCGGGGATGTTTCGTCGGTTATTTACGCTAACGCTACCATTCTTGAAGCCAACTATTCTAGTTGTTATCGTGATGCGAACGATGGATTCATTCAAGGTGTTTGATTTAATATATGCGCTTACCCAAGGTGGGCCTGCCAATGGCACGATGGTACTTACTTATAAAGCTTATTTAAGTGCTTTTAATAATATGGATTATTCGCAGGGATCTTCTATTTCCTATTTTATCGGGTGTATGATTGCAATCCTTACTTTATTATATGTCAGGCTATTGAAGCGGGAGGAAGCGTAGCATGAGAAAAAACAAATGGCTGGCACTCTTTCAGTATGTGTTTGCTATATTCATTACCCTCTGTACGCTTGCTCCGTTTATATGGCTGATCCTATCCTCGATCTCTTATCAAATGGATTTGACGACTACACCCTTACAGTGGTTCCCAAGTGACCCTACGTTTGCTCGTTATTCGGATATTGCAACTAATCCCGATAATAATATCGCCTTTACATTCCGCATAGCCATGATAAACTCACTGATTATTGCTATATGTACGACGTTAATAGCGCTTGTAGTCGGTGGGCTAGCTGCTTATGCTTCTGCAAGATATCATTTTGCATTCCGCCGGAAGCTCATTTATATGTTCTTGTTTACCTATATGATTCCTTCGATTGTGATCGTGATTCCGCTATATACGGTTCTGACGAACTTAGGGTTACTGGATAGTAAAGCGGCACTTGTCCTATTACATTCTACATTTGTCATTCCTTTCGTTATTTGGGTCATGCAAAGTTATTTTGGCTCTATCTCCAAAGAATATGATGATGCTGCAATGGTAGATGGTTGTTCCAGATTACAAGTGTTATGGTGGATTATGTTACCTATCGTGCGTCCTGGCTTGATTGCAACTGCTATTCTAGCGTTCTTACTCTCTTGGGATGAGTTCTTCTATGGTCTACTATTCACCTCATCACTAGATGCCAAGACAATCTCCGTCTCGATCGCAGAGTTCAGTGGTAAGAATGCAGTTGATTATGGAATGGTTGCTACTGGTGGTGTGCTTGCCTCAGTTCCACCGCTGATTATTGTTTTTGCGCTAAAGCGGTTCTTAGTCGAAGGCTTAACCTCAGGCGGCTTGAAGGAATAGAACCTATAATTACATATAAAAACGGCTTATGGAGTTGGATAGTCCAGCTTCATGTAGTCGTTTTTTCTTTCTACTACCTACTCTCAGTAATCTGAAATGGTATAATATCCTTGGAAAAGATGATGGAAGGGAACGGTTAACGGATGACTAAGAACCTATTATATATAGAAGATGATCTGGAGATTGGTAAGTGGGTGCAGGAGGATTTAATAGAGCGAGACTATAAAGTCACTTGGCTAACTTCTGGTGAGGGTGCGGTAGAGCAGATGCAAGGGATCGATCTTGTTATCCTAGATGTCATGCTGCCTGGGCTCGATGGATTTACTGTCGGGCAACGACTGAAGAAGGAATGCCCTACTACGCCTATTCTGATGCTATCCGCAAGAACCTCTATTGAGGACAAGCTTCATGGATTAAACTTTGCTGATGATTATTTGACGAAGCCATTTCACCCTGAGGAGCTGGCAGCGCGAGTGGATGTTCTACTAAGACGATCTGGCAAGCTGTCACCTGCGTTAACTCAAATTCATCACCTGAACATTTATTTAAATGAGAATCGGATAATCGATACGATAACCGATGAAGAAATTATACTGACAGGCAAGCAGTTCCATATATTTTCCTACATGCTGCAGCATCCGAATCAAATCTTGACGAAGGAACAAATTTATGAGGGAGTTTGGGGTGACCCTTACATAGAAGGTGATAAAACGTTAATGGTGCATATTCGCCATCTACGCGAGAAAATCGAGAAGGATCCAGCAAATCCAGTGATTATTGAAACGATTCGTGGGATTGGCTACAGGGTGAAATCATGAAAATGAAATTTCGTCATTCCTTGCTTGCTAAATACTTGCTGATTATTATGATCGGACTTGCCATATGGCCTTTAGTTATGCCGATCACGCTTATTTTGTATAATGCTCCGATGTTGTTAACCCAGAATGACAAACATGAAAACATTGAAAACATATATGCGCATGGCGATGAAATCGAAAAAATGTGGCATCAAGAGGCAGAAAAGCTAAGTGGCGCATCTTCCGAGACCATTAATAAGCAGCTTCAGCAATTGGCAGCTAAATACACAAAGGCTAATATTTTTTGGGTCGATCAAGCAGGCACAACACAATTACGTATACCCGAATCACTTCCGTTACCCGATAAATGGGACACAACAGAGACCATTCAATTTATGAAAAAAAGCTATGACAGAGATCCGTTTACGACTGTTGCTCTGATCGGCAAGGATTCAAAGCAGGGCTTTATGGTACTTCAGATTCCAAGATCACTTATGGTAGCTGATAATGGGTATATAAATACAGGGTTACTCTCAGGTATTTTCCTGATTATCCTAGGATTGTTTGTGTTTGTCTCATGGCTATTCTTCATGAAAATCCGCAAGCGGCTGGTTCGTTTGCAGACAGCAATGAGTGTTGTCGATGAAACGGGTATTCCAGCACCCGTTGTTGTGAAGAAACGAGATGAGATCGCACAGCTCGAGACATCGTTTAATCATATGATTCATGAGCTTACAGATAGCCGCAAGCGGGAGCAGGAAGAGGAAGAGCTGCGCAAACAGCTGATAGCCAACTTATCGCATGATTTGCGTACGCCACTAACGACGATCCGTGGGCATGCCTACTCTTTGCGCAAAGAACAAACCGTTTCGATCAAAGGCAAGGAATCGCTTGATATCATTGAAAACAAGGCTGACTATCTTACGCAGCTAATCGAGAATCTGCTTTCGTATACGCTTTTGTCTGCGGGTAAATATCCGTTGAACATGGTGAAGGTGGATGTGCTTCGAACGGTTCGGACAGCAGCGGCAAGCTGGTATCCTGTTTTTGAAAAAGATGATTTCGAGATCAACGTGCAATTATCTGATACCGCACTCTATTGGATTGTAGATGAGCTGTGGCTAACTCGCATCCTCGATAATCTGTTCCAGAATATTATGAGACATGCAAGGGCAGGAAAATATGTTGGTATTCGTACCGTTCAGCACGAGGGGCATATTGCTGTCGTTATTGAAGATAAAGGGCCTGGCATGAGAGCAACATCGGGTGACAAAGGTGCCGGGATTGGACTGACAATTATTGCATTGATGGTAAAGGAAATGAAGCTGGAGTGGGAAATTGCCAGCACAGAGGAAGGAACCTCCGTTTATCTCTATGCACCAAAATTAAACGAAAATTAAACTTGAAGCATCCTTCGTTTTAAACTTCGCTAGCTATGATTAGTAGCAGAGGTGATTGAGATGCAAAATTTCGTAATACATACAACGGAATTAACTAAAAGTTATAAATCGCGTAAAGCAGTAGACAATGTAAATTTGCAAATTAATAAAGGGGATATATACGGTTTCTTAGGACCGAACGGAGCGGGGAAAACGACAACCATCCGTATGCTGCTCGGCTTAATCAAGCCTACGCAAGGTAAAATTCGTGTTTTTGGACGTGATTTGCGAACGGATAAGCTGGCCATTCTACGTAAGGTAGGTTCGTTAGTCGAATCTCCATCCTATTACGGTCATTTAACAGCACGTGAGAATTTGGAGACGGTAAGACGTATTATTGACGTGCCTAAATCCAGAATTGATGAAGTGCTTGCGTTGGTTCGTCTGACAGGAGAGGCTAATCGTCCTGTTAAGGGATTCTCACTCGGGATGAAGCAAAGACTTGGAATTGCAACAGCGCTGCTTGGCAATCCTGAGCTGCTTATACTGGATGAGCCAACGAATGGACTTGATCCGACTGGTATACAAGAAATGAGGGAGCTCATCAAGAGCCTTCCTGATCAGCATGGAATTACAGTTCTCGTGTCCAGTCATTTACTCAGTGAAATCGATCAAATGGCGACAAGAGTAGGTATTATCCAGAATGGATCGATGCTATTCCAGGATTCAATTGAAGTGCTTCGGAACCAGGCGAAGAGTGGAATTCGGATTGTGGCAAGCGAGCCGGACAAAGCAATTCGGACAATCGCTTCTGTTGGCTGTTATGCCAAGCTGAATGCGCAGGATAATTCGCTGCTTATCGAACAAGTCTCTGATGATAAAGTCGCTCGTATCATTGAATATCTCGTTAATGCAGGACACTCCGTGTATCGAGCAGAGGGGATTCAAAGCTCGCTTGAGGATATTTTCCTTGATCTCATCGGGGAGGGGAAAAGTCTATGATCGCCCAAGTGCTTGCAGCAGACTTTATCAAAATACGGCGAAAAGCGATATGGTTTCTCGTTTTTCTAGGACCTATTGGCGTAATTGCGCTTCAGGCAGCTAATTTTGGCTTAAGATACGATTGGTTAGTAAGCCAATATCAGGATGATTTGTGGGGTGCCTTGCTTGAAAACATTCATTTTCTAGGCGTACCTGCTATCTTGTTCGGGACGACGATTTTGGCATCTATGATCGCAGGCATCGAGCATCAAATGAATAGCTGGAAGCAAGTACTTGCGCTGCCAGTCTCAAGATTTCACGTATATTTAGCTAAGTTTATTCTAAACACATTCCTGATGCTTGTATCATGCAGCATACTTGCAGTGGGATCGATTGGGCTCGGTCTTGCACTTAAGTTTGGGACTGATTTCTCGATAGGAGACGTTTTACAAAAATCATTCTATCCTCTCTTTGCAGGATTGCCGATTCTAGCCTTGCAATTATGGCTTTCAATTACGATGAAGAATCAAGCGATTCCACTGACGGTTGGTATTGTGGGCACGATCGTATCTATGTTTGCGATGGCGCTCCCGGATTGGATGATTTGGAAATGGCCGCTCTTGATCAATGAAGCGAATATACCCGAATACTCCGTAATAGCAGGGGTAAGTATAGGTGTCCTTTTACTGGCTTGCAGTGTGTTCGACTTTATTAGACGGGATGTGAAATAGCATGAAGACATTTAACCGTGTACTGCAATCGGAGTGGCTTAAATTACGCAAATCGAATATCTGGCTGCTGATCTTTGTAAGTCCGATCTTGGCATTTTTCTCAGGGTTAGTTGATCTAGGATATTCCGATTGGGGCATATTGCTAAGTCAGATGGTGTTTATCCATGCCATGCTGTTTCTGCCGCTATTAACAGGTGTATTCTCTGCATTTGTCTGTCGATACGAACATGGAGACGGAGGATGGAAGCAACTACTTGCCTTGCCAATGTCCCGTACTCATCTATATTTAGCCAAATTTGTGATCGTCGTCATATTGCTTGTACTAACACAGCTGATTTTCTTTGGCGGTGTGTTTGCAGCAGGACAAATCCAAGGACTTACGCAGGCAGTCCCTTGGGATATGATGTTACGCAGTGGAATTGGCGGCATGGTAGCCGTATTGCCTTTAATTGCGCTGCAGCTTACAGTATCGATTGCTTGGTCCAGCTTCGCGGCTCCTATGGCACTTAACTTTGTATTCACGATACCTAATATGTTAATTGTGAACTCAGCTGACTATGGTCCCTGGTATCCTTGGGCACAACCCATGCTTGCCATGATGCCATACAATCCCGATAGTTTCGGTGCAATGAATGTGTCATTTGAGACTTTGATTTATGTGATACTAGGTAGCTTTGTTATTTTCTTTGCCTCTGGGTTAACGTATTTTCAGAGAAAAGAAGTATAGATGAGCATCAATTGGAATATTGTAAACAAAGCATCCTCCGCTAATCGTATAGCAGAGGATGCTTATTTTTTACATGGCTGTATTAATCATATAAATGAACCAGCGGTCAATAAAATAGTTAAATAGTCACACTAGTTTATAATCGTACTGAGGTAGTGTATGATCTTAATTAAGGGTTAAATAATACATATCAATAAGATGGAGGGCATATGATGAATCAATTTGAACAGAATTTGGATAAGTATGCAGCGCTTGCGGTACACACAGGAGTCAACATACAACAAGGACAGACATTAGTTATTATAGCACCGATTGTTGCAGCGGATCTGGTACGTAAGATTACGAGAAAGGCTTATGAAGGCGGAGCGAAGAATGTCATTGTTGATTGGAATGATGATGAAATCACGCATACCAAATATAGCCTTGCACCTGAAGAAGTATTCTCTGAATATCCGGCATGGATGGCTGAAGGTAAAGCAGAGTTAGCTAGAGGTGGGGCAGCATTCTTGAATGTTCTTGCACCGAACCCTGATTTGCTAACAGACATTGATCCTAAGCGTATTGCTACTGCGAACAAAGCAGCATCAATGGCACTAGAAGAATATCGCAACCATATGATGGCTGACAAAGTATGTTGGTCAATCGTTGCTATTCCTTCAGTGGAATGGGCGGCTAAGATTTTCCCAGAAGAAAAAGATTCAGCAGTTGCGATCCAGAAATTATGGGATGTTATTTTCTCAGTAACGCGTGTTGACTTGCCTGATCCAGTTCAAGCTTGGAAAGAACACAACGAGAAATTACAGACAATGTCTGCTTTCTTAAATGAAAAGCAATATACAGAGCTTGTATATGAATCAACAGGAACGAATCTAACCGTTGGTCTACCAGAAGGACATGTCTGGGCAGGTGGCGGAGCTGTAAGCCAATCAGGAATTAGATTCAGCCCGAATATGCCGACTGAAGAAGTATTTACAATGCCGCACAAAGATCGTGTGAACGGTGTTGTTAGCAGCACGAAGCCGCTTAACTATGGTGGCACAGTTATTGATCGTTTCTCGCTAACCTTCGAGCAAGGGAAAGTCGTTTCCTTTACAGCCGAAGAAGGTTACGAAACACTGAAGCACTTGATTGAAACAGATGAAGGTTCAGCTCGTCTAGGTGAGGTTGCACTTGTTCCTTATGAGTCACCGATTTCACTCTCCAACCTTATTTTCTATAACACGCTGTTCGATGAGAATGCTTCCTGTCACTTTGCACTAGGCAGAGCGTATCCAACGAATATCAAGGGCGGAGTAGAAATGTCCCCAGAAGAACTTGCTAAGAGTGGTGTGAACACAAGCCTTACGCATGTAGACTTCATGGTCGGATCTGCGGAAACGAACATTGATGGAGTTACCAAGGATGGTAAGCGTGAACCAATCTTCCGTAACGGAAATTGGGCGTTCTAGGTTTAGGTTGATAGCTTAGCTTTTGAACTTTAGAAACGGGAAACTCATCTGTTCTTTAAAGACGGTGAAACCGTTTCTTCCTATACGATTTAACTAGAGTCTCCTTCTTGTACCTTTGTGTATGGGATGGAGGCTTTCTATATTTGGAATATATCCTAAGATTATAAAATTCAAGTGTATCAATTCCACGGCCCCCTAATTAAACCGGAATTTTCTCTTTCAATAATATAGTCTGTTTATAGGGGGCTAACCGTCCTATTTTAAGAAATGCGCATTATCCACTGTTTTGTTGCGTAAAATTTATGTTTGTACTGGTTTGCCTGCATATTATGCAATCAAATGGACTCCAAAAACTTATTTTCAATATTTGCCTGTATTTCGTACATTCAAATCAACTCCAATCGCATGATACTTGTGTTTTTGAGCAGTTTGATTGCACGAAGTGCATTCAAGTGTAGCTAGAACGGTGGATCTTGGTGTTTGAATGCACGAAATGCATTCAAATGTATTTAGTTCACTGGATCTTAGCTTTTCATCTGCACGAAGTACACTTAAAACTACTCGGATCACTTGAAGTTCATTAACTAACAGCCCTCTCGGACACTCCTCTTACATATTTTAGCAACTCAATAAATGTGTGGATTAAAGAGTCTCTGCTTCTTACTTTTAGTAATTTAGTATATAATCATTATGGTAAGAGTGAAATTTATCATAGATGCTTCTAAGGGGGTCTTTATTTTGCAACACATTCAGATTGAAGAAGTTCAGAAAGCAATTAATAGTTTTGCTAATCAAGATGTGTATCTTCATTTAGAGACGACCAATGGTGCATATGCGACTCATAATGATGAGAAGAAAATGACGGTTGGCGCGTACATTCGCAACGGCCTAGTTCGATTTACAAGAGGTACAATATTAGGTGATGAGGCTTATCGTGTAGGACTAAAGCTTGATTTAGGCTGGATTTATGCGGAAGGCTTAACTCACTATGAATTAGATAATCAAGGTCGTTTGCTACTAGCGGGATATGATTCAGAGGGTAGATTAGCAGTTGCCCTTGAATTAAGCCATCGACCATTCTGAGGAAGGAGCTGTTAATAATGGAACGCCATATACTTGTCGTATTAGCACATCCGGATGATGAAGCATTCGGTGTGTGTGGGTTAATTGCTATGCAGCGTGAGCAGGGAATACCTGTGACCTATGCATGTGCAACACTTGGTGAAATGGGTCGTAACATGGGCATGCCGCTCATTGCTAATCGTGAAACGATGCCGGCATTGCGTCTTGTGGAGCTTAAGAATGCATGCGCAGCAGTAGGTCTTGAAGACTTGCGTCTGTTAGGCTACCGTGACAAAACGGTAGAATTCGAAGACATCGAAGAGGTCGCAGATCGAATCGGTGCGATTATAGCCGACACAAATCCGTCTCTCGTGGTTACCTTTGATTCTAAGCACGCGGTACATCCTGATCATAATGCAATTGGAGCGGCTACAATACTAGCAGTTAGTCGTATGCCTGAAGCTGAGCGTCCGACGCTCTATCTCAAAGCATTCAGTAAAACCTGTCGTGAAGAGATGGGTGATCCAGATGTAGTCATCGACGTTAGCTCTGTCTTGGATAAGAAAATTGCTGCTCTCAAAGCGCATGAGTCCCAAACTGCGGTTATGATGGGTGAAGCTGATGCGAAACAAAATCCTGCGATTATGAACATGCTCGCAAATGAAGAGTACTGGACTTATAAATGGTAATTCGATTTAGTCGAAAAAACACCCTGACGATTCGTCAGGGTGTTTCTTTATGTGTGGCAGCTTGTGAACTTGTTTCTGTCTCTGCATGTCCTAACAACAATCGCTCTTTACTCATATAGAACGTAAATAGGAATGCAAGTCCTGCCGGTATAAGTGCAAGCAAGAATGTATAAGAGATGGAAGAAGACATAGCGTCTGTAATCGTATCAACGACTTCTTTAGGCATCTGAGCACGTGTCTCGGGCAAGAGTAATTTGCGTGGATCATTGAACATTTCGCCTTGCGGCGCAGCTCCGCCAGATCCTGCAAAGGCATCTCCTAGATTCGATGTAAAGCTATTCCGCTGAATAACGCCAAAGATTGTAATTCCAATCGTCATACCAAGCGAACGTAGGAAGGCGATTGTCGAGTTGGCTGAACCGCGTTGTGTGGTATCAAAGTGATGGATCGCTGCCATTCCGAGTACAGAGAAGGAAGCGCCAATGCCGAGTCCTGCAATGATCATATAGATCGTGACCATTAAGCGTGAGGTATCTGTCGTTAGAGTGGCTAGTAGACCAATACCGATCATAAAAATAATGCTGAAAATAATCATCACGTTTCGGTAGCCGATTTTAGCGGAAGATAGTGCACCTATTTGTGCAGATACAGTGGTTCCAAGCATCATTGGCAGCAGAATTAATCCTGAATTAGTTGCTGTCCCGCCTAGTACACCTTGTATGTAAATTGGAATGTATACAGCAATCGCGATGAAGGCAGCACCAGATAATAACGCTACAATGTTGCTTGCAGCAAATAATCGATTCTTAAACATGCTATACGAAATAATAGGTTCCTTCGCTTTTGTTTCTGCGTATAGGAAAATTGCGAGCAGTACAGCGAAGATGGCAAATAACCCGAGAATGATGCTTGAATCCCAAGCATATTTAGTTCCTCCAAGCTCGAGTGCAAACATCAGGCATATAATCGCGCCGACGAGCGTAATGGCACCCCACCAGTCAATTTTTTGACTTGCATGCTGGATGGATTCTTTATAGAAAATGACGACAAATAATAGTGCTAACAAGCCAATGGGGATGTTAATGTAGAAAACCCAATTCCAACCCATATGATCTGTGACGAATGCGCCAAGAAGTGGGCCAAATACACTGGATAAGCCAAATACGGCTCCGAATAGTCCACTCATTTTGCCGCGCTTCTCAGCGGGGAAGATATCGAACATGATCGTAAAGGCAATCGGCACTAAAGCTCCGCCACCAATTCCTTGAATTGCCCTATAGATGCTTAACTGGACGATACTATCTGCGGTTCCGCACAGAATCGAGCCAAATAGAAACACAATTAGCCCGAATATGAAGAATCGCTTACGTCCATACATATCGGATAATTTACCGAAAATCGGCATGCATGCCATTTCAGCTACCATATAAGCGGAGGTAACCCATACGAATTTATCGAGTCCGCCAAGGTCTGAGACAATCGTCCCCATGGCTGTTGCCACGATGGTATTATCCATCGAAGCCATTAGAATGCCTAGCAGCAAACCTGCCACTACAAAACTTGTATTATTTTTCTTCACAGTAATTGTTTCTCCTCAATCAGAATAAAAGTAGTTCTTTATACTTGAACGCAGCTATTCACTTTAGCATCCGGTGCTTGATGGTATCTGCCGCGATACTCCACATGATCGATTTCACAGCCAGGTCCAATCTCAATGTTGTTCCCGCGGACTACAGAGGCTTTGGTAAATTCGAGTGAGATATCATCCCCTTCAATGCTATCCGCTATAAGCATGGGATCTGGAATGAATTTAAACATACGTAGTAACGATTTGAAAGCCATATCCAGGCCAGTATTTCTTCTTACAATAATTCGTTCACCGCCAATTTCTTTGGCCATGCAATGCCAATTAATCTTAAGGTCCATCGTTCCCACATTGAGCAGTCCACCTATGGTAAAACCACCTCTTGCAGTTAAGTTCTCCACTTCACAATCCCCTTTAACATCTATGGACCCGTATATCTTCATAAATTCCGAAACGATATTCTCATTAATATTGAGCGCTCCACTTATATTAATTTCTTTGGTTGATACACGTCCGTTAATATAGCTTTGCCCTCGAATAGACATTTTATCGGATTGAATATTACCATTGAAGTTCGCTGTACCGTTCACACTTATTTGATCCGCTTTGACATTACCATGTGTTTGTGAGGAACCATTAGTAGTGAATTTATAACAGTCAATATCACCACCGATTCTTCCATCTCCATTAATTTTAACCTTATCGAAGAAACCGCCAGTAGACGATCCTGATCCATTTATTTTGAGATCATGTCTGATTTGATTATCCATTTATTCTACCTCCTATGACATTGAACTAATTAAATTTGTCTATGGGTTTCTACTTTTGCAGTATCATCTATATAAAGACTGGATTTATATTCAACTGTTTCAATTTCACAGCCAGGTCCAATGATAATTTCATTTCCACGCACGATCTCGGCTTTGGTGAATTCAAGCTGGATCTTGTTACCCTCGATCGAATCCGTTATGAGGTGGATGGGGAAGATAGAGCCGATAATATTGAAGGATGTACCTGATTTCTCTTTGGTTACGACAATATTTTCGCCGCCTATTTCTTCTATTCGACATTTGCCACGAAGCTTAATGTTTATGTGACCAGCGTTTAGTAGCCCATCAATTGTAAATCCACCGTCCGCAAGGAATTCCTCCGCCTCACAGTCACCATCAATATTAACCATGCCATTTAAGTTGATTTGTTCTCCTTTAAGATTGCCATCAAGCTTCACACTGCCATCGATTTGCATTTTCGTTGCTTGAATATTCCCTTCAATTTTGCTCAATCCTTTAATGGACAGTGAGTTTGCGTTGATGTTGCCGTTCACAGTGCTTTTGCCATTGCTGATGAATGTTTGACATTCAATATCACCGTTCACAGTTGTCATTCCATCGATTTGTACATTGTTGTAAGTGCCTCCAGTAGCTTTACCCATACCTGAAATATGAAGATCATTACTATTTGAATGGATCATGTGGGACTCCTCTCCTTACATAAGATTTAATTTCAGTTCTTGAATACAGTTGCCTAGATTCAGTCGCATAACAACTTTGACTCCGGTCTCGAAGTAAATTTCATTAGGATTCGAAAGTAGTAGAAAAGTCGAAATACCCATTTTCCGGATCATAATTAATTCGCAATTCTTATCTTCAAATTTTTTGTAGTGTTCATTCAGTACCTTCAAAAGAATCTTGCCTTCATCGAAATTCATATCGCCAGTCTGTAGTAATTTATCAAGGGCGTAGACAAACAGTATTTTATCAAATGCGAAAACCTCAGCATCACCTAGCTGCTCCACTAGAAAATCGAGTGATACTTTTGTAGCGATCCCACGCTTCAAAATCTCTTCTTTATATAAAGCTGTCTCTGAGGGACTAGGTGAGAGCATGTCGGATAACTCATCAAGTGATAATCCGTCTTTCATATGAATGATTTGATCGATCCGAGCAAGAATTTTATGTTTAGGAAAAAAGGTCTCCTGTCCAGTAAAGGTAGATTTACGAATAAACCAGTTCTCGGGTATTAAGTCTTTGCGTTTCCATCTGTATAGCTGACCATAGGAGATGCCCGTTAGTTCGAGCAAGTCCTTCTTCGAAATCAATTCTTCTCCCATAGCTGAGTCTCCTTTACAAAATACGAACGTAACACTGTTACACTAATATCGTAACAGTGTTACGTTCGTATTGCAAGTGGTGTTGTAATAATTCATAATCTAATTTTACCAATTGCTAATGTGGGAATAATTAATCTTATATTAAGGTTCAGACTTCCTAAGTCTGCTATAGTATTAGAAGTTGATTTATAAATACGCTAATCGAATTATAGGAGGAAATGAAAGCATGTCTGACAAAGATGAAGTATTGAAGAATGACAAAACAACTTCGGATGAAGCTACACAAGAGAATGCAACAACAGAGGCGGGTACAACAGAGGTAGATACAACAGAGGTAGATACAACAGACGAAATTAGCACACCGGAAGTTGAGCATAGCGCTACAGTAGAATCAGAACAAATTATCGATACAAATACAGATGATATTGTTACTACTGAATCAAACCTAGTAGCTCAAGACAACGAACAAACTGAGGGATCAAGTAATGGTGGGATCATGAAGTTCTTACCATGGGTCATTGCAATTGTTGCGGTTGTTGCATTAGTAATCGTACTTTTCATGGACCCTACAGGTAGTAAAGAGGAAGTTGCGAGTGTCAACGGAGAGAAAATCACAAGACATGAGCTTAATGAATACATGTCTAGCCGAATTGGTAAACAAGTTCTTACCAACATGATCAATGATAAATTAATTGAGCAAGAAGCAACTAAAGCAGGAGTTAAGGTTGTTGAAGCGGATGTTGACGCTGAGCTTGCTAAACTAATTAAAACCTATCCATCAGAAGAGCAATTCAATATGATTTTAGCTCAAAGTGGAATGAGCGTTAGTGATTTGAAGGATCAACTTAGAACTGAATTGAAAATCCGCAAAATTCTAGAACCAACCATAACGATTAAAGATGAAGATATTCAGAAAACATACAATGAGAATAAAGAGAGCTTCGCAATCCCAGAACAAGTACAAGCTTCTCACATTTTAGTCGATACGAAAGAAGAAGCGGAAGCGGTCCTGAAGGATCTTAAGAATGGCGCTGATTTTGCCGCTATAGCTAAGGAAAAGAATAAAGATGCTACGAAGGATAAAGGTGGAGATTTAGGATATTTCGGACGTGCTGACATGGTTGCTGAATTCTCAGATGCAGCATTTAAGCTAAATGTAGGAGAAATCAGTGGTGTAGTACAAACGCAATTTGGTTTCCATATTATTAAAGTTACGGATAAGAAAGCAGCAGTAACTCCAACATTTGAAGAGAAGAAAGAAGAAATTCGTAAGAATTTAGTGGATGCAGAGCTTAGCAAAAAAGTTCCTGCATGGATGCAAGAAATTCAATCGAAAGCTACAATCGTGAATAAACTAGATAAACCAGCAGTACCGGAAGCAACACCAGCGGCTACACCAGCAGCTACAGAAGCACCGAAGAAGTAAGTTACTAAGGTTAATTGATTTGAATGGAAGGCAAAGTACCGAGTAATGGGGGACTTTGCCTTTTTTGTTACTACGAATCAATTTCATCATTTTAATGAGTTATGAAATTGATTCACTACATATAAAATTCTGTATAAAATTATGATGGATTTTTACTTAAACAGATGAATACACGAATTTTAATTCACTCTTTTAATTCTAATGTTCGGAAATCGGGGATATTTCTTGTCTAAAATGAGTTTTTTTGATAAAAATCGACAACTTATGCTAAATATCACTTTACCTTTACGAAGATTTAGCTTAAACTAATGAAGTGGTTAGATGAGTAGGATAAATGAGTAGTTTAATTTTTCAAATTTGATTGACAAAACCTCTCTAAACCGATAGGATTTATATGGGTAAAACTAGATGTAAAAGGGGAGAACACGATGAAGAAATTAATGTTATTTGTTTGTGTTATTATGTTAGTTGTCGTTGCAGGTTGCGGAAGTAAAACGACTACAGAATCACAGGCTGGAACTGCTACACCGGCGGGAACAGAGGCTCCTAAATCCGATAAGAAAGTTGCAATTGTACTTCCAGAGAAAATCGGAGTTAACCCATTCTTTCAATTAATGGACGAAGGTGCTAAGAAAGCAGGCACAGAATTCGGCGTTAAAGTGAAAACAATTGAATCAACAGACCCTAATATGTTAGAACAGAACCTAAGAGCGGCAGTTGCCGATAAATATGACTTGATCATCACAGCTACATTCCAAGCAGAAGATGCGCTTAAGAAGCTAGCTGCTGAAAACCCAAATCAACAATTTGCAATCGTTGATACTGTAGTTGATCTACCAAATGTTCGTAGTGTTACATTCCGTGAATTCGAATCATCCTATTTACTTGGTGCAGCAGCAGGCTTATCTACAAAAACAAATACTGTAGGTGTTGTTGCAGCAGTAGATATTCCAATGATTAAGAAATGGACAGTATCCTTCGAAGAAGGTCTGAAAGCTACGAATCCAAATGCAAAATACTTAGTAAGCTATGTTGGTGGCTTCGCTGACCCAGCAAAAGCTAAAGAAATGGCAATTCAACAAAATTCACAAGGAGCTGACTTCATTCTAGGAGCATCTGCAGTAGGTGACCTTGGCGTATTTGAAGCAGCTAAAGAAAAGAATTTCTTTACAGCAGGACAAGATGTCGATCATACTGGTAAAGACCCTGAGCACATCGTATTATCACAGTTAAAAGGTGCAGATACAGTTACTTATGAAACTATTAAAGATTTCGTAAACGGAACGTTCAAAGCAGGCATGATCGATTACGGTCTTAAAGAAAAAGGCGTTGGTGTTCCATTCGTAACTCACGAAACAACTACAGCTCTTAACCCATTCATCACTAAAGAAACTATTACTAAATTGAAGCAAATCAATGATGATATCGTTTCAGGTAAATTAGTATTGAAAGACCCACTGAAACAGTAATGTAATCTACATCGGTACCGGCTGCTTCTCTGAGGCAGTCGGTTTATTTTGAATTTAGTGGTATATTTTGATTATTAGAGAGGAGAATGCTGAGAATGTTGCTGCAAATGGAGCATATTACGAAGAAGTATGGCGATTTCACTGCCAATCATGCAATTGATTTTTCACTTCAAGCAGGTGAAGTTCATGCGATTGTTGGTGAGAATGGTGCCGGCAAAACAACGCTTATGCGAATTCTCTATGGAATGGAAGCGCCTACCTCGGGGGCAATTCGTGTTCGTGGACAAGAAGTGAAGTTCCATAATCCAAGTGACGCTATGGATAACGGGATTGGTATGGTACATCAGCATTTTATGCTGTTTCCGTCTTTTACTGTTGCAGAGAATATTGTAATTGGTGCGGAACCATCTAAGGGTATGCAGTTCAACCGCAAGAAAGCCAATCAAATCGTTAGTGAATTGAGTACTACCTACGGAATGCCAGTTCCTCCAGAGAAGCGAGTTAGTGAATGCTCATTAGGAACGCAGCAACGAATGGAAATATTGAAGGTTCTATACAGAGGTGCCGAGATTATTGTACTCGATGAACCTACAGCAGTTCTTACTCCGATTGAGGTCAAAGAGTTACTTGATGCTATTAAAAGACTTTCTAAGCAAGGGAAAAGCATCATTCTCATCACACATAAGCTGCATGAGGTGATGGAGGTTGCGGACCGAATTACGGTACTAAGAAACGGTAAAGTAACTGGTGTACTAGACAAAGTAAATACGACAGTGGAAGAACTATCCCGTCTGATGGTGGGAAGGGAACTAGCTGCAGTTACTCGTAATGAACCAATGCAGGGGAAACCCGTGCTTCAAGTCAATAACTTAACAATCAAAGGCGGTAGTGGTAAACCTGTCGTTGATCAGGTAAGTTTGACTGTCCATGAGGGAGAAATCGTTGGTATTGCAGGTGTTTCTGGCAATGGACAAACGGAGCTCATTCAGAGTATATGCGGCTTGCACCGAGCAGATGAAGGCAGTATATCACTGCAGAGTCAAGATATTACAGGAAAGGCTCCGAGGGAAATCCGTGAGGCGGGCTTAGCACATATTCCTGAGGATCGTTACCAGTGGGGATGCGCAGGCAATGAGTCGTTGCAAGAAAACGGGCTGATGGGATTTCAGCGTAAGCTGTCAAAGAGTGGCATTTTGCAGCGTAAGAAACTTAATTCAATGGTTAGTGACTGGATTCAGAAGTTCGATATCAGAACGCCATCCATAGATGCAAAAGCGCAAAACCTTTCAGGTGGTAATATACAGAAACTTATTGTTGCTAGAGAAATAGAGCATCAAACTCCGTTCTTGATAGCAGCAGAACCAACTCGTGGGGTAGATATCGGTGCAATGGAGTTCATTCACTCTCAGCTGCAAGAGAAACGCAAGAATAAAGGTGCCATTCTACTTGTATCCTCCGAACTATCTGAGGTGCTAGAGTTGTCTGATCGTATTCTGGTTATATTCGAAGGACGTATTGTTGGCGAATTAAGTAATGCTGAAGCAACAGAAGAAGCAATTAGTTTGTTAATGGCTGGGGGGAAGCGTGAATGAATACAATCAAACATAAAGCTAAATCGCTTGTACATCCTCTCGTTGCATTAGTCATTGGTCTTGTGATCGGTGCTATAGCTATTGCTTCACTAGGTGAGCCTGTAATGCAAACCTACGGAGAGATGTGGAACGGTGCTTTCGGCAGCTTCTACTTCTTTACGAATACATTAACCCGGGCTATTCCAATTATGCTCATAGGTCTTGGTCTAGCTCTTACCTTCCGAGCAGGTTTCTTCAATATGGGTGCAGAAGGGCAAATGGTGCTCGGCGGCCTTGCTGCTGCATTAACTGCACTTTATTTACCTGGTCCAGGCTGGCTGAAGCTTATTGCTGCACTTGTTGCAGGTATCGTGGCAGGTGGATTGTGGTCGGCATTCGCAGGCTGGCTAGATGCGAAATTCAAAATTGATTTGCTGATAACGACATTGCTAATGAATTATGTGGCTGTTCTGTTTGCTGGCTACCTAGTAGCTAAACCATTTAGAGATACAACAGGTTCTGCAGCGATGGCACAGACACCAATGATCGACCAAAGTGCATGGCTGCCTAAGTTGTTTGCTGGATCAAGTCTGCATGCAGGGATCTTCATCGTCATTATCGCAGCTATCGTGTTAACTTGGGTTATGCGGAATACCGTTTATGGCTATGAGATGAACATGACGGGTAGTAATCCTCAATTTGCGATATATGGCGGAGTCAAAAGGGTTCCTATGGTACTCGCAGCGATGTTCATTAGTGGTGGTTTTGCAGGTTTAGCAGGATCAATCGAAGTACTTGGTATGCAGTACCGATTCATTGATGGTGCGCTGACAGTGCCTTCGTATGCTTGGTCAGGGCTCATGGCAGCCTTGCTGGCAAGCTCAAATCCAATCGGAACTGTATTTGCTGCGCTGCTCCTTGCTGCACTTCAAACAGGTGGCATGGGCATTGAAAGAAATACAGAAGTACCAATGGAAATTGCAGGTGTGATTCAAGCGGTAATTATTGTGTTCGTATCTGCTAAACTAACTTATAACTTTATTAAACGTAAGAAAGAGAGGCGCGCAAATGGAACAGCTGTTTGATCTCTCTTTATTTAACTCGGCTATTCGAATGGTCGCACCTATTCTATTAGCAGCACTGGGTGGCTTGTTATGTGCTAGAGTTGGCGTATTTAATGTCGGTCTCGAAGGCTTTGTGCTTGTAGGTGCCTTTGCTGGTATTCTAGGTAACCACCTGTTTAGTAATCTATGGCTTGCTGTGTTATTTGCGATCATAAGTGTTGTTGTCTATTCACTGCTCTTTGCATTTGTCAGTATTCATTTGAAAGCGAATGAGATCGTCGTCGGAATCTCGATGAACTTCCTTGCGCTTGGACTAACAGCTTTCCTATTACGCGCCATTTTCAAGGTAAAAGGTGCTTATTCGGATAGTAATATGGTTGGCTTGCCGGAATTGCATATTCCAATCATCAAGGATATCCCTGTGGTTGGAGACATACTATCAGGTCACTCACCGCTTGTATATTTAACATTCGTCATTGTCATTGTGATGCATTTTTACTTGTTCCGTACTGTTTCTGGATTCCGTCTACTAGCTGTAGGGGAGAATACAGTTGCTGCCAAAAGTATAGGGATTAACGTGCGACGCTATCAATACGGAGCTATTATGATGTCAGGTGTTCTATGCGGACTCGCTGGTGCTCAGCTATCACTTGGACAACTAACGATGTTCTCTGAAGGGATGACGAATGGCCGTGGATTTATTGCTCTGGTAGCGATGATGCTTGGGCAGTCCAATCCGCTTGGTGTAATGGCAGCCAGCTTGTTCTTTGGATTTATGGATGCGATTAGTATTCGTCTGCAAGGCCTATCCATGCCTTCACAGTTTACAATGATGGTGCCATATATCGTTACCTTGTTCGCTCTATTCTTCTTACGCAAGAAAGGTAATTCATTAGACTCACAAAAGAGCAGCAGCTCCAGATAAAAAGTTATCCTATCCCATAAAAGGTATCCTAACCAGAATTAGGATCACGAAGGAGTATGATCATATATGTACATGCCAATTCTACAAGTTGAATCAGAAGATATACCTGCTTTAGCCATCGTATGTGGTGACCCACGTAGAGCATTAGCGATTTCAAGTAAGTTAACGGATGCCAAGGAATTATCCTTTGCCCGTGAATACCGTACATTCGTCGGAGAGTATGAAGGTGTACGCCTTGCTGTGGTCAGTCATGGTGTTGGTAGCCCTGGTGCAGCAGTATGCTTCGAGGAACTCATTCGTGCTGGTGTAAAAACACTCATTCGAGTGGGTACAGCCGGCTCTTTAACAGCAGAAGCTCCTGCAGGCAGCTTAGTGATCAGCGTAGCAGCAGCTCGTGAAGAAGGTCTTACCAAGCAGCTTGTGCCAAACGGCTTCCCGGCAGTTGCAGACAGCAGTGTTGTCGATGCACTGACTGTTGCGGCATCAGGTAAACCAGGAGTTGTGAAGAAAGGTATCACAGTATGTCTAGATGCTTTCTTCACAGGTGTAGTAGAATTGCCTCACAAGCAGTATAAAGCTGCTGGTGCAGTAGCAGTAGAGATGGAAATCGCAGCATTGTACGTAGTCGCGTCCCTTAGAGGAGTACGCGCTGGTGCGATTCTTGCAATCGATGGCTATGCAGATAGCGATCTTGCTGGTGAATACGATCCGCATACGGATGCTGTCTCGCAGGCTGTAGAGCGTGGAGTTGATATCGCTTTGAAGGCAATTGTGAGTTTAGCTTAATTATGGATTTAGTTTAATGAAATGAAAGAAGTCCGAGTCAGTTGAATTTCAACTATGACTCGGACTTTTGTTATATTTATGGTTTAGATTATTCGTTATTCCAAATAAAAGCTAAGGTGCCTTCACCAGCATGAACCGCAATGGTAGAACTAATTTCACCTATAAATATATCCACATTGGGGAATTGGGCAAGTACAGCTTGTTTTAGTGCTTCCGCTTTGTCTAGAACGTTTCCATGCATAATTTGCAATTGGTGAATCGCATTTTTCTGAAAGGATTTATTAAATAGTTCAATCATTCGTAAATAGGCCTTTTTTTCAGAGCGTACTTTTTCGGATAACACGAATGCTCCATCGGAATTGATTTGAATTATGGGCTTAATGCGCAGTAGAGATCCTAGTAAGTAATTCGTGCCACTCATTCTTCCGCCCTTATAGAACTGCTCTAAGCTGCCTAATACAATGTAATTCTCCGATTTAGCAGTTTCTAGCCTCAACTTATTCGCAATATCCTGGTAATCAAGACCTTGCTTGGCAAGCTCCATGCCTTTGTAGATTAAGGTTGTAATGGCATAAGACATGGACTTTGAATCAACAACCTCAACTTGGAATGGTGCGAGATCGGTTGCTGCCTTACATCCAGCTAATGTACCACTTAATTTATCGGATACATGGATAGCAATGGCACAGTCATATTCTTTACTTAGTTTCTCAAATAGTTCTGCGAATACGCCGATTGGTGGTTGCGAGGTTTTGGGAACCTCCTTCTCCTCATGAATACGATGATATAGCTCATCAGTCGTTAGATCAATTCCATCGTTATAAACTTGATTGCCAAATACAATTCCTAATGGGATAACAAATACATCGGGATTATTCTTTAAATCAGCGGTAATAAATGCAGTGCTGTCCGTAATCCAAGCAATTTTTGAGGTCATGTAGTTTCCATTTCTATGGTTTGACTTGTTTATTGGGTGGATCATGTTAAAACTAGCGTGATTAAAGCTATTATTTCGCACTTCATAAGTGAAGGTAATTCATTATACTATAAGGGGATTGGCATAGATATGACATGTGTGATTGAATATTGTCAATTTATGTTGTATTAGATAGATAACGGTGATGTCAGCTAGATCGATTGTAATAGCCTGTTTAATTTCATTAATCAGAAAATTCTGTTGACAAATCCAAACTAAGGAAGTTATGTTGAATTAAAACATACTATTTATATCGGAATAATAATGTATTGAGTAAAGGGGTGGTTAGCGGATCACATGAACAAATTCAAATCAAGCTTGAACTTCATCTTTCCATGGATTATTCCTGTCTTATTGTTAATCGTATGGCAATTTCTTGTTCAGTTTCAGGTGATTTCAAGTAGGATACTACCGACACCTGCACAGGTTGTGGTGGGTGCTGTGGAATATGCGAAGAACGGAAGCTTGCTTCATCATATCGGTATAAGTGTACGTAGGGCGCTGATTGGCTTGTTGATAGGCGGGGGAATTGGCTTTCTACTCGGTCTGCTGAATGGAATCTCTAGCTTATCGGAACGATTAACTGATACATCGATTCAAATGATCCGGACCATTCCTCACCTTGCTTTAGTTCCCTTGGTCATGATTTTCTTAGGCGTTGGGGAATCTCCTAAACTGTTTTTGATTGCACTAGGCGTATTTTTTCCTATTTACCTCAATACATTCCATGGGATTCGTTCAATTGATACCGGCTTGATCGAGATGGGTAGGGTATATGGATTAAAACGAGTAGCTATGTTCAGAATGATTATTCTCCCAGGCAGCTTACCTTCCATTCTACTTGGCGTGCGTTATGCGCTCGGAATTATGTGGCTGACGCTTATCGTTGCAGAAACAATCGCTTCTGATTCGGGCATTGGGTATATGGCGATGAATGCAAGAGAATTTTTGCAAATGGATATTGTAATTTTCAGTATTTTTCTATACGCACTACTTGGTAAGCTTTCGGATGTATTGACGAAGTGGATGGAGAGAAGCTGGCTTAAGTGGCATCCGAGCATTCATAAATCATAAGTCACGTTGATAGGAGGGCTAATCGAGATGAGTGATTCGCAAATAGGTGTTGCTCTTAAGCTGCAAGAAATCACGAAGGTTTATGGTGATCAAGCTGTGCTTAATGGAATTGATTTGAGCATCGAGAGAGGGCAATTTATTGCGATTGTAGGTCGTAGTGGTTGTGGCAAAAGCACCTTGCTAAAATTAATTGCAGGCTTGGATAAAGCAAGTACAGGTAACCTACTGCTTGACGGCCACGTTATCAACGGTATTCATCCCGATGTTCGGATCATGTTTCAGGATTCTCGATTGCTTCCGTGGAAGAAGGTAGAAGAGAATGTCCGAATAGGTGTGAAATCAGGTTCCAAAGCTGAAGCGCGGGAAGCACTGCAAACCGTGGGACTCTCGAGTCGAGCGAGAATGTGGCCTACGGAGCTGTCAGGAGGACAGAGGCAACGTGTAGCATTAGCGAGAGCACTGGCTGGAGCGCCAAGGTTGTTGCTACTCGATGAACCACTTGGTGCATTAGATGCTCTGACACGAATTGAAATGCAGCAATTAATTGAGAAGCTATGGCGTGAACAGCATTTCACGGGTATTCTGGTCACCCATGACGTGAGTGAAGCAGTTGCCTTAGCAGATCGTGTGCTGTTAATTGAGCATGGTAAAGTTACGCTGGATGTAGCGATTAATCTTGCACGCCCACGTGAGCGAGATAGTGGCTTTGCCCATTATGAGAAATTAATTCTGGACCGAGTGATGATCAAAGAGAAGGAAGATGAAGTGGTGAACACCCAGAAGGTGAGCTATTCGATATAAAGGAGCGTTATCACAATTTACAATTATAAGGAGTGGTAGATGATGCAAAACTGGAGACGAAAAAGTAAATCATTATTTGCGTTAACGATTCTAATGGCGATGCTTGCAGGCTGCGGGGCTCAAAGTAAAGATGCATCGGTGGTAACTCCAGGAACAGATGCTAAGCTGCCAACAATCAAAATTGGTTATCAAAAGTTTAATACCATTAATATACTAAAAGCACGAGGTACATTAGAAATTCGGTTAAAAGAAGCTGGATATGGTGTGGAATGGCTACCATTCCCAGGAGGCAATCAGTTAATAGAAGCGATGGTGGCAGGCAGCATTGACTTCGGGCATGCATCAGATGGATCGGGTGTGCTTGCGCAAGCAGGGAACAAGCCAGTGAAATATATTGCTGCTGAATCCCCTTACCCTAGAGGGGTAGCGATTCTGGTGCCTAAGGATTCACCTATACAAGATGTCAAACAACTGAAGGGCAAGAAAGTCGCCGTAACCAAAGGTGGCAATCAGCAATATTTACTCATTAAAGCACTTGAGAAGAATGGACTTAAATACGAGGATATTGAACCACTCTACTATAAAGATGCTTCGGAAGGCAGAGTCGCTTTTGAATCAGGTAAAATTGATGCGCTTGGATTCTGGGAACCGTTCTATGCGGTACTTGAGCAGGCAGGGAATTCCAAAGTGTTAGTTGATGGTGAAGGAATTACAGAAAATCGCACATATTATTTTAGTACAGAGAAATTTTCAAAGGAGAAGCCTGAGCTTGTTAAGCTAATTCTAGAAGAATTAGAGAAGTCTAACCAATGGGCGAATAAGCATCCGGCGGATGTGGCGAAATTACTCGCACCCGAGCTACAAATTGATGAAGCTTCACTAAAGTTAGCAACCGAAAGGAGAACGTACGGCGTGCAAAAAATTGATGATCTGGTCATTAAAGGTCAGCAAGAGCTAGCTGATACCTTTTACCAAATTAAGCTTATTCCAGCTCCCATTAAGGTGCAAGATGCTATCGATTCGAATCCAAACTGGTTACCGGATGGGCTAAAATAATGGGTATATCATTAGAACGTGAACGTTTAGCCACTCTTCTAGACATGACAGGTAAATTAGCGGATCAATTTGCTGAAGGAGCCGAGGAGATCGACCGTGAAGGTCTTTTTCCTTATGAGAATTTTAGGCTTCTTAAAGAAGCGGGTTATCTAGCTCTCACAGTTCCCAAATGCTATGGAGGAGAAGAGATTTCTCTCTTTGAGCTGGTCGTTTTGCAAGAAAGACTTGCTCAGGGCGACGCCTCAACGGCACTAGCCGTAGGCTGGCACTTATCGGTTGTGATGGATTTATCGATCATGAGACCGTGGGATGAAGAGTTATTTGCACAGGTATGCCGTGAAATAGTGGAAGAGAAGAAGTTGATTAATCGAGCAGCGTCAGAGGCAGCAACAGGCAGTCCAACACGAGGTGGAAAGCCACAAACGATAGCCCGCAGAGTAAGTGGCGGCTGGGAGCTAAGCGGTCGCAAAACATTTACGACGATGAGTTCTGCACTTGAACTTATTATTGTATCAGCAACTATTGAAGATACAGATGCAGTTGTTTATTTTCTAGTGGAAGGTCGATCAGCCGGTATCTCCTTTGTGGAAACCTGGGATACGTTAGGTATGAGAGGGACAGCTAGTCATGATCTAGTTCTTGATCGTGTATTCGTACCTGAGGCTGGGAATTTACAAGAGCCAGCGCAGAACGGTGGTAAGAATAAGAATGCAGGATGGATGCTGCATATTCCAGCTTGTTATCTAGGAATAGCGACTGCTGCGCGGAATTATGCGCTCGATTATGCTGGGACATATAGTCCGAATAGCGCGATTGGTCCGATTGCTAATGTGCCGAATACGAAGCGACTCATCGGTCAAATGGAGCTTGAATGGCTTACGGCGAGGACTTTCCTACATGCGGTAGCTAAAAAATACGATGAGAACAGAGCGGACAAGGAGCTAGCAACAGAACTAGCAGCTGTTAAGCATGTTGTTACAAACCATGCCATATCTATCGTAGATCTAGCGATGCGGATTGCAGGTGGACAAAGCCTGTACCGTAAACATCCATTAGAACGTTATTACCGCGATGTACGAGCGGGGCTTCATAACCCTCCTATGGATGATATGACAATTCAGCTATTAGCGAACAATGCACTGGAAAATAGACTCGGACATAAATAGACCGGGTCTATATAAATGAAAGGAGGGCACCCATGGAATGGATGCCCTCCTAATAGGTTTATTTTAGAATAGCATCGATCTTAGCTAACTCTTCACTACTAAACTCCAAATTGTTAAGTGTAGCTACATTCTCTTCAATCTGACTAACACGACTTGCGCCGATTAATGCAGTCGTAACTCGTCCCTCACGCAGTACCCAAGCGAGTGCCATTTGAGCAAGACTTTGACCACGTTCCTCAGCAATAGCATTTAACTGATTGATTGTGGAAATTCGCTCAGCTGTAATGTCCTTCTCATTCAAGAAAGGAATCGTGGATTTCATTGCGCGAGAATCTGTCGGGATATTAGTTAGATACTTATTCGTTAACAAGCCTTGCGCCAGTGGACAGAACGCAATACTGCCAACCCCATTCTCTGCTAATACATCCTGCAGACCATCTTCAATCCAGCGCTCAAACATCGAATATTTAGGTTGATGGATAAGTAGCGGTGTGCCTAATTCGTTCAGAATTTTAATTGCAGCAGCAGTTTGTTCTGCTGAGTAATTGGATAATCCGATATATAATGCTTTGCCTTGACGTACGATTAAATCAAGCGCTGCCATTGTTTCTTCAAGTGGTGTCTCTGGATCGGGCCTGTGCGAGTAGAAGATGTCGACATAATCGAGACCCATTCGCTTCAAGCTTTGATCTAAGCTTGCTACAAGATATTTTTTGGAACCAAAGTCCCCATAAGGACCTTCCCACATGCCATAACCAGCTTTGGTTGAAATGATTAACTCATCTCGGTAAGGGGCTAAATCAGTTTGAAGCATACGACCAAACATTGTTTCCGCAGATCCTGGTGGAGGACCGTAGTTGTTGGCTAAGTCAAAATGTGTAATCCCTAAATCAAAAGCCTTGCGCAGCATAGCTCTGCCGTTCTCGTATGTATCTGCACCGCCAAAATTATTCCATAATCCAAGTGAAATTGCTGGAAGCTTGATGCCTGAACGTCCAGTACGATTATATTTCATTGATGTATAACGATTTTGATTAGCTTGATAGACCACCCTATACCAACCTCCTCATCAATTAGATCTCTATCATAACATATCGTGCTTTAATTCACTAATTAGTGGCTATTTACATAAGAATAGTGTGATTAAATATTGATTCTAATGATATTTTTAACTATAGTAAATATTAGGATCAATAAAAATCATAATTTGGAGGTAGATGGATGGCCCGACAACACAAAAGAATGACAAAACTGGAATATTTTAAGAAATTTGTATTTATCACACTAGGTGCCGTTTTGATGGCGGTCGCACTTGAATTGTTTTTGGTGCCGAACAGTTTTATTGATGGTGGAATTGCAGGGGTATCGATTATTTTATCCAAACTTACCTCACTCCCCCTCGGCGTATTTCTATTTATTCTTAATGCTCCTTTTCTACTGCTTGGACTTAAACAAATTGGTAGAACATTCGCATTTTCATCTTTGTATGGGATCGCGATTATGTCGATAACGACTTATTTTCTTCATGATGTATCTGCCTTTACAGGTGAGAAGCTTCTCGTTGTATTGTTTGGTGGGATGATTCTTGGAGCAGGGGTGGGGCTTGCAATCCGGTTTGGTGGTTCCTTAGATGGAACTGAGATTGTGGCTATATTATTATCAAAAAAAATACGGATGCCTGTTGGTCAAATCATTATGATCATCAATGTGTTTATCTTTATTGCGGCTGGTTTTGTGTTCGGATGGGATTCAGCTATGTATTCGATCCTTGCATATTATATAGCCTTTAAAGTGATTGATATCGTGGTTGAAGGTTTGGATGAATCCAAATCTGTTACCATTATTACGAGTGAATACGAAGAAGTTGCTGAAGCGATTATGGATCGATTAGGTCGCAGCACAACATTTATATATGCTAAGGGCGGTTACAAGAAAGAAGATACACAAATGATTTATTGTGTTGTAACTCGTTTGGAATTAGCCAAATTAAGATCTATCGTGCATGAAATTGATTCGAAGGCATTTATTGCAATTGAGCATGTATCAGAAGTGCTCGGTGGTAATTTCCAAAAGAAAAGCATTCATTAAGTCATTTCCTAGAGGTACTAAAGCAGAAGGAAACAAATAGAAAGCCTATGTGTATATTCAGTCTTCACTATTGCCAAAATAAAGGAAATTTAGTGTATGGTCGGAGAGAGGAATTAATTCGAATGCGCCAAATGAAGTTGTTTGACCTCAAGGGTCATGCGTCTACGGTTAGACAAGAAGCACTAGCTGGTCTTGTTTCCTTCATTACGATAATTTATATTGTTGTGGTTAATTCCTCGATCCTTGCAGATGCTGGTATTCCAATGGACGCAGGTATTATGGCGACAGTGTTTATATCTGTTATTGGATGTTTGTTGATGGGACTCTGGGCAAATGCACCCATTGTGCTTGCTCCAGGAATGGGTATCAATGCGTTATTCTCCTATACATTCGTACATTCAATGGGACTATCATGGGAGGAAGCACTCGCGACCGTATTTATTTCGGGGTTAGTATTCACTTTACTTGCATTCACTCGCTTACCATCCTTGATTCTGGATGCCATCCCAGCGTCACTTAAGGAAGCTATCCCTGCGGGAATCGGACTTCTGCTAACGTTCATTGGCTTACAGAAGGGAGGGCTTGTTGTACCAAACGAGACGACCTTCGTAGCGCTCGGAGATTTAGCAAGTCCACAGGTATGGGTAACTGTTCTGACCTTATTACTCACCTTATTTCTCTTCATACGGGAGATCAATGGTAGCTTATTGATTGGGATGGTGGTTGGAGCGTTATTAGCTGCTGTATTTGGGGTAGTGGGCTCTCCTGTAAACCAGACAGGTATTTCGTTTAGTACCTATACCTCTGTGTTTGGTGCTATGTCATTCGCAAGAATAGCTTCAGTCGCTTTCTGGTCAGCTACATTCTCAATGTTTCTTGTTATCGTGTTTGAGAACGTTGGATTAATCCACGGATTTCTAGGCATTCTGAAGCAGCCAGAGAAATTCCCGCGTGCTTTACGTGCGAATGCGATATCATGTATGTTGGCAGGATTGTTCGGGACAAGTCCAAGTGTATCCACGGCTGAAAGTGCAGCAGGTATAGCAGTTGGTGGCAAAACAGGTCTAACTGCAGTTGTAACAGGCTGTTTGTTTCTGGTTTCTCTGTTTTTTATCCCATTAATTAAGCTAATACCCGATAGTGCTATTGCCCCCGTACTCATTATTCTCGGCGGACTTATGATCCAAAGTGTTAGGCATATTAATTTTGGCAGCTTTGTTGAGGGGTTTCCAGCCTTCTTAGTTATGGCTATCATGCCACTAACCTTTAGCATTGTTGATGGGATCGCCGCGGGATTTATTATTTATCCCTTTATTCAAATCACTATTGGTAAAGCTAAGGAAGTTCCCCTTTTGCTATATGGTATTACGATTTTGTTCATCCTAAATTACGTCCTTCAGGCTGTTGGATGACTTTACCAGAGGTTATCATGATTTAGTGTGACTTATTAGGATGTGTTAAGTGATACTCATTGGTATAATAGAATTCTTAGCATTTAAAGTTGGAAGTCAGATTATCTGTCTGACCGTCATAAGGAGTGTGAGAAATTCAATATGGAATGTATTGTACATTTTGAAGTCATCCGTAGTGGACAATCCAAGATGTTACGCGGTCTTATCGATCTTACAGAAGGATCTGCACCAACAACGGAGCAGTTGATCACCATGTTCGCAGGTTTAGGTCACAATGTAAAACCAGATCCTAATATAGTGAACACATTTAATTCCACAGCGAGTACACCTTATAAAATTCGTGTCAAAAAGCTTGATATTCAGGGTATAGAAGAGAATGAGGTTCCTGATCGAGAACGTGAGGCGCTATTGCGCAATTTAATGAATCTCAACCGGTAATCAAATGGAATTTCGTAATGAGTACAAAATGTTCTACTGAGAAGCCCTTCTACATAATATGTAGAAGGGTTTTCTTGTCTATAACGACTATTGAATAAGGTAAGGTGATCAATCTAAATGGATAATAATTTTTCCAATCAAGTACAGCAGGATGATGTGGAGAAGAATAAAGCAATAGCGATTCTTGCATACATCATTTTCTTTATTCCACTGCTTGTAGCAAGAGACTCGAAATTTGCTATGTATCATGCTAATCAAGGCCTTCTTGTATTTTTGACTGCGCTTGCTGTGAATATTGTTGGAACGATCATTCCGATTATAGGATGGTTCATCATCTCACCTCTAGGTAATTTATTCGTACTCGTACTTGTCATTATTGGCATCATCAATGCTGCGGGTGGGCGTGTGAAGTCATTGCCGTTGATTGGTAAAATCGAGATCATTAAATAATCCTTAGGGGATGGAGGGGGGGAAGCCCCCTCTCTTTTTGGCGCTCTGAAAATTATATTAATTTTGTAATATTCACCCTGCTAGAACCTGTATACATTTAGTAGGTACAATGTTATCATAACGGGTATATAATTACTTTTCTGCATAATTTTACCTCCCGTATTAACAACCTTCACCCAAGACACTTTTGAACAACTTCTCACAGTTATTTTCCTGAATGTTAACGCTGATCATTACAAAATTAGGCTTAAATTGGACAGGGGGTATAGGATCTTATCAAAGCTTAACCATACAATTTATAGCGTATGCTTCCGAGGTAGTTTTGCTCTTCGAGCTATCGCTCTTGTTAAATCAAAACTTTTAGGAGGATGCTAAATGCTTCATATTGTTGCCTGTATTAAACAGGTGCCGGATACGAAGATCATCAAGATGAATCCCAAAACAAACACAATGGATCGTTCCAGTGCACCAGCAATCTTAAACCCGTATGATGCACATGCGGTAGAAGAAGCGGTACGTTTGAAGAATCGATATGGTGGAACAGTTTCGGTATTAACGATGGGTCCACCCCCTGCTGTGAAAGCAATTAAGAAATGTGTGGAGATTGGTGCAGATGAGGGCTATTTAATTACGGATCGTTTCTTTGCCGGTGCGGATACACTTGCGACAAGCTATTCGTTAACGATGGCACTACAGAAGATTGCTAGAATACAGCCTATTGATCTTGTAATCTGCGGCAAAATGACGATAGATGGTGATACCGGTCAAGTTGGACCTGGGATTGCACGTAGATTAGATATCCCACCGCTTACTAGCGTGAACAAAGTAGTTGAAATTAATCAAGAAGAAGGCTTCATTGTTATTCATCGTAAACTAGAGGATGGGCATCAGGTTCTTCATTCTAGTCTTCCTTGTCTACTATCTGTTGAGAAGGAGATCAATGAAATTCCTTATTCTACTTTACCGAATATGCTCAGAGCAGCCCGCTATAAACCAATTATATGGTCGGCTAATGATCTAGAAGATATTGATCGTAGCTTGCTTGGACTCAAAGGCTCACCAACGATCGTCTCCAAAATATGGGCCCCTGAGAAGCCTAAAGGCGGCGAAATGCTGCAGGGATCTTCATCAGAGCAAGTCGAACGACTGTTATCTATTCTTCTAGAGAAGAAAGAACTGTTCGATGTGAAGGAGGCTAAAGCGTGAATATGGAGGAGTATTGCGGAGTTTGGGTGTTTATTGAGCAGAATGAGGGTAGAATCGCTTCAGTTTCACTTGAACTGCTTGGTGCAGGTCGTAAGCTCGCTGATAAGCGTGGGGTTCCTCTTGCGGGTGTATTAGTCGGTGATGGGGTTAAACCACTTGCATCGATAGTAATTCAATATGGTGCGGACATTGTCTACTTATACGATGATGTTATTTTTAAAGAATATCGATCAGAAACATATATGAGAGCGATTATAGAGTGTTCGGAGAAATATAAGCCCGAAATTATTCTCTATGGTGCGACCTCAACAGGGAAGGATTTGGCTAGTGCTGTCGCAACTGATTTGGCAACAGGACTTACTGCTGATAGCACAATATTAGATGTGAATGAAGAGAATGGACTGCTTGAAGCAAGCCGTCCAGCCTTTGGTGGTAATATCATGGCGACTATTCTATGTAAGAACCATCGTCCCCAAATGGCGACGGTGCGTTCCAAGGTGATGAAAGCGCTTGTACCAGATGCAGCTAAGGTTGGTGAAATCATTGAAGAGAGCGTTGCGCTCAAAGAAGATGATTTGCGAACAAAAGTACTTGAGGTTGTACGTGTGGCAACACCTAAGATTCGATTAGATGAGGCGGATATTATCGTAGCTGGTGGCAAAGGCTTAGGCAGTCAGAAAGGCTTTGAGCTGATCCATGCTTTTGCAGGTAAGATTGGCGCGATGGTTGGTGCGAGTCGAGACGTGGTTGAAGCGGGCTGGGTAGATCATCATCATCAGGTAGGACAGACAGGTGTAACGGTACTCCCCAAGATTTACTTTGCAATCGGGATATCAGGCGCGATACAACATATTGTTGGCATGCAGAATTCAGGGTTAATTATTGCCATTAATAAGGATCCACTGGCTCCTATTTTCCAATCTTGTCACTATGGCATCGTTGGTGATGCATTCGAGATCGTGCCGATGCTGATGGAAGCTTTTGAGAAAGCCTTACATGGAGAGGTGCAATATGGCTGAAAAATTTGACGTTATCGTGGTAGGAGCAGGACCTGCAGGAACTTCATGTGCATATACTTTAGCTAAGGGTGGCGCGAATGTTCTCCTAATCGAAAGAGGGGAATACCCAGGCTCCAAGAATGTGATGGGTGGGGTCTTGTACAGGAAGATGATGGAGGATATCATCCCGGATTTCTACAAAGAGGCACCAGTCGAACGCCATATTACCGAACAACGCTATATGTTATTAGATAAAGAATCAGCAGCAACCTTCAGTTATAAGGGATTAGAGTGGGATCAAGAGCCATATAACAATTTCACGGTATTACGCGCCAAATTCGACCAGTGGTTTGCGGATAAAGCAGTTCAGCAAGGGGCACTGCTCCTTAACGAAACCGTTGTGCTTGAATGTATTCTTGAAGATGGTCGCGTCGTTGGAGTTAGAACGGATCGCCCTGACGGTGACGTATATGCAGATGTAGTTGTTCTTGCGGACGGTGTTAATTCATTGCTTGCTAAATCGCTAGGCTTCCGTAAGGAGCTTCGCACAGATGAAGCTGCTCTCTCTGTTATGGAAGTTCTCAAGCTAGATCGAACGATTATTGAAGATCGCTTCAATCTGGAAGGCAATCAAGGGTGTACGTTTGAGATCTTTGGAGATTCAACCAAAGGTATTCTAGGAACAGCTTGGCTCTACACGAACAAAGATAGCTTAAATATTGGTGTGGGTGCAATGTTGTCAGGACTTATCAAACACCGAATCAAGCCTTATGAGCTGTTAGATTACGTGAAGCAGCATCCAATGCTTCGCAAATACATTCAGGGTAGTGAGCAACAGGAATACTTAGCGCATCTGATACCTGAAGGTGGTTACCACTCCATGCAGAAGATTGTTGGAGACGGTGTACTCGTTGTTGGTGACGCTGCGCAAATGGTGAATGCGATTCACCGAGAAGGCTCGAATCTAGCAATGACTTCTGGGGTGCTTGCAGCAAACACGATATTGGAAGCGAAGCAAGCGAATGATTTCACTGAGCGTATGCTGGATAGTTATCGAGTGGAATTAATGGGAAGCTTTGTAGGATCAGATCTTAAGAAGTATAAAGATTCAACTCATCACTTTGAGAAATTCCCGCATTATTTTAATAAATATATTCCGATGGTTAACAAGGCAGCTAGTCAAATGTTCACAGTTGATGGTACACCAAAGAAGGATAAACAGCGCAAAATCTGGCGTGACATCGGATCTGCGGGGGAGAAATTCAAAATTGCTCGTGATTTATATCGCGCTTGGAAGGTGATGAAATAATGAGTGAACAGCCCAAAGGCCAGACGATAGAAGAGAAGCAGTACTTGGTTCGATTTAAAGCCGATACGAATTCCCATCTTCATGTTCTTGATGCTGACGTTTGTGCAACGAGTTGTCCTGATAAGCTGTGTACGATCTTCTGCCCAGCAGAAGTGTACAAATGGGAAGACATTCGTATGCATGTGGGATATGAAGGCTGTCACGAATGTGGGAGCTGCCGGATTGGCTGCCCGCACGAAAATATTAAGTGGGAATACCCAAAGGGTGGACATGGAATCATCTTTAGATTGGGGTAATGTATATGTTTCTAGTTGGCGATTTGGTGATATTCACATTAGACGGAAGTGTTGGTACGGTGGTCGAGGTTGAACAAGATCGATGCCACGTGGTTTGGGATGACCATTTTGTGAGTTGGGAGAAGAATGAACTTCTCATCAAGGATGAATCCATGAGTCATAGTGAAGCTTAATCGTTAATTAGAACTTAAATCATTAATTAGAAGCGAGTCGATAGGCAGTTTTCCTTTCCATAGGAGAACTGTCTATTATTGCTGGTTAGGCATACCAAATAGTTGTAGCGGGTTAGCCGTAACAATAGGGTCACATATGCTTGTTATTACGTTTTTTATGAAAATAATATAACTAATTTTATTTACAGATATTTATGCCTTGTGTATTATGTTCTAGTTTATTGTATACTTATTGTTTAGTAATCGTGCAGAACATCACAGTCATATAAGGATAGCGAAGCTGTCTATTCTTAACATAAAATCGGAGGGATTACTTTTGTCAAAATGCCCATTTCACTTTATTACACGTCTCATGGGGAATACGCAGGCTAAACATTCAATGAATAGCTCAAATATACCGGGTGCTATGAAATCGATTCATGATTTTCAGGCTAGGAGTGGATCGATTGCTGTAAATCTTGAGCGTAAGTTTACTGAGCAGTTGAATATGATAGATCTTACAGAGGAAGATCTGAAGCTGCTCCATACCATCCAACCCTTTATTCTGGAGCATATTGATGAAACGGTTAATTCGTTCTATAAATCAGTTATCGATGTAGAGGAATTGAGAGTCATCATTACGGATCATAGTACGGTGGAACGGCTAAGAGAGACATTACGTCAGCATCTTATCGAGCTGTTTAGTGGAAGTATTGATGATGAGTTTATTAACAAACGAATACGTATTGCGGAGGTCCATCAACGAATTGGGCTTGCACCTCGCTGGTATATGGGTGCTTTTCAGAACTTACAGAATACATTTCTTGATTTATTGTCTCACCATATCTCCAGTAGAGATGAATGCTTAGCTATAGACAAATCCTTAACGAAGCTGCTTAACTTTGAACAACAGCTGGTGCTTGAAGCTTATGAAAGTAAGAATACCGAGCTTCGCGAGTCGCAATACAATGCCATAAAGCAGGAGCTAAAAGGGAAAATTACGTCCGTTAGTGAAGAACTGGTCGGTTTAACGGAACGTACGAATCTATCTGTTCAAGATTTAGTGAGAAGTAGTGTTCATATGAATGAATCTGTCATACATAGTTCAGACAAAGCTAGAGAATCTAAGCAGCTTGCTGAATCAGGTACGAGTAAAATGAGTGATTTACAATCTCGTATTCAACTCATTCATGATAGTTCTGAATTAATGAAGGAATCGGTTACTCGTCTTACAAACTCATCCAATCAGATTAAAGGGATTGTAACAGCTGTTGAAGAGATATCGAATCAAACCAAATTACTATCCTTGAATGCAGCCATTGAAGCAGCACGCGCTGGTGAATATGGGCTTGGATTCTCGGTAGTAGCAAATGAAGTACAGAAGCTTTCTGAATCCACCAAACAAACAGTAGGCAGAATTAATCAGCTTATTTCCCAATCTGAGAGATACACAGCTGAAGTTGTAACAGCCATTAAGAATGTACAAGAGCTTGTTATCCATGGACAGGATGAGGCTTTGGAGACTAAGGAAATGTTTGATAGCATTATGGGTTCGCTAGAGCAAAGTATGAATGAAGCCGAGCGTGTAGAGGTAGAAATCAAGGATTTAACACTTGTGATCTCAGAGATCAGCAATTCAACTTCAATGGTTGCGACTTCCGCTGAAGCTTTGAACCAAGCCGCTGTGCTTACTTAAGCTACCGATGTAAGGGGATTTACGCTGGTATTTAAATCGGATTCTAATATGCGACAGCGTTAACTCGTTGTCGCTTTTTGATCTCTACAGAAATGTGAACGATATGTTCAAATTTATGTCGTTTTTGGGGTAATATAACCCTCATAATGGTTACTTGAAGAGGCTATCCAAGGTTTGGATATAAGAAGAACTCAGGATAGACTTGAAATCGAGAGCATGTGATGCTATTCTTGTCCCTTCGGGACTTTATGGAAGTTTTACTTCTTATGAGAAACTCATTCAAATAAGGCTGAAAGAAGTGTAGGGATGAGAATTCTAATTGCAGATGATGAGGACCTGGCTAGAATTAGTCTAGTGAGCATGATCCAAGAAATGGCGCATCCTTTTGAAATATGTGGTGAAGCTGATAATGAGCAAGAATTAATCCGGCTATTGCAAGAGCGAGAGCCGGATATTGTGCTGCTTGATTATCTGATGCCGACGCATAATGGACTTGAGATGATGAAGATAGGGAAGGAACTCTCTCCCTCAACTAAATGGATCATTCTCAGTGGATTCTCTGATTATGATAGTGCACATGAATCAGTCAAGTTCGGTGCATCTGATTATTTATTAAAGCCTCCAAGTGCACAAGAGTTAGAAGCAGCCTTGTTGCATGCCGGGAATTCAGTCAAAGAGAAATGTGTACGATCACATAAACAATTCGAGCATACGCTCGTTTCAATGTTTTCAGGTATTATGGATCCTTCTATGGAGGATGAACAGGCTTTTGTACATCAAGCTGAGTTCTGGGGGATACAGCTGTTTGTTGATAGCTTTTTGGATGAGCCAGAGCGGTCAGCACTACAGAACAGTTTAATGGAGCAACTTCAGAAGGAGATCGAGCTTGCACAATCCGATTCCTTCTATACCACTTTATTTAAGTTGCCTGATGGAGAGACAGCGCTAGTAGGCGCATGGAATCGTGACAAACACGAGGTTGGTCAACGTGTGATGAGTGAACTGATCGGTGCATTAGAAGAATTGCTCACTCAGGGACAGCATCATCAAATTGCTGTAACATTGATTTCCACAAATCGTTGTCCTTCAATCAAGAGACTCCAGGATGAATTTGCAGTGGTATCTCATTTTGGTGCCCTTCGGGTTACAAGAGGTGTACAAAGACACTGGACACTAGAGCAGTTAGACCCACACGAATCAGAGTGGCTATTATCGCTTGGTCAAATGTTGGTTGAAATAAGCCATACTTATTTAGATAAAAATTATATGTCCTATATGAATAACGTAGATCAATTACAGAGTCATTTGATTCGACAAGGCTTGAATAATATTCCGAATCCAACTATGCAAGCCATCGCACAATTTATTAGAAGTGCAATGCGCTGCCATATCGATCCTTGCGATCCTCAATGGACGGAACAATTGTATAAGCATGGAGAAACCTTGTTGCCGCATCATGGCTTAAGAGATAGTGGTGAACGCATGGTAGAACGTGCGATGCAGCAATTGGAACAGAATTACGCGGATAATATCAAGTTGAATGAGGTTGCCAAGCAAATGCGTACCTCATCGCACTACTTGAATGCGAGGTTTCAGCAGGTAACTGATCTAACCTTCGTCAAATATTTAGCTCGGTTGCGTATTACCAAGGCTAAACCGTTATTT
This sequence comes from Paenibacillus sp. P5_B5, assembly GCF_056400365.1. Lineage (NCBI taxonomy): Bacteria > Bacillati > Bacillota > Bacilli > Caryophanales > Paenibacillaceae > Paenibacillus > Paenibacillus sp. P5_B5. Next base: position 40,953 of record NZ_JBFULK010000014.1, read on the forward strand.
GCAGATCCTAGCTTGAAGGTAAAGCAAATTGCAGAAGAAGTCGGTTTTGTTAGCGCAAGTTATTTTAGTAAATGCTTTTCCGAATTTGAGGGGTGCTCACCGACAGAGTATAGAAAGAAGCTGAATAATTTGGCAAGTAATAGTTGACAAACTTCTTTATAATAATTTCATTCCTGTTATACTATTATCGAGAATGAAATTCATTAGGAGGTTTGTTTCCTGTATATGGACATCATGGATATAAAATCGCTTTTTACAGAGGATACAATCCAGCTTTTACTGGAGCAATATCGGTCGTATGGACCTTTTCCTGGGATTTTTATTACGTTCCTTAAATCGTTTGTCCCCCCTTTACCAACTATAGTTATTATTGGTGCTAATGCTGCTGCTTATGGGCTGTGGCTGGGGTTTCTATATTCCCTAATCGGGATTGTTAGCGGCTGTATGGTTTTTTTCCTGATCGTACGCAAAATTGGATCTCATCGACTCATACAAGGGTGGGCTCAGAAGCCTAAGGTGCAGTTACGAATGGAATGGATACGTAAGAATGCTTTTAATTACGTATTTGTGCTTAGCATGTTTCCTGTCGGACCTTTTGTTGTCATCAATTTAGCTGCTGCACTCGTACTTATGCCAATTCGTTCGTTCTTCCTCGCCATCTTATTCGGTAAAGCGATTATGGTATTTATGGCTTCTTTCATAGGATATGACGTAACACAGTTTATCGAAAATCCGCTCAAGCTCGTATATATTGTTATTTTTGCACTTGTTTCCTGGTTTATTAGTAAGAAAGCAGAGGCATGGCTAAGCAAGCCTTCCCATATACAAACTGAAAAGACAGCTTCTCCGTTCCAATAGGACGGTGGAGCTTTTTTTATGGAAACTATTGTTAGCGGAGATAATGAAACTGTTTTGTTTATTTGGGATAAAAAGGATAATTCATCTAAGTGTCGAAATATTGTCATAATTAACCAATTTACTAGGGGGTATCGTATTGAACCGTTCAGCTGTGAAGCATCGTTTCTCCAATCGCTGGTCTGTCCTATTTGGCTTTACTTTGTTAGCTGGTATAAGCCAAATGCTGTGGCTCAATTTTGCTCCCCTTATAAGCATGCTAGAATCTAAATACAACGTGACAGAGGGGGATATTAACTTATTGTTAATTGTATTCCCACTGATTTATGTGTTGTTATCGATACATGCAGGGATTGTCATTGATAGGCGTGGTTATCGGTTTGGAGTTGGACTAGGTGGAATGATCATGGCTGTCTTTGCTTGTGTGCGTATTTTTGATCAAAGCTTTATCATACTGATGCTAGGTCAGATTGGAATTGCAATAGGTCAGCCCTATGTCCTGAATGGGATTTCGAAGCTAGTTGTAGACTGGTTTGGTCGTGAGCAGCAGGCAATGGCAACAGGGATTGGAACAGCAGGGATGTTCGCTGGGATGGCATTAGCATTAGCGGGGACACCGTTACTTGTGAACTGGACGGGATTTCAGCTGACGATGGTTATTTTTGCAGCAATCACAGTCATATCAGCGGGCATATTCTGGCTAGTTGCTTACCCTAATGAACAAAATAATCAAGCCAATAACCAAACAGAGGCTAACAGCATCAGTTGGCGTGATTATATTCCATTACTTCGTAATCGGCAGCTCCTATTAATAGCTGTCATTGCTCTATTATCGATGGGATTCTTTAATGGTTTAACCTCCTGGCTTGAGCTGATTCTCAAACCAAATGGTATTGATGCTGAAAAGGCGGGTCTGATTGGTGGGATGTTGATTATCGGCGGTATCATTGGTGCGAGTATTATCCCAGGCATATCTGATAAAATAGGAAGACGCAAGCCTTTCTTATGGGTAAGCTCACTATTTGCGATTGGTCTGGTATATTTGCTGTGTACAGCAACAAGCTATTCTATCCTACTTCTTGTAAGCGCTCTACTCGGATTTGTATTCTTGCCTGGTTATGCATTGCTGTTATCTTATACAGAGCAGTTAGCGGGGGAGAAGCATGCAGGAGAAGCAACAGGTCTTATGATGCTTACAGGTAATTTGGGTGGTGTAATTGTGATTGCCGCTATGCAGCTTATTAAAGGTGAAAGTGAGACCTGGATCAATGCCGTATACCTGATGCTGGTCTTATTACTGCTTTGTTTTATTCTCACTTTGAATATTCGTGAAGGTAAGCAGCGTGATCGATCGTCATCAATCGAGTGGTGATTAATGATATAAATAATAAGCAGCATTCCCCTTCCAATAGGATGAGGTATGCTGCTTATTTTAAAATAGCATGTGAGCGATCAATACGATCACAGGTAAAGTAATAAGTGTACGTAGAATGAAGATAAATACCAAGTCCTTGAAGGATACAGGTATTTTGGAGCCTAATAATAGACCACCAACCTCAGATAAATAAATTAACTGCGTTACTGAAACACAAGCGACAACGAACCGTGTTAACTCGCTTTCAATTGAACTGGCAAGGACGGTTGGGAGGAACATATCAGCAAATCCAATGACAAGTGTCTGTGAAGCAGCAACAGACTCTGGAATCTGCATCAGTTCTAATAGTGGAACAAACGGAATTCCTAGCCACTTGAAGATCGGTGTATATTCGGCAACGATCAGAGCGAACGTTCCCACCGCCATCACGACAGGTGCTACGCCAATCCATAGGTCAAGAACGTTATGCACGCCCTCTTTGATAAGCGCACTAGGGTTGGCGCTTTTCTGTGCTCTGTTAACAGCTTTGTCTAGACCCCATTGGAACGAATTCATATGCGCAGGCATGATCTCTTTATCGGTTTGCCCTGTCTTCTCATAATACGTATTCGCCTTTCTGGATAAAGGGGGAATACGCGGCATAATCACTGCAGCAACAATTCCTGCTACTAGTACAGTTAAGTAGAATGGAACGAACATATAGGCTAAATGAACAGTTGAGAGTACAACAAGACTGAATGTAATCGATACCGCTGAGAAAGTCGTACCAATGATAGCCGCTTCACGTTTCGTATAGTATCCTTCTTCGTATTGCTTGCTAGTTAGCAACACACCGATTGTTCCATCACCAAGCCAAGATGTCATGCAATCGATTGAAGATCGCCCTGGTAATTTAAATAAGGGACGCATAATTTTGGTCATGAGTGCACCGAAGAACTCGAGCAGTCCAAAATTAAGTAATAACGGTAAGAACATACCAGCAAATAAAAATACCGCAAATAAGACAGGCAATAGATCGAAGAGTAGCATACCACCCGTATCTGCCGATCTAATCCAATCAGGTCCGATTTGAAACAATACGCATACTGCAAATAGGGAACCTAGAACGCGTACGACTACCCAGATCGGAGCTACATTAAGTAAGCTGTTTATAAAGGGATTGTTAATGATAAAAGAAGGCTTCCACAGCTTAGCTAATAGGCTTCCAATGGATGCCAGAATGATGAGAATAGTCATTATAGTAGGGATTGAATCACTGAGAAAATCCTGAACCGATTTGGAAAAAAGAGCAACTGGAATCGTGATTTGACCATTCCACTTAATTGGGATCATAAATAACAGAATGCCGCATAAAGACGGGATAATAAATAATAGTAGGTTTTTGATTGAGTATGTGGTTTTCTGAGTTGTCTCCATAGTTAGTTAATCTCCTGATGTATATAGATGTATATTTATTCAGCGTATTTTATCTTAATACAGTTAGAGTAAAAAGCCAACTATTACAATCTAGTAAAATATTGAAATTGTAACCCTATTAGAATTCAAGTATTATGTGAATAATAGAGGTATATTTAATTATTTTATAGGAGGACCTGAAGATGTTAAAGGAGTTTAGAGAATTTGCCTTTAAGGGCAATATGATCGATTTAGCAGTCGGTGTAATTATTGGAGGTGCATTCGGCAAAGTCATTACGTCAATTGTTAATGATTTAATCATGCCGTTAATTGGTCTGTTGATGGGTAAAATTAATTTCGCAAATATGTTTATAGCATTGAATGGGAAGGAGTACCCTACGCTGCAAAAAGCTATAGATGATAATGCAGCAGTATTTAAGTATGGGGCATTTCTCTCCACGATGCTCGATTTCCTAATCGTAGCATTCACCATTTTCTTCGTGCTCAAACAACTGGCACGGTTTAGAAAGAAAGAGGCTCCAGCAGAAACGCCGAAGCCACTTACCAAAGAATGTCCGCAATGTTTATCCGAAGTGCCGGTCAAAGCCGCCCGCTGTAAATACTGTACATCTGAGTTAGAAGTTAGTAATCGAACGGTTACGAATTAATTTCATCATCAGTTTATGGATTAATTGCTTTAATGGCTTGCTCCAATCTACTCAGTGCCTCTTCGACGACTAGCTTGGAGCAGCCAATATTCATCCGCGCAAACCCCTCGCCACCCTCACCGAAAGTATAACCTGAATTTAGCCAGAGTAATGCATCATGTCGTAAGAAATGGTCAAGCTCTACATTACCTAATCCCAGTTTACTGAAATCAATCCAGAGGAGATAAGTTGCTTCAGAATTAATCACATTTAACATAGGAAGCTTATCCTTCACAAATTGCATCACGAGTTGTTTATTCGCTTCGATATACGTGACTAATGCTTCGAGCCATTCTTCTCCATGACGATAGCCAGCTTCACCCGCAACGATTGCGAATGCATTAAGCTCATGGAAGCCTGATTTACTTACTTCAAGTGCAAATTCACGCCTTATTTTCGGATCTTCGATAATGACATTTGCTGCTTGCAATCCCGCTATATTGAAAGTTTTGCTAGGAGCGGTACATGTAATGGTGATCTTAGAAATTTCCGGTGATAGAGATGCCGTCGAGATATGTTTATGATCATGTAGCACTAAATCGTGATGAATTTCATCAGACACAATAAGCACATCATTCTTCATGCAAAGATCGGCGAGTTTGGTAAGCTCTTCTTTCGTCCATACACGACCTACAGGGTTGTGCGGACTACAAAGAATGAATAGCTTCGTACGCGGATCTTTAGCCTTCTGTTCGAAATCAGCAAAATCAATTGTGTAACGACCATCTTTAAGCTGGAGCGCATTGTTGAGGAGCTGATAGCCGTTTGATTTTACTACATCCATGAAAGGTGGATAGACAGGTTGTTGAATAATAACCTTGTCACCAGCCTTTAGGAACGCTCTAACAGCATAATGTAGAGCTGGTACTACACCGGGTACATTGATAATCCAATTAGACTTGATCGTCCAATCATGCTTGCGCTGCATCCAGTCGACAATAGATTCATGGTAACTACTTGGCTTTAGATTGTAGCCGTATATGGGATGTGCTGCTCTATTCATTATCGCTTCTGAAATCGCAGGAGGAACCTTAAAGTCCATGTCTGCTACCCACATAGGGATCGCTTCTTTGGGAATACTAAACAACGATTTGGCATCCGTCTTGGATGCATGGGTATTCGAACGGTCAACTATCTCATCAAAATTAAAATTCATCTTTTTTAGACCTCCATATGCTTGATGTATATGTAATTAGAATGTTGTGATTTATAGTTCGATTATAAACCATTTGATCTTGCTTTTGCTCAGTATATATTTAGTTACAAGGGTCGGAAGATATTTAATGTTATAATAAAATCCCTGATTTCCTGGTGTTCAGAAGATCAGGGATTTTGTGTGTTTATTTATAAACAACGTTCGCCATTTATGTAATAGCTATCTTCACGAAATACGCTAAAGGCTACTTCAACTTCTGGTATGTCAATGGACATGACATGCCTCGTAATCGCAGTGGCAAATTGATCACGTATTTTAGCTCCACGCTCAAACCAAGCAACCTCAATGAATGGGAATGTCTCAACGATTTGGCCATTATAGATCGATGTCGAATGTATGCATTCCAAAATAATGTTCTCTGTGTCACATTCACAAATATCCGCAAGCTCTTGAATGAGCTTCGTGCTGATCTTGCAAACATCCTCAGGCTTGATTCCCCTAATAAGTAATTGTGGCATGTTGTATCATCCTTCCTAAGTGAATCTAATTCTATTATACGAATAGAAATGGGCTATGCAAGCTGTAGAATGTATAGCATGATGAATCCGAAAATGGATAGCAGGATTGAACCAATCAGTCCAGCAGTGAATGTTCTAAGCCCAAGACGTCTGAACGCGCTGAGATCAACATTCAGTCCAAGACCAGCCATAGCCATTGCAAGTAGCATATAGGAAATTACTACTACGTTATCAGCGAATGCAGCAGAGAAAATGCCAAGCGAATTAATTGCGCTCATTGCTAAGAATCCGAAGATGAACCATGGCATAATCGATATGAGTGATGGCTTGTCTTGAGCCTTCGATTCAGACCCCTCACGCTCCCACTTGCTTGCCCAGATTCCGATTAAGATCGTTACCGGGATCAGCAGTGCAACTCGTGTAAGCTTGATTATAACAGCAAGGTCGACAGCCTCTTTACCAGCGGGGTCAGCAGCAGCAATAACATGCGCGATTTCATGTAGTGTAGCACCTGAGAATATGCCGTATCCTGCTGGTGATAACCCTAAGAAAGGGTATAGAAATGTATAAGCAAGTGTGAATAATGTGCCTAGAATAGCGATGGTTGCTACTCCAATTGCGGTTTCATTATCTTTGGCTTTGATTTGCGGTGCTACAGCAACGATTGCGGCTGCGCCGCAGATCGCAGTACCACAAGCAGTAAGAACCGCAAGATTCTTATCTACCTTAAATAATTTGGCTAATCCATATACAACGAAGAAGGCAAATACAATGCTAAGGACAGCTAGTATAAATACTTTCCAACCGGCATTGTAGATATCCATCAGGTTAAGTCTCATTCCTAGTAAGATAATACCAACGCGAAGCAGTTTTTTGTTAGAGAATGTAATGCCTGCAGTTGCTCGGGCGGGTAAGCCAAGTGTGGCTCTCCATATGATTCCGATCAGAATGGCGATAACGAGCTGTCCCATTATACTAAAGAAAGGTAGCTTAGCAAGAAACTTAGCGGCGATCGCAATTGCTAGTGTTAATCCAATACCAAGGATAAATCCAGTAGTTTGATTGCTTTTGGTATGCACGACAAATCCTCTTTTCTGTATCAATAGTAGGTTTGAATACTCCGAATTATTTTATCATGATTTCTACTTTTAAGTAGAGAATATTGCTATTAATGGCTTTTCCTAAAAAACAAACATTGAAAATTGATTCTGTTATATATAAAATTGAATTATCTAAATTAGGTCTTTAGTCACAATATATCTAGCGTCACTTAAAGGAGTAGACATTGTAATGGCAAAAATAATGATTGAAAGCCATTTCAGAAGCAAATGGTAATAGACGCCATAAGTCGAGCATTATAGATAGTTTTTCAGAGAGGGCGGAAGAAAAGTATGAAAATAGATCCTATATGGAATAATCAGCTATTAGAAATTGAAACAAGTGAAGGAACCATGTATCAGACACTCGTTCTCAAAGTTACGGATCAAGAATTGAGACTTCAGCATCCTTCAAACCAAGATGAACTGCTTGTACCTACTGGTGTGCAGCAAGTATCAGTCTATTTCTTTGATGATAAGAACAATCGATATGTCTATCAGACGAAGCTAGCTTTCACGGATAACCGATTCGTGCTACCTAAGCCTAAACCGAATCAAGTGGAGAAGGTTCAAAGAAGGCATTATTTTCGCGTGCCAGCTACACTAGATTTGTGGTTCGAGATGGGAACAGAAGAAGATGAGAAGCAGAAGGTGAAGTTTGTAACCGATGATATCAGCGGTGGAGGCGTTGCATTCCATTGCTTTAATATGGAACCATTTACTATGGGAGATACGCTGGAGGGTGAAATTGAGATTGAGACCCCCAAGAAGAAAATTATAGTTCCATTCACAGGACAGATCGTTAACACTTCATGGATGGATAGTAAGCGAATACGCTATGCATTAGAATTTAAGAGTATTAAAGAAATGTATCGTCAGGAAATTATGTCTTACTGTATAAAGAGACAGACTGATATCTACAAAAAAATTGGAGATCGCTTCTAAGACCACAGGTTAAACCTTGGCTTATATAATTTTAATGAGGTGAATGATATGTTTAGACGTTTTTTAATGCTAGGGAGTGCAAATGCTTTCTTGTCTGTTGCTCTTGGTGCATTTGGTGCACACATTTTGAAGGAAAGTATTAGCCCCAAAATGCTAACCGTTTATGAGACTGGTATCCAATATCATATGATGCATGCGCTTGGGCTTATCGCAATTGCGTTATTAGCAGATCGGCTTGGTAATCAGCGGCTAGTTTCTGCAGCAGGTTGGCTGATAATGGCAGGTATCCTATTATTCTCTGGAAGTCTTTATGTACTTAGCATAACGGGGGTTGGGATTATCGGTGCCATTACGCCGTTTGGCGGGGTTGCGTTCTTGGCAGGCTGGGCGTGTATTTTTGTGGCAGCAATGAAGTCAAAGCTAACTAAGTAGAGGCGTTAATTTTACTTTAATTATAAATTGTAACTACTCTGTAAATTACTTCACATACAAATCCTTTATAGTATAGTAAGGTAACATGAAGTTGAGTTCTATTGAAAAGGGGGAAGTTAGCGGGCACACAAGCTAGTTGATGTGTTCACGAGCTGTCACTTGTTGATGAGTATTCGACTATTGTACCGAATTAAGGACAAGGTTCTAGAAGTGGTAGTGAACTCCAGCACACTACTGCAAGTAAAGAGGTTCTGCATATGATAATGGTCAAATTGATAAGAAACTTCAAGCCCTAATTGATAGCTTGTACTTGTCATGGAACGCAAACTCGGAGGCTGTTCTTTGCCAAGAAGCAAGCGATCAATAGGGAGATTGGAATCTTATGAAGGATGAAGGATGCCTAGACTCCTCTCTGGTACTTCTTGAGAACGGACTGTTATGATACCTAACCAATCCTTTACTCATATAGTAAAAATATAGCCTTGCTAAGAAGACGTTCATTCTGCAAAATGAACGTCTTTTTAGTTTGTGAATAGATACACGATACACTCTCTCTGGTCTGCGGTTCTTAGGACCAAATGGCTCACCTACATCATAAGTGTAATTCAGGAAAGCTTGATTTTATCGGAATAGAAGGTATACAATTGAGTTGTAACTGAAAAAACTATTTTTGTTTTTATAGTTTACAAGTGGAAATGCTTGTGAAGTTTACCTTCAAACATTCTTAGGAGGATTGATAATGAGAGATCGAATTACGAAGGCAGTCATTGAAGAAATTCATGATAAAGGAATCAAGTTCACAATGGACGATCTAGCTGGCCGACTTGGAATCAGTAAACGTACCTTATATGAGCATTGTTCATCTAAGGTTGAAGTGCTGGATAACATTATCGAGCAAACATTGCGGGAAGCAGATGAGAAAACGATTCAGATCGTTGAGGATCCTGAATTATCACTTATAGATAAAATTAAAGGTGTAATGACTGTACTACCGAATCATTACGAACTTTATGATCTCAAAATATTGGATCAGCTTAAACGTTACTTCCCCGAGCAATGGACGAAGGTGAACGATGCGCTTCAGGATGATTGGAACACGCTGCGTGTGCTGATTGAGCAAGGTATTCGTGAAGGCATCATTCGAGATATGAACGTTAACCTCATCATGAAACTCATTATCGACGCTACGAATTCGACGCTGGATCAGCGATTTTTTCTCAAAAATCATATATCCGTTACACAAGCTTTATCATCTATTGTAGAAGTATTGTTATATGGGCTGATGCCTAGGAATGAAGATAAAGTATAGAGTTAGAGTATCGTTAAGGCGATGATTACCCTCGTTAGAAGGAAACAGATCGGTTAGAAGAGGTGCTAACATGTCAGTCAGTATGAATATGAACAAAACAAAGTGGATCGGACTTATTCTCGTTATTTCGATATTGTTTATCGATACGCTGCTATATAGTCTGATTATCCCTATCATCCCGTATATCACGGATCTATTACAACCATCATCGACGATGATTGGTATCTTATTTAGCGTCTATGCGGTCGCATTGTTTGTGACAACGCCGTTTTTTGGAGCTTGGACTAATCGCTCGGGCAGGAAGGTTCCGATAATCGCTGGCCTCATCGGTCTAGCGATTTCTACTTTGTTGTTTGCAATCGCGGATTCTATGTTTACTCTGATTGCAGCGCGCTTTGTGCAAGGCGTGGCGGCAGCAGCAACGTGGACAACAGCTCTTGCGCTACTCGCTGATGTATTCCCCGGCAAGTCACGGGGAGCTGCGATGGGCATCGCTCTGACAGGCATCTCGACGGGAACGCTGCTGGGCGCACCTATCGGTGGTTGGTTATTCGAAGTAGGGGGATATGAACTTCCCTTTATCGTAGCAGCCATCCTTACAGTCACCAATATTATCGCCGTCGTACTGCTGTTGAAAGAGCCTGTCCGTGAGAAAACCGCAGACATATCTGAGAATAAAGGTAGCGGCGGTACATTTAGCCTATTACGTAATCGCTCTATTTTGTTTATCGCGGGTGTAATTCTGCTCGCAGAAACAACGCTTACGCTGTTAGAACCTATTCTACCGCTCGATGTGACTGAGCGGTTATCCTTATCGCCGATGATGATCGGTCTCTTGTTCGGAATTACGTCGCTTGCTTATGGATTAATTGCACCTGTATCAGGTATGCTTGCTGCGCGGCGCAATCCATTTATCATCATGCTAATCGGCTTGCTTTGTATCGCTGTGACGATTCCACTGCTCGTTTATTCTAATTCGTTGTGGCAGCTAATCATTGCAATGATCCTTGCTGGTGCTGCGGTAGGTTTCACGTTATCACCAACCCTACCAACGCTAGGACAACTTGTCGATTCAAATGGTAATGGTAGCGGTGAATATGGATCAGCATATGCATTATTCAACATGTTTCATGCTGTTGGTATGATGGTTGGTCCATTTATGGGTGGTGTATTGACGGATATCCTATCCGTTCGAGCAACTGTTGTCATAATGAGCATTACGTTATTCGTGTTTGCTGGCGTATTGTTTGTCACACTGAAAGTAGTAAAGCCAAGCTTAAAGAGTCAAACCGTTTCTGAGAAGGTGAGTTGAAAAGATGCAGCTTCATATACGTGAAGTAACCGAAGAAAATTGGCGTGCAGTCGTAGTACTTACTGTCAGTCAAGATCAAGAGGCTTTCATTGAGGATAATGCTTATTCTGTTGCGCAATCGAGATTTGAGCCAGAATGGCAATCAGTAGGCTTGTATGATGAGAGTATGCTAATCGGATATGCCATGTATGGCATTGATCACGAGACAGGCGATGTATGGCTAGATCGCTTTATGATCGACCATAATTTTCAAGGTAAAGGATACGGCAGAGCCATCATGCCACATCTAATTGAACGGATCAAACGAATATATCAGTGTAATACAATTCGACTTAGTCTTCATTATGACAATATACCCGCTCAGCGACTTTATGAATCCTTCGGATTTCGGTTGAATGGTGAGATTGATAGCGGTGAAGCGGTTATGATTTTGGATGGCGTTTAGGTTTTAAAGGTATTGACCATTTGTGAATTGCAATATACAACATGTGAATAGAAGAAATGAGGCATTCAACGAACATGGAGTGGAAAAATATATATCGTGGTATCGTAATGGGGATCAGTGATTTAATTCCGGGTGTAAGCGGAGGGACGATCGCGGTTATATTAGGGATTTATGATCGCTTACTTGATGCTATAAGTGGATTTTTCAGCAAAGAGTGGAAGAAACATATCGGATTCTTAGTGCCACTCGGCATAGGGGTTGGGGCAGCTCTTCTCTTATTAAGTAAACTGATTGATTATTTATTAAGTCATTATTTTGAGCCGACACAGTTCTTTTTCCTTGGGTTAATCATCGGGATCTTGCCACTACTGATTAAGCAAGTAGATGTGAAGCGTAACTTTAAAGCACAACATGTTGTGCTGCTGATTATTGCAGCTGCACTAGTTGCATCGATGGCCTTTTTCAGTCCAGATAAAATGGGTGAACCGATTACGTCGTTAAGTTCAGTTCTAACGGGAGTGGGGTTGTTTCTAGCTGGATGGTTAGGTAGTATGGCGATGCTTCTACCTGGTATAAGTGGATCATTCGTATTATTACTGCTTGGGGTTTATCCTACAGCTATTAATGCTTTGTCGACACTCAACTTTCCAATCATAGCAGTCATTGGTGCAGGTGTGATTGTAGGTTTTATTTTCAGTAGCAAAGCGATTCGTTATTTATTAGCGCACTTTAGTCACATGACTTATGCTGTGATCATTGGATTAGTTATTGGATCGATTGCAGTTGTTTTTCCTGGATTACCTACTAGCATTGGATTCATCCTATCAAGCATCTTAACCTTTATTGCAGGATTCAGTGTTGTAACCATTCTATCTACACAAAGCCGTTAATTGAATTTAAGACTAGTGCTTTATTATATAATAAAACGCTAGTCTTTTTATTTGTGTGAAAAAATCTATATTGCTCAGGTTATAAAACCTAGTAACAAATAATTTCACAGTTGACTAATTGGGATATTATGCCATAAACTAGACGAAAGGACTGATACATATTTTGGGATATTTTTATAAAATAAACATTTTTACAAATTGATAACAACCTGTTGGGTTATTCAATTTATTGATTCAATCCCATTCGTCGATTAGGATGGTCAAATTGGTTGTTCTTGTTAATCGAATTACTGAGGAAGGTGCCCATATGTCAGAACCTCTACTAGAAATTAAAGGGTTACAGACGCATTTCTTTACGGATCGTGGTAGAGTTCCAGCGGTTGATGGGGTCGATATCCACATTCGTAAGGGAGAAGTACTAGGAATAGTCGGGGAATCCGGTTGTGGCAAAAGTGTTATGTCTCTATCTGTAATGGGCTTAGTGCCGAATCCACCAGGAAAAATTGTAAACGGTTCCATTCAGTTCAAGGGAGAGAATCTAGCGGATTTATCAGAGAATCGGATGCGAGAGATTCGAGGTAATGAGATTGCCATGATATTTCAGGAACCGATGACCTCGCTTAATCCTGTTTTTACTAACGGCAATCAGATTAGTGAAACGGTTCGCTTACATCGCGGCCTCAATAAGAAGGAAGCCAGGCAGCATTCGATTGAGATGCTCCGTAAGGTAGGGATTCCTCGTCCTGAAGCCATTGTGGACGAGTATCCGCATCAACTATCAGGTGGTATGAGGCAGCGCGTGATGATCGCAATGGCTATGTCTTGTGATCCTGAATTACTCATTGCTGACGAGCCAACAACTGCGCTCGATGTCACGATACAAGCCCAAATATTAGATCTTATGAAACAACTAAATCAAGAGTCAGGCACAGCCATTATGATGATTACTCATGATCTAGGTGTCGTCTCCGAAATGTGTGATCGTATTGTAGTTATGTACGCTGGTAAGGTTGTAGAAGAGGGGACGACTCGTACGATTCTCAAGAATCCGAAACATCCTTATACACAAGGATTGATTCAATCTGTGCCACGTATGGATGTGACGCGAGATAAGTTGTACTCGATACCTGGTAATGTACCTAATCCAAGGAATATGCCACAGGGTTGTCGATTCGCGCCTCGCTGTGAGTTCGTAATGGATCGATGCCACACTAGTATGCCAGAACTGGTTATAGTAGATGAAGGACATCAAAGTCGTTGCTGGATGCATGTTGAATGAGGAGGGATGGCCGTGGAACAGGATCTACTTCAAGTGAGCCATTTAAAAAAATATTTCTCGATCAGGGGCGGTGTCCTTAGTCGGGAAATTGGTCAGGTCAAGGCTGTTGATGATGTATCCTTCTCTGTAAAGAAAGGCGAGACATTAGGACTTGTTGGTGAAAGTGGCTGTGGTAAATCAACGACAGGTCGCTCAATTCTACGATTGATTGAACCAACGGAAGGGCAAGTGCTTTTTGAAGGTCAGGATATTACGCGGATGTCTTCTGAAGAGCTTCGCAGGATGCGTAGAGATATGCAGATTGTATTCCAAGATCCATTCGCTTCGCTTAACCCAAGGCATACCGTAGAACGAATATTGGAAGAGCCACTCATTGTTCACAAGATAGGTAATGCCAAAGAGCGTAAAGAACGTGTTATGCATTTACTAGAGGTTGTGGGGCTGCATGCTTCTTACGCAAAGCGTTTCCCCCATCAGTTCTCGGGTGGTCAGCGGCAGCGCATCGGAATTGCGAGGGCGCTCGCAGTTAATCCCAAGCTGATCATTGCAGACGAGCCTGTATCTGCGCTAGACGTATCCATTCAGTCGCAGGTGCTTAATTTAATGCAGGAGCTTCAGCAGGAATTTAATCTAACTTATATTTTTATTGCGCATGATCTAAGTGTCGTGAAGCATATAAGTGATCGAGTAGGTGTCATGTATTTAGGCAGGCTAGTTGAACTAGCTGACAAGGATCGCTTATATGAATCTCCTAAGCATCCCTACACCCAAGCACTTCTATCAGCAGTTCCGAGTATTGACCCAGACGTGAAAAAGGAGCGAATCATTCTGCGAGGGGATGTACCTAGTCCTTCTAATGCTCCGCAAGGCTGTACCTTTCATACACGCTGTGCGTCAGTAATGGATATATGTAAGACCGCTCGTCCCGAGTGGAAAGAGCTTGGAGCTAGGCATACAGTAGCATGTCATCTATATAACTAATTAATTGAATATTCAGTTAGTTAATCGTTATATAAATATAGATGAGTTTATTAATAGGGGGGGTCATGAAGTGAGAAAATGGAAATTTACAGCTTTATCGCTTGTACTCGTCATGTCTGTGGTATTGTCGGCATGCTCAAGCGGAGGTAGCGGTGGTTCAAACACATTAGTAGTAGGACGCGGAGGCGATTCCGTTGCACTTGATGCTTCGGTAGTAACTGATGGTGAATCAGCGAAAGTAGCCCACCAGATTACGGAGACACTCCTGAAGTACAAGGAAGGTACGACAGAAGTCATTCCAGGATTAGCTGAGCTGCCTGAAGTTGCTCCCGATGGCTTAAAGTATACGTTCAAGCTACATAAGGGAATTAAGTTCCATGATGGAACTGACTTTAACGCAGAAGCAGTTGTGTTTAACTTCAATCGTTGGTCAAATCCAAAGGGTGAATTCAGCTTCCTTGACGCCAAAGCTGAGGAAGTGTTTGGATACTACGACAGTATGTTTGGAAATGAAGGTACACGTGCGATTAAAGAGGTAAAAGCTATTGATGAGTTAACAGTTGAGTTCACAATGAACATACCACAAGCCCCTTTCTTACAGAATATCGCCATGACATTCTTTGGTATTGGCAGTCCGACAGCCATTAAGGAGAAGAAAGACAAGTATAAGGAGTCCCCAGTTGGAACAGGACCTTATAAATTTGTTGAGTGGAAACGTAACGAAGCCATTACTCTTGAGAAAAACAAAGATTATTGGGTCAAGGGTTTACCGAAGATGGATAAACTGATCATCAAATCCATTCCAGACAACACCGCTAGACTGAATGAATTAAAAGCTGGAACGATCGATTTGATGGAGGATGTGAACCCAAGTGCTTTGGGTGAAGTAGAAAAAGATGCAGCCCTACAGAAAATTCTACGCCCAGCATTTAACGTAGGCTATGTTGGTTTTAACACGAAAAAGAAGCCATTTGATAATGCCAAAGTTCGTCAAGCCCTTAATCATGTTGTGAATAAGGAATCTATTATTAAAGCTTTCTATAGCGGTCTAGCAATTCCAGCGGTCAATCCAATGCCGCCGTCAGTGCTTGGCTATAATGACCAAGTCAAAGATTATCCATATGATTTAGACAAAGCCAAGGCGCTTATGAAAGAAGCGGGATATGAGAACGGTTATGATAAAGAACTCGTATTCTATGCAATGCCAGTATCACGTCCTTATATGCCAGATGGCAAGAAGGTTGCTGAATACTTGCAATCTGAATTTGCTAAGATTGGAATCAAGACAAGAATTGAGTCACCTGAATGGGGAGTCTATCTTGATGACGCCAAGAAGGGTGAGAAAGAGGATCTATTCATGCTAGGTTGGACAGGAGATAACGGTGATCCGGATAACTTCTTATACACGCTTCTAGATAAGGAAACGATCGGAAGCAATAACTATTCTTTCTATATCAATGAGGAGCTTCATACCTTCTTATCTAAGGCTCAGGCAGAACCTGATCAAGCGAAACGTGCTGAGGGATATAAGAAAGCACAAGAAATTATCAAAGCAGATGCGCCTTGGATTCCACTCGTTCACTCAACACCATTATTAGCTGCTAAGAAAGGGCTAAAAGGCTTCACACCATCTCCAACAGGATCGGAAACTTACGCGAATATTACGATAGAATAGTTACGAACTCAGATGGGGCAGTAGGTCGTTACCTACTGCTCCTGTCTCATTATTGAAAAGCGGGTGAATTCTGATGGCGGCTTATGTAATAAGGCGACTGCTCATGCTCATTCCAGTACTGCTTGGTATGACCATTATTGTATTTTTTATTATACATGCCATTCCCGGAGATCCAGCTGAAATGATTCTCGGTGAAAAGGCAACTCAGCAGACGAAAGATGCTCTACGAGAACAACTTGGTTTAGACAAGCCAATATACGAACAGTACGGCATGTTTATGGGTAACCTACTGTCTGGCGATTTGGGTAGTTCCATTCGAACCAAATCTCCTATTAGTGAAGAAATAACACCTTATTTAGCAGCAACCTTTGAACTCACGATCGTAAGTATGGCGATTGCTGTATTTGTCGGTGTGAATGCTGGTATTCTAAGTGCTTGGAGACAGAACTCTTGGTTTGATTATATGAGTATGGTTATTGCACTCATTGGGGTATCCATGCCGATTTTCTGGCTAGGACTGATGGAACAGTGGGTTTTTGCAGTCGAACTGAAATGGCTCCCTACAACAGGGCGAATGAATGTACGCGACCCTATTGAAACGATTACAGGGCTGAATGTGCTTGATTCCATTCTCTCTGGCCGAGTTGACCAGCTATGGGTAGCAATGAAGCATTTAATCCTCCCAAGTATTGCGCTGGCGACAATCCCGATGGCGGTAATTGCTCGTATGACAAGGTCCAGTATGCTCGAAGTGATGCGGTCTGATTTTATTCGGACGGCACGTGCAAAGGGCTTATCACAATTTTTTGTTGTGTATAAACATGCTTTGAAGAACGCGTTAATTCCTGTTGTGACTGTAATCGGCATTCAATCTGGGTTATTGCTTGGCGGAGCCGTTCTAACAGAGACGATCTTTGCTTGGCCTGGAGTAGGTCGGTATATATATGATGCAATCTCCTTCCGGGATTACCCTGTTATCCAATCAGGTATACTCGTCATTGCCGTGATTTTCGTGTTAATCAATCTACTTGTGGATTTGATATATGCTTATATTGATCCTCGAATAAGTTATCGATGAGGAGGATGTACCATGGCTGAGTTATCGATACAACCACTAACTAAACAACCAAGTTTGCAAGACCAAGAGGTCTCCTCTCCTTGGCGAGATGCGTGGAGAAGCTTGCGTAAGAATAGGCTTGCAATGATCGGCGCAATCATTATTTTATTTTTTGTCGCTGTTGCCTCACTTGCCCCGGTTATTACAGTTTACGACTATAAAACCCCAGCTCTTGAAGATCAACTTTTACCTCCATCCAGTGAGCATTGGTTTGGTACAGATGATCTAGGGCGTGATTTGTTTGCAAGGATCGTTTATGGAGCGAGAATTTCACTTACAGTCGGCTTCTTCTCCGTTATCATGTCGATGGTTGCAGGCTCAATTCTTGGCGTTATTGCAGGCTATTATGGACGATGGGTGGATTCCATCATCTCTCGTTTCTTTGATATCCTACTTGCTTTCCCGAGTATTCTTCTTGCGATAGCAGTTGTTGCAGCTCTTGGGCCATCTTTACAGAATGCTCTGCTCGCAATCGCAATTGTCAATGTACCGACATTCGGAAGGCTTGTGCGCTCGAAGGTGCTTAGCCTCAAAGAAGAAGAGTTCATCGTGGCTGCTAGAGCACTAGGCATGAAAGATCGTAGAATTTTGTTCGTTCACTTGCTTCCGAACAGCTTAGCCCCAATTATTGTTCAAGCCACACTAGGTATTGCGACTGCGATTATCGAAGCAGCAGCACTTGGATTTCTGGGACTCGGAGTCCAACCGCCTGAGGCAGAGTGGGGAAAAATGATTTCCGATTCACGGCAATTTTTTGCGAGCGAGCCTTGGACTGTTATTTTTCCAGGCTTGTCGATCATGCTAACTGTACTTGGATTTAATCTGTTCGGGGATGGGCTGCGTGATGTGCTTGATCCGAAGTTGAAGAATTAAAGATTGAAGGCAATATTTAGTGAATAAGAAAGTATAAGTAATACACCTATACTTTCTAATATTCACCTTACGAACTGCATCCGTCCTATAGGACGGCGAAGCCGCTTCATCCTGTTTCCTCTGTAGCTCTCGGTCCAATTGATGGATATTGAGTGAAGGAGGATTTATTACTTTACAGGGCGAATAATCCGTTTTAATAGTAAGAATATTTAATATATTTAATTAATTAATTAACTAGATTAAGGAGCGAGATAAATGGCTGGTCAAAGAATGCAATTCCCTATAGGTGGCAAGAACAAAGACGAACTAATGGCAGCTATGCAGAAATTGAAAAATGCAGATGCTAATTACGAGAAGGGGCGGACATGGAGTCTTGTTTACTATGCAGGTGAAGAATTAACGGAACTTGTCAAGCAAGCCTACAATATGTTCTTTCACGAAAACGCTTTAAATCCAACTGCATTCCCGTCTTTACGTCAGTTTGAATCAGAGATTACGGCTATGGCAGCTCATATGTTAGGCGGTGATGAACAAGTCGTAGGTAATATGACATCAGGTGGATCTGAGAGTGTGATGATGACGGTAAAGACAGCGAGAGATTGGGCACGTAAGGTAAGGCCAGAGGTAACGGAGCCGGAAATGCTGCTACCTATAACAGCACATCCTGCATTCATGAAGGCGGCACATTACTTTAATGTTAAGCCAATTCATATTCCAATAACAGAGGATTACAGGGCAGATGCAGTAGCTGCAAGAGAGCTAGTGACAAGCAATACCATCCTGATCGTCGGTTCTGCTCCCGCTTATCCCCATGGTGTGGTCGATCCAATAGTGAAACTCGCAGCGCTTGCGCAAGAGAACCATATTCTATGTCACGTTGATGCTTGTCTGGGTGGATTTATGTTGCCATTTGTTCGCGAATTGGGATATCCTATGCCAGCATTTGATTTTCAAGTCCCAGGCGTAACTTCGATATCAGCTGATATCCATAAGTATGGCTATGCAGCTAAGGGCGCCTCTGTTATCCTCTATCGCAATCGAGAGCTGCGTATGCATCAGTTATTTGCTTATCCTGATTGGCCGGGCGGTGCCTTTATTTCCCCTTCGATGTCTGGGACAAGACCAGGTGGAGCGATCGCAGCAGCATGGGCGGTCATGAATTACTTAGGCAAAGAAGGGTATGTCGCACTCGCGAAGTCGACCATGGAGACAACGGAGGCTCTAATGAAAGGAATTGAGGCGATTCCGGGGTTATATATACTCGGTAAACCGAATATGAGTGTGTTTGCTTTTGCTTCGCAAACCCATAATGTGCTGGTGTTAGCTGATCTTATGGAAAGCTATGGCTGGCATATGGATCGTCAGCATAGTCCAGACTGCTTACATTTCATGGTTACTCCTGCACATGAAGGGATCGTCGATGTATTCCTAGGTGATTTGCAGAAGGCAGTTACCTTAATGGAAACAGATTCTGAGGTAGCTAGCCAAGCAGGGAGCGCAGCGATGTATGGGATGGTCGGTACCTTGCCTGACCGTGGAATGGTGAGGGATTTTCTACTGAACATGTTAGATGAGTTTGGCACTTATAAATCGTCAGAATGAGGAAGTAGGGAAACGTAGCATGAGCCAAAATTCAGGTAAGCTATCCTTTGGAACTAAGACGTTCTTTGGACTAGGGGAGACGGTATCCGTGATGAGCGGTACGGTGATCGGGCTTTACTTTATGTTCTTCTTAACGGATGTGGTGGGCATTGCACCAGCGATTGCGGGTACAATCTTCATGGTTGGCAGACTATGGGATGCCATATTCGATCCGATTGTCGGCATGATCAGTGACCGGACTCGAACACGATGGGGGCGTAGAAGACCTTTCTTTCTCATATCCGCTGTTCCCATTGCTGTTCTTTACTTCTTTCTGTGGTTTCCAATCTCAACGGATAATCAAGTGATCCAAATTATTTACTATACGCTTGTTTATGTGTTCTTCATGACCTCACTGGCTTCCTTCTATATTCCTTACTTAAGCTTAATGGCTGAAATGACAGATGATTATCATGAACGGACAAGTGTGAACAATTACAGGATCTTCTTTCAGCTGTTCTTTGGACTAGTGGCGGCAACTGTTCCTAAGATGATTGCTGACTCCTATGGAGATCCATCTGACGGTTATCTGATGCTGGGATTATCGATTGCGGTATTTATTTTCGTAATCCCCTTCATACTTTTTAAGACCACCAAAGAGCGCCAAACGAAGCTAGCTGTTAATAAATCAGAGAATTATATGAAAGAATTTTTTATGATCTATAAAAATAGAACCTTCCGCTATCTGCTCCTGATTTATGTTGGTTGTTATGCAGCAGCGAATGTAGTAGAAGGTTTCGTGATCTACTATATGGCAGGCTGGCTCAATCGAGAAGCTGATATGCCAATATTGTTTGTTATGGTTGTAGGCTTCGGTATCGTATCTTTACCGCTTTGGAGCCGTATATCAGTTAAGCTCGGTAAGAAGCATGCGCTAATTATGGGACTGGCGATTTGGGCAATCTCACAGCTTGCCTTCTTTCTCATTACACCAGCATCACCTGGTTATATCGTATACATAGTTGGTGCAATTGTTGGACTTGGCTATGGTGTTGCACACGTGCTCCCATGGTCGATGCTACCTGATGTACTGGATGAAGATGAACTGCAGACGGGGCAGAAGCGTGAAGGATTATATGCGGGCGTAATGAATTTATTGATGAAAGTTATCAATTCACTTGCGATGTTCCTAATCGGGATTATTCTACAGGTTGCAGGTTATGTAGCCAAAATCCCGCTTGGTGATGGAACTATGCAAACGATTCGCATCACGATGGCTGTTGCACCGACTATTTTCATCGTAATCGGACTGATTGCAGCTATTCTGTATCCACTCACGAGAGAGCATCATACACAGGTACGCGCTGAGCTTGCCAAACGGCAAGTAGAGGTTTAATTTTAGTAAGGAGCAATGCATCTATCCTTTTGAACTGTAACCCGTAGAGTTTTCACAGAGATTGATAATATTTAATTTACTTATTTTGTCACTTCGGGAAGATTGCAGTTTAACTGCCAAGGGTATTATAATTAAAAAATCTAGCATCATTGAGTCGACATCAAAGGAGAATTGTAATGCCAATTTTTGACAGGAAAAAGATTGTAGAAAGCGTTCCACAAAAGGGATTTTTTGGACATCCCAAAGGCCTGCTCACCCTCTTTTTCACCGAGTTCTGGGAGCGATTCTCCTATTATGGAATGAGGGCTATCCTTGTATTCTTTATGTACTATGAAGTGACAAAGGGCGGACTCGGGATTCCGGAGAACACCGCACTCTCCATAATGTCCATTTATGGATCACTCGTGTATATGTCCGGCATCATCGGGGGCTGGTTGGCTGACCGGATATTTGGTGCGTCGAAGTCTGTTTTTTATGGCGGTATCTTGATTATGTTCGGTCATATCGTACTGGCCATACCGGGAAATATTACGCTGTTCTTTGTATCCATGATCTTGATTGTGCTAGGTACAGGCCTGCTGAAACCTAATGTATCCAGTATGATCGGAGATATTTACAGTGAAGAGGATAACCGCCGAGATGCGGGTTTCAGTATTTTTTATATGGGGATTAACCTTGGGGGTTTCCTTTCTCCTTTAGTTGTAGGAACCGTTGGGTTGAAGAATTTCCACCTAGGTTTCGGTCTTGCCGCTATCGGGATGTTCCTGGGATTGGTCGTTTTTATGATAACCAAACCTAAAAATTTAGGTCTTGCAGGTACGATTGTAGTTAACCCGCTGTCACCCACTGAGAAGAAAAAAGTGTTCACCATCCTAGGTGCGAGCGTTGTTGTTCTCGCCGTCTTAATCACGATTGCCATTATGTTTGGTGTTCTCACCTTTGATACCTTTATCAAGCTGGTTGGAGTTTTAGGCCTTCTGATTCCTACCCTTTACTTCGTGGTTATGTACCGCAGTCCTAAAACAACGCCTGTCGAGCGTTCCCGAATTATTGCGTACATTCCATTGTTTATTGCTTCGATTATGTTCTGGGCGATTCAGGAGCAAGGGGCTACCATTCTAGCCAATTACGCTGATAAGCGTACACAATTGGAGTTCGCGGGCATTCATATTTCACCCGCCTGGTTTCAGTCGCTGAATCCGCTCTTTATTATCATTTTCGCGCCTGTATTCGCTTGGTTGTGGGTAAAGCTCGGAAATCGACAGCCAACCATACCTCAAAAGTTCTCACTTGGCTTATTGTTTGCCGGTCTGTCCTTTTTGATCATTCTGCTGCCGGCTTA
This sequence comes from Paenibacillus sp. P5_B5, assembly GCF_056400365.1. Taxonomy (NCBI): domain Bacteria; kingdom Bacillati; phylum Bacillota; class Bacilli; order Caryophanales; family Paenibacillaceae; genus Paenibacillus; species Paenibacillus sp. P5_B5. The sequence goes on from NZ_JBFULK010000014.1 coordinate 63,633, forward strand.
CTTTGGCGGTGCCTCTTCACTCGTTAACCCGTTGTGGCTCGTGCTCAGCTACTTCGTCGTTGTACTCGGAGAGTTATGCTTGTCGCCGGTTGGCCTCTCGGCTACTACCAAGCTCGCACCTGCTGCCTTCACGGCTCAGACAATGAGCTTATGGTTCTTATCCAATGCTGCCGCTCAAGGCATTAACGCCCAAATCGTTAAGTTCTATACCCCAGAAACCGAGATGCTTTACTTTGGTGTTATTGGTGGGGTAGCTCTTGTGCTGAGTCTTCTGCTCTTCCTACTTGCTCCGAAGATTCAAAGCTATATGAAGGGTGTAAAATAAGCAAATCCGAATTAGAAACAGGCGTGGAAAACAATTCCATGCCTGTTTTTATATAAGCATGAAAACATAAATAACCCGTAAGAGGGACACGGTTCATTTATAATGATGGGTGAATCAATTTCATAATACCTATAGCTGCTTTCTTTATAAAAACATATATCTCCATTATATAAATGGCATTTTATATGGTATAGTATTGTTTGCTTCATAAGGGAGTCGCGGTTCGAAATCTTCCCGCGTTATCAAAACTAGGAGGGAATTATATGTTTAATTTTATCTTTGGTGTAGGGTTCGTACTTGTGAACTTTATACTGTTTTTGATCTGCTATCGCTTTTTTGGTAAAAAAGGGCTGTATGCATGGATCGGGGTTGCGACGGTGCTTGCGAATATTCAAGTAACCAAAACAATTGAGATGTTTGGTCTAGTCATGACGCTTGGAAATACAATGTACGGGACGATTTACTTGACCAGTGACTTGCTGAATGAGAAATATGGTCAGAAGGATGCGAAGCATGCGGTATGGTTTGGATTCTTCTCGCTGATCATGACGACGATCATTATGCAAATGGTGCTCGTATTCGAAGCACAGCCAGGAGATCTTGCTAATGAAGCGCTTAAAACGATCTTCGGACTTATGCCAAGGCTTGCACTTGCCAGCTTAGCAGCCTACTTTGTTAGTCAGTTCCTTGATGTTAGAATCTACTCATTTCTCAAAAAGATCGTCCCAGGACGAAATCAGTTGTGGATTCGTAACAACGGAAGTACAGCGGTTAGTCAGCTCGTAGATACCACGATCTTCTGTACGATTGCTTTTACTGGCATATATGATTGGAATGTGTGGCTTGATATTTTTGTTACGACTTACTTAATCAAGTTTGTAATTTCTATGGCTTCAACGCCGTTCCTATATATTGCGAGGAGCTTTAAGTTTAAGGAAGAGTAAAACAACAAGACCGATTAAACGCTGTTATGGCGTTTAACCGGTCTTTATTATGGTTAAGTATTTATAAGCTTAAAGAACTCGCTTGGCACCAATATAATAGTTCATGCTCCAGCTAGAACCTAGATCACTGAATGTGACGCGCATTCTACTGCCAGATGATGCATCAATGTACTGGTTATTCCCGATGTACATGCCAACGTGAGATACTTTTGAGCCTTGTTTAAAGAAGACAAGATCACCGCGCTCTAAGTTACCTTTGACATGTGTACCTGCTGATGCGTACATATCAGCTGCTGTACGTGGGAGGTCAATTCCATATTGGTTAAACACATATTGAAGGAAACCTGAACAATCAAATCCGCTAGGAGTCGTTCCACCGTAAACATAAGGGACGCCCAAGTAGAGCTTAGCAGTTTCGATAATTTGATTACTTAGTTCAGCTGCAGCATAACGATAATATGCAGGTGCATGGAACTTACCATCTGTTGCTAAAATAGCGAGTCCATTTGATTGATCCCACTGAATGAGATGGCCTAGTGATTCACCGATAAAACGAAGTGGAACATATGTATAACCTTCAACTTTGAAAGGTGCTTTATCCATTTTAACGGGCTTGCCGTTAACTGTTGCTGTATGGTCATTGGTTTTGACCGTTACGATGTTATCGCCATGCGTGAATGTGACGACGCTTTCTCCACCTTCGTTATACCAGTCTAATCCGTATCCAGCTTTTTCGGATAAGGGACGAATTGGAACGAATAAGGATTCTTTATCAACCCATACGGACTGTACTTCACTCGCAGGGATTACGGTATCATTTACTTGTGTAATGACATCGGACTTTGTGATTGAACTTGCTTCTGCTTGACCATTTATAAGTAGTCCTGCTCCGAGGATTGCAGTAGACAACGTAATGATTTTAAATATCGATTTCAAGTAATGTCCTCCTTGTGTTTTAGTTATGTATGATTTCTTATCCTAACGTTACCATAGATATCCAACCTGAATCATTAGAGAATGATTAGAATTCAGAGAGAATGCACTGAAGAAACACAAAAAACGGCCACTAAGTGTTCCTTAGGGCCGTTTGATATACTTGAATGTATATGGTTGTATATACTATTGATCTAGCTTCCGATATGCAGCATGGTTGGTTGGTCCTACATACTGGTTTAATGGGAACGATTCACGAATAGCTTCTGTAATGAATGCTTTCGCTGTATAGATTGCTTCTTTGACGCTGCGTCCTTTGGCAAGCTCGGCAGTAATTGCTGCGGAATACGTACAGCCTGCACCATGTGTGTTGTTCGTAATGATCTTCTCGGATGCAAGTAGTTCGAAGGATTCTCCATCATACAATACGTCAATCGCTTGTTCTTCGTTCGGAAGCTTGTTGCCGCCTTTTACTAACACATATTTCGCGCCTAAAGCGTGAATTGCAATAGCAGCTTCCTTCATTTCATCAACGGAATGTATAGGTGCCATACCAGCGAGTTGAGCAGCTTCGAACAGGTTAGGTGTAACGACTAATGATTTAGGTACGAGTACATCACGAAGACAATCGTTCGTCTCTGGATGAAGTGCTTCGTCTTGCCCCTTACATACCATTACCGGATCAAGAACGAAGTTCTTTAATTGGTATTGATCGATTTTGTCAGCTACTAGCTTAATAATATCGATGGATCCGAGCATCCCAGTCTTGAATGCGTCAATGCCAATACCGGCAAGTACTGTTTCAAGCTGAGGTTCAAGTGTTGTGACTGGAATCGGATATACACCATGAGACCAGTTATTATGAGGGTCCATTGTAACGATGACTGTAAGTGCAGTCATACCGTACACACCACGTTCTTGGAACGTTTTGAGATCTGCCTGAATGCCTGCACCGCCGCTTGTATCTGAGCCAGCAATAGTTAATGCTTTGTACATAGAATTATACCCCTTTTGTGAATTTGTTAGTGTGGGAATCATTTGCGGAATTGATTCTTAAATGTCTTGTTGTGTCTTGTTGCTCTTCTCATTCTACTACGAAATAGTAGGTGAATAAAGATGGAAAATTCAGTCAATGAAAGGGAATTACTCGATTTATCGAATTTTAGACACCAAATCGAATTTTTTTTAAAGCAGATAGGGCACTTTCCTTTATGATCTGCTCTGTAAATACATAGAATACCGGTGAAGTGAATAGCGTATCCCCATTCTTCATATTCAATAATTGATGGTACGTTAAATTGACAATCTCTTTGTTGAGATAAGCACCAGAACGAATGGAGGCCTCATCTGTAACAACTTGCAGCATTTCTTGACGCTGATTCGATCCAAATACGTAGCTAGATTGCTCTAATGCTTCGATTTCTTTACCTTGATCCCAATAAGTCAGCTCCATTTGGTTCGGATTTATGGTTTTGAACCACCCTTGGGTTTTATCCTCAGCAGGACGCAGGAACATGTTAGTAGACCATTCAAGATTGTTAAAGTAAGTGCCTGTATTCTGCACAATCTTAGTTGTATAGGCAAGTACAGGTACACCAGGAAGCAGGATGTAATATTGTTCAAATGTAAGTCCTTTGTAGCGCTCATGCTTCGTTACTTGATGTCGCATATTAATGCCTTGCCACGTATTTTGCTTGGAATCGATTAACGTCGTAAATTCCGCTTCGGTATGCTCTTTTAGCTGGGAATATGCATTCAAGCCTTGAGGGCTGCTCGATATTCCCCCCATCCAAGGATTCCACCACGACTTGGCAATCATCTCTGGGAATGCAGTATCGAGCCATTCATTCTCCTTATATTGCATAGAGAAGAGGGAAGGGGAGAAGTCAGCAGATGCTTGAATTCGGATGATCCCATTATCAGCAGATAGTATGCTTTTGGCAGATTGAGTAGTTTGGTCTAGAACAATGTGTGCTTTCTGAATAGGAAACAACACCTGATTTAATTTGGCCGTATGCGTCGCAAACTTCGCATCCACATTTGCGATTAGAGGTATTGCAGTGGATTTAGTAGTTAGCGGCATGGGTATTGTATAGCTTGCTTCCCTAGCCATTTGATCTTCTGTATAAATATGAGATTGCCCTATATGCACCCTATTATGATCTAAACCAGCCTTGATTTCTCCTTCAAGTGAATGCAGTTTATGCTCCTTCAGTTTCAACATCGCTTCGTCATGTAATCCTATGAAGGGATTGTGATTATTCACATCCAGCTCTAACGGCTGAACAAGCGCAGGTAATGCTTGAGATGGCACGGATTGCTGTAGTGCGAAAGTGCGAAACTCCTCCCAATCAGCAAATCCTCCAAGTGAAATATATATCGGATCGGTAGTTCTTGTTTCCTTCGGCTGTAAGATCCCAATAGCGGACTCCAAAGTGAAATGCCAGCCCTGAAAATGAATGGTATGTGAATTCGACCAACAGATTCCTCTTGGTGAAGAAGTGTTTCCTTTGGAGAACAACCAGTTCTCACTAACGAGATTAGCATCCCAATCATTGTATTCCCTTCCTTGCGAATCCTCCATCTCAATACATTGTCCCTTATAAGGAAGAATAGATCGATGTAAGCTATGGTAGATTGGATTTAGGAGTGATAACTCTAACGAAGCTTGCTCCTCTGAACGATTATGGATTTCATACCAGTGACGAATGGTTCCATCTGCGTACAATAGTGTATAAGCTCTTAGCACAATGGATTTAAAATCTGTGGAATGGTAGGTTGCTTCCATTCCGATTCCTCCGCCTTCTTCAAAGAATTCTACTTGTTCCGGTCTTCTCTTGGAGAATTCACTGGAATATGGCTTACCAAGCTTCGGCTGTAGGATTTCGGTAGCTGCATCTTTGGTTGTATGCCCAAGTACCAATTCGTTATTTAGCTTGCTCAGTTTACAAATATGCTTCCCATTCGCAATTAGCCAATAATCCTCACACTCACCAGCAAGCTGTGCGCCTATACCTACGAACGGTATTCCGATTTGTTTGTGGAATCGTATTTGACGATCACCGAGCTGTGCTGTAATCTCTATTTCTGCTTCATAAAAACCATGCGCGAGCAAGTGATAAGCAATAGGGATGGATTGACGTTCTTGGCTACCCAAGGCAATAGTGTATTCATATTGTCCAAGATGAAATAGGGAACTCGTTGGCAGTGTAAATGTAAATACAGCATTCTCTGTAAAGCTATTTTCCATATCCAGATAGAGCACAGCATCTTTATGAAGAAATTGCAGTGTGCCAGGCACAATAGTTTTTATTTTGGCAGGATATTTCGGATTGATACCGATTAGGAACAATGCTTTCTGACCATTGATAAGAACATTTGTAGTAACACAAGGATGTGTTCTCCAAATGCTTTGTTCTTCGTTAACGGGTCCTACATAGAATTGACCTGTAAGAACGGTGCGATCTGTTACGTTAACTTCAGTCTTGTAATCGAAGGTAATATTACGGTTGTTCATACCTTCTAATGAGACATCTAGAGGTTTACCCGTTTTGTTGATAATCTCGTACGTAATGGTATAGTTCGAACCAAATACAAGATCTAAGTTCTGAACAGTTGCAACGATCCTGTAATCATTCGTTTCGATTAATCGCAGCCCTCTGCCTCGGCGTTCGAATTCAACACGGAGCTCGTTTTCGTTATGTTTCCATTCATATTCAAAGTAATCATATCCATTATCTTTCCGCCCATCCGGTTCTACGACGATTTGTCTTGTGCAGTCTTGATACCAGTCCGCTTCTCGGAAAAATTCCTGGATCGCCTCCGTACTCAGAACGGTCGGAATGAAGTTCATGAGATGTGTTGTATCATCACGGTCTTCCCAGAAGAAGCCACATTTCTTATAGAGTGGGACTGCTTTGGTATTTCCTGTCCATGTGTATAGGTCGAGTCTAGGCCATCTAAGCTCAATGGTTTTATTAATCGATTCAAGAACAAGTAGTTTACCGATTTTCTGACCATGATAGCCTGGATCAACATTAAGAAGACCAATGTATAGAGCTCCTGTATCCTCTCGGTACTCACATAAGCTGCAGTAGCCAACGACCCGATCTTCATCCAAAGCTAAGAATACGAACATCGAATCGGAATTAGCCTCTTCTTGCAGTACCTGTTCCGTTGTTTTGATATTACTTGCGCCACCCCAGCTGTCTCTGCTTGCGTTCCACATATCTGCAACTGCTGATGCCAACTCAGGTGTATATATCTGAATTTGAATAATTCCCATTGTGTAACCTCCATTATTTGTATAGATGAATCAATTTCAATTGGTTCAAGATAAAATTAAACAGCAAAAAGGGGCCTGCCTAGGCCCCTTCACTATATATATGCTACCAGTTAGCATATATAAGCATCAAAAAAGCCATAGGCGTCATCTTGCACAACCTGTGGCTTGTAAGCTCAATTTCATTAATGAAAATTAATGATGATTCACAGAAGGTGGGATGATATCGATATTTAATTGCTGGGATTGAACGATTAAGTTAGTCATATTAATTTCATCCTCCTTGTTTCATATTTGGTAAGAATCACATTCCGAATTACTACCTGATTATACATCAATTGTTAAATCATGTAAACCATTCTCGTTAAGTTATTTAATTATTCCGAATTAAAGATTCCTCTTTCGGGACAAATCGTTTAGAATTAAGGTGTTTGATGAATCTATTTCAGCGTCTTTGGAACACGTATTGAAATGAGTTCGAGGTAGTTAAATTTGAGAGGAGAAGATCATTTTGGTGAAAAAGTTCAGTAAGATCTTAGTCACGGGTACGATCGCTTCATTGCTCATGATTGGAACTGCAAACGCAGCCCCGCTACAGCCAGTTTCTCATGTAGATTGGATGCAGAAGAAGGCAATTGTTGTTGGGGATAAAGGTGGGGACCTCGCCTTAGAACGTGCAATAACATTGGCTGAGGCTGTTACGTTCGTTGGTCGATTAGCTGGCTTGCCTAATTTGAATGCTACTGCAACAACCCCTCACTGGGCGGGAGGAGCACTTGAAACAGCTGTCAAAATGCAGGCGATAACTATGGATGAGGCTATGAAACCAGATGCACCACTTTCCTCCAAACGAATCAAAGAAATTGCCACTAAGCTTGGTGTTCAGTTAGACATTGTAGATGGTGATACTGTAACACGTAAGCAGTTCCTAGAAGCACTTGGTAGCGCGGCTACTGTACATATTACGCTCGGTCATACGAATGATGTTCATGGACATATTACGGAGAATGTAGGCTCCAAAGAGTTTGGGTATGCCAAAATGGCAACACTCATTAACGACTGGCGCAAAGAAAACAAGAATTTCCTATTGCTAGATGCAGGCGATACGTTTCAAGGATCCATTTATGTAAATCAATCCAAAGGTGAATCGATTGTTTCCATATTGAATTACTTGAAATATGAGGCGATGGCAACAGGTAATCATGAATTTGATTTCGGCTGGGAGCAAGTTTTGAAGCTAGAAGACATGCTTGAATACCCAATGATTAATGCGAATACGTTTAAGGCGGATGGGTCGAATCTACTTGAGCCTGTTCACTACGCCGAAATCGGTGGCAAAACATTCGCATTCCTTGGCTTTGTTACAGAAGAAACTCCGATTGTAACTCATCCTGATAATGTTAAGGGATTAACATTCAAGGATCCAGTAGAAATTGCTAAGAAGTTAGTTCCAGAACTGAAGAAGAAAGCAGATCATGTGGTTGTAGTTTCGCATGTTGGTATTGACGTTGACCGCGAAATCGCTAAGAATGTTCCAGGGATTGATATGATAGTTGGCGGCCACTCACATACACCGCTTAAGACACCTGAAGTTGTTAATGGCACTTATATCGTACAGGATTGGGAATATGGTAAATCATTAGGCCGTGCAGACTTATATTATTTAGGAGAAGAACTTGTTTCATTCTCAGGTGGTCTTAAGCAATATGACGAGAGTGTAGTAGCAGATCCAGAAGTAGCTAAGATGGTAGACGTAATCGCTAAGGATATTGATGAAGTGATGAAAGTTGTTATTGCCAAAACAGAAGTCGCTCTTGATGGTGCACGCGAGAATGTACGTACCAAAGAAACGAATCTGGGTAACCTACTAACGGACATTATGCTCGAGCGTACGAAATCCTTACCTGGCTTTGAAGCAGATGTAGCAGTAACGAATGGCGGAGGAATTCGCGATTCTATTGCAGCAGGTGATATCACGAAGAAAATGCTGTTAACCGTATTCCCATTCCCTAATACACTAGCTGTTGTAGAAGTGAAGGGTAGCGACTTGAAGATCGCGCTTGAAGGCGGGCTAAGTAAAGTAGAAGAGAAAGCAGGCAGCTTCCCACAAATCAGTGGAATGTCACTTGTTTTTGATGCTAAGAAACCAGTTGGTGAGCGTATTACCGAGCTCAAAATTGGTGGCAAGGCGTTAGATCCAGAGAAAACATACCGTGTAGCAACGAATGATTTCCTTGCAGCTGGTGGAGATGGCTATGCTACATTCAAAAAGTCCAAAATGCTGAATACCGGCATCACTTTCTACGATTTGATGGAGGGTACTCTTAGCAAAATGGACAAAATAGCGCCAACAGTTGGCCAGCGGATCGTTCAAGTAAAGTAAATGAAGTGAACTAAAGCGAAGTAGGATATAAAAGCACGCTCGAAGCTATCTTATGAGACAACGGTATCTAAGCAATTATCTTACGAAATCACGGCTCCTCTAGTGGTTTCGTGAGATATTGTTTTTTTCTCCTATCAGAATTCTATAGGCAAGGCAGTATCAATACTCGGAAATGGTCTTTTTGGCGCAAACTTTGGAAAGAGAGTATACTATAGATAACCGCGCTGAAAGGAATGATCTCATAATGGCTAATACGCATACCTATTCACGTAAAGAAGAAATTGCAAATGCGATCACGCATGGAATTGGAGCCATACTTAGTGTAGCAGCTCTTGTGATTCTGATTGTATTTGCTAGCCTATATAGCTCTGCTTGGCATGTCGTAAGCTTTACAATTTATGGCGTGTCTATGTTGTTATTGTTTATTTCCTCAACACTCGTGCATAGCTTCCCTGAAGGGAAGGTTAAGGATTTATTCGAGATATTTGATCACTCTTCGATTTATTTATTTATAGCAGGAACATATACGCCGCTTTTATTTGTAGTCGTCAAAGGCGGAATGGGTTGGACCTTATTCGGAATCATATGGGGTACAGCGATAGCAGGTGTAGCGTTTAAAGCGTTCTTCACCAAAAAATTCCTGTTCCTCTCAACTATATTCTATATTGCAATGGGCTGGCTTATTGTGATCGCATGGAAACCAATTGCGGCTGGACTTGCTGGTGGCGGCTTAACACTGCTTGTTGTTGGCGGCTTATTTTACACACTGGGCACAATTTTTTATATATGGAAGGTATTCCCTTATCATCATGCAGTATGGCATCTATTCGTGCTTGCTGGTGCGATTGCACATTTCTTCATGATTCTGCTTTATGTGCTTCCTATTCCGGTATAAGTCATGCAGTTAATGATTGATGATGTTAATTAAAGGACGCCGCGCAAGAAGGGCGTCTTTTTTTCTTAATGATATAGAAGTCTAAAAAGGAGAGATACAATGACGATTGGTATTATTATCGCAATTTTGGTTTTATTGGCACTTGGGATTGCAGCCTATTTGGTTGTTAGGCATGCCTTTAATCAAGTGACTCGAATGAGAAGATCAACACATGACGAATTATTTAATAAGGTTGAAGCTGAAGGGTTATACACAAGGGAACAATTTGAGCAGCTGAATAAAGAGTCCATTGAGTTAATTAGTAGCGATGGTCTCAAGCTACGCGGCTACTATGTCGATAGTCATCCCAGCTCTAATCGCGTAATCATTTTGGTACATGGATATACAGTCGCATTTCCGTGGATGCTGCAATTTGTTGATTTTTATGTGCGACATGGGTTTAATGTACTGTTCTTCGATCATCGGGGGCATGGTGCTAGTGAAGGCGAATTTGCAACCTATGGATATAAAGAGAAGTACGATCTAAGCTTATGGATTGATTGGGTAGTGAAGCACAAAGGGGAAGACTGCTTAATCGGACTTCACGGTCAGTCCATGGGTGGTGGAACCGTGCTCGAATACGCAGGTATGAATCGACATGAGAAACAGGTTAAATTTATCATAGCCGATTGTCCTTATTCAGATATGACCAAGCTTATGGAGCATCAGCTTCTCAAGCTTAACTCAGTACCTAGATTTCCCTTCTTAATGTGGATTGAACGAATGGTATTTGCACGCGCGGGTTTTCAATTTCAAGGTGTAAGTCCGATTCGTTCGATAAAGAATAGCAAACTTCCCATTTTCTTTATTCATGGTGATGCAGATGCATTTGTGCCAACTTATATGAGTGAAGAGATGTACAAGGAGCAGCGTGAAGGAGAGAATAGACTTCTACTCGTGGAAGGGGCTGTACATGCGGTTGCCTACGGCAAAGACAAGGCTTTATATGAACGTGAGTTAGCTGCATTTATTGATGATACGGTTGGACTTAAATAAGCTGTTTCACCATACATACTTTAGAGGAGAAAATTAGAGAGGTTAGAGGTTGTATATCGGTCTTGAGACTGAGATTAATCTCAATCCATCGTACCTTTCCTTATATTGGATATTATAGTAGACTATGAATGTTCAATAATTAGCTAATTTAGAGAGAGTTATCGGAAGGAGAATTTTATGAGTGACGTAGCAACACCTAGTTCACCTAGTTTATCAGTATTTTTTCGCAATCGATTTGTGCAGGCAATATTAATCTCAACTTTTTTCTTGCAGATCGGAATTTGGGTTCGTAATTTTTCCATTCTACTTTATGTGATGGAGATGACGAATGGAGATGCAAAGGCAGTATCGTTAATTTCAGTAGCGGAATATGCACCAATTTTTATTTTCTCGTTCATCGGGGGCACATTTGCCGATCGGTGGATGCCGAAACGTACGATGATTTGGTGCGATATTCTGAGCGCAGTATCTATTGTTGGCGTACTCGCAGCAATGTCAGTCGGTTCTTGGCAAATAGTATTCTTTGCTACTTTAGTTTCGTCAATTCTTTCTCAATTCTCTCAGCCTTCAGGTATGAAGCTGTTCAAGCTGCATGTACCTGAGGCATTAATCCAAATGGGAATGTCCCTATATCAAACGATGTTTGCATTATTTATGATTCTAGGTCCGGTAATCGGAACATTCGTATTCCAACACTATGGGATCAAAGTTGCAATCGGTATTATGGGCGTCGCTTTTCTGTTATCTGCAGCTACACTTACATTCATCCCCAAAGATCGCCGAGTGGAAGTGGATAAAACGGAATCACACATATGGGAAGAAATGAAGGGTGGATTCCGCTATGTATGGTCTAGTAAAATCCTTTCCAAGCTAGGTGGTGCCTTTGTTGCAGCAGGACTTGGTCTTGGGATCATTAATCCACTGGGGATCTTTATTGTAACGGAACGTTTAGGATTGCCCAAAGAGAATTTACAATGGTTTACGCTTGTAGCTGGTGTAGCGATGATTATAGGTGGCATACTAGCGATGAGTTTCTCTAAGAAGGTATCACCTCAGAAGCTACTAGCATTTGGGATGGCAGTGAATGCCATTACACTGTTGATCTTCGGATTATCAACAAACTTCTATTTAACGATGGTCGTACAGTTCTTCAGTTCATTGGTATTACCTTGTATACAAATTGGTATTAATACAATGATTTTGCAGAATACAGCAGAATCTCATTTAGGAAGAGTAAATGGAATTCTGAATCCTCTTTTCATGGGCTCCATGGTTATTACGATGTCTATGGCAGGCTGGCTCAAGGATGTGTTCACCTTGGTGCCATTGTATGGTGCTGCAGCCGTCTTATTCGTAATCGGTGTTATAGTAATTGTGCCTTTGTTTAAGCATAGAGCAGAACCGATCAACACTGCACCGAAGGTTGTTTCAGAAGGGTAATGGAGTCCAACCTTAAATAATCTTGTCCATCAAGCCTCCTGCTGAATCTATGAGATTCCTACAGGAGGTTTTTTTACGTAATATAGAAGGCTCAACACCAAAATCAGTGCTTGAAAAATTGTAATGGTGCCGATATATAACCGCTGCGTGGACGGATTGTCCTTACGATCGCTGTTGCCCCCAGATTTCTTGATCTTATACCGCTTATAGCGGTAGAAATCCGGTGGCAAAGGCGAACGCTTCGCTTCTCCAGGACAATTCCGTCCCCTCCGCTACGATCTGTATATGGTTCTGTCTATACCAAGCACTGATTATGATTTAGAGCCATATAGAATTTATAACTTTCAGATCATAAATTCTAAGTATCACCTTATGTAACGCATCCCATCTGATCAAGACGGTGAAACCACTACTTATCGCTTAAACTATCTAATTAATCAGACTAGTAGATAAATTGTTAAAATGATAGAATTATGAGATAAAGGGGATTTGCGCTATGAACAACGGCTTACACATGCAACAGACAAAGTTATTGCAACTCAAGTCTCGAATTACCTGCATCGGTGCGGTCAATTTGGATCGCAAAGCAATCGCAAAGCAGCCGCTTGTCATACATACGTCGAATCCCGTTGTGATGAGTGAATCCTGTGGGGGAGTCGCTCGCAATATCGGAGAGAATCTCGTGCGTCTTGGATGTGAGATCGGGGTGTTATCTTGCATTGGTGATGATGGGGAAGGTCGTTATATTAAAGAGGAATCGATAAGACTCGGGATAGAAGTCGATTCGATCAGAACAATGAATGATGCCCGCACCGGTACGTACACTGCGCTGTTAGATACATCTGGTGAGATGTTCGTTGCATTAGCTAATATGGATATTTACGATTTAATGACTACGGATATGATAGACGAGGTATGGTCTATAGTCGCTTCTTCCCATATGGTGTTGCTAGATACGAATTTCCCAGTAGATTGTATAGCGCATATTATACAGCGTTGTCAGGCAGAAAGTATTGCGCTGTATGTAGATCCCGTTTCCACTCCTAAAGCTATGAAGCTGCCGAGTTCACTTGTTGGTATAGAAGCGATTCTACCAAATCGGGATGAAGCGGAAACGATGAGTGGGATGCAAATTACCACAATTGCTGATTGTCGTGAAGCATGTGCAGCTATCCGCGCACGAGGAGCCCGAAATGTAATTATTACATTAGGTGCACAAGGAATTTATTGTTCCACCCCTGATGGGGATGCTCATATTCCAGCCATGATGGTAGATGTTGTTGATGTGACTGGTGCCGGGGATGCATTCGCAGCAGGACTGCTTTATGGGATATCACAAGGGAAGAACATTGAGGATGCTTGCCGCTTAGGCGTAGCCGCATCTGCATTGACATTGCAGACCGTCTACTCCGTATGGCCTGATCTAAGTGTAGATCAACTAAATCGACTTGTAGAGGAGCAATTTTCATGAAATCATACCTTACTTATACAGAAGAAGTTCAGCATGCACTAGATCATCATTTACCGATTGTCGCACTTGAAACAACGATTATTTCACATGGGATGCCTTACCCACAGAATGTAGAAATGGCACGTGATGTTGAACGGATTATACGTAATCAAGGCGCAGTTCCAGCTACGATCGGAATAATGGACGGCAAAATTAAGATTGGACTGAATGCAGAGGAGTTAGAACGCTTTGCTACGGATTCAACAGTAGAGAAGGTAAGCCGTCGCGATTTTGCTTATCTACTTGCAACAGGGCGTATTGGGGCGACGACTGTAGCAGGAACGATGATTGCTGCACAGCTGGCGGGCATTAAAGTATTTGCTACAGGTGGTATCGGAGGCGTACATCGCGAAGGTGAAATTACATGGGATGTATCTGCTGATTTAACAGAGCTTGCGCAGACGAATGTAGCTGTTATTTGTGCAGGCGCGAAGTCGATATTAGACATCGGTCGCACACTGGAATATTTAGAGACACACGGTGTACCAGTGGTTGGGTATCAATCAAGTGAATTCCCATCCTTCTACTCCAGAGAAAGTGGCTACGGCGTTGACTTCCGTATGGATGAGCCTAGTGAAGTGGCAGACTTCTTACACACGAAGTGGGATTTAGAGCTTCAGGGTGGTGTAATTATTGCGAATCCAGTTCCAGAAGCAGCTGCTCTACCTTACAATGAAATCGAATCAACGATCCTTCAAGCATTAGAGGAAGCCAAGCAATTACATGTGACAGGTAAGAAAGTAACGCCGTTCCTCTTAGCCAAAATTAAACAGCTAACGGAAGGTCGTAGCTTGGAGACAAATGTTGCATTAGTTAAACATAATGTTGAAGTAGCGGCCAAGATAGCTGTTGCGCTGAATGAGAAGGAAGTTGAAGCACAGCTTCATAAGGTATAACGATAAGCAAATAACCATAAGTAGTACCATTAGCTATCATGATAAGCAATGCAATGTGACAAGGGCAGAGTAACCGGAATATTCTACGGTCTCTGCCTTTGCATTTGTCTTGTATTTTAATTTTCCATTGCTTGTGCATAACGTTCCTCTAAAGTTTTACGAGACATCGCGATTGTTTTGGGAACTAGCATCTCGGAACGAAGCTTCAGCCGATCATTACCATCAGGATGAAGAGCAAATAATAGCACTTTTAAATATTTCTGAGTCATGCGGGCAAATAATCCATCTGGCAAATCATAAACCGAGAACCCGAGATGTTTAGCACCACGGTGAATCATGGACACACCATATAGTCCTTTGATTTTATTACTGTGAGGATCGGTTACTATCTTGTGAAGAACATAGGGTAAGCTCTTCTGTGTTTGTCTAATAATTTTGGTAGCTAGTTGAACGCTATTCTTATATTCCAAGCTCATATGTACGAACATTCGATTATCAAAATGCAGCTCAGCGATTGTATCGCCTTTCACAATGGATTCGCCGCCCTGTAAGTTAATTGTCTCTGAACCTGTATATTTACGCATTCTGAGCTTAATTAACGGAAATTGCTCATTCACAGTACGAACCTTGAATAGTTTGCAAAAGCAGTAGTCCCAAGCTAACCATAGCTTGATGAGTAGTTTTTTGGACCATTTCAGCTGTTTGAATGGGTTGTTGTTCGTCTTGTCCATTAATTGATCAATTCGAACAGCTTTATAGCCACGTGCATGAATATGCTCGATTGCACCAGCTAGCCCTTGAAGCATATTACGAGGGGCACCTTCATCTGCACCGGGAGTATCCCCACTATCATGCAGTAGAATAATGGAGCCTGGTTTAATATTCTTGATTAACGTACGTTTAAGTTTATCTGCGCCAACCTTTTCATTCCAATCCCGAGCCATAACTGACCACAGAATAATCCGATAGGACTTACGTAAGGTAATAAAATCACCCATATTCAGAATGCCCCATGGTGGGCGATAATAGGTTGGTCGTTCCCCGATGATTTGCTCGACAATATCAGCTGTTCGCTCGACTTGCATGCGTTTCACTTTCCAAGGCGTCATGAACCAGTTGGCATTATGGGTATAATTATGAATACCTATTTGATGTCCTTCTTCATGTATGTGTCGTATAAGTTCGGGATATTTCTCTGCCTTACTCCCTAGAACGAAGAAAGTGGCCTTCATATTATTACGTTGTAGCAATTCAAGAAGCTCTGGTGTATACCTGGGGTCGGGTCCATCATCAAACGTAAAAGCAATCTGCTTGCCCTTTCTTCCTTTACTGAAAACACCGAAGCCAAAAATACGCGTAATAAAGTAGGGAATGACCATGTAAATAGTAACAAATGGAAAAAGTAAGATAGTTATTAAATTTTGCATGAAACAGTCAGACTCTCCCTTCAAAAAAACCACTTTAATTGTAACATTTGTGTGAAGTTCTTGGAATATGAAATCAACATTTTGTAAGATATTGAACTCTTAGCCCGTAATAGGTATGATGGAATACAAAGAAAAAGTTCAGGCTTACATTAGATATGGGTTCGTCAATAAGAAAGGTTGAGGATGATGGAGAGTAAACCGAGTTCTTCTAATTTTATTAAGAATATTATAATGGAGGATCTGCGTAATGATACCGTTAAAGAAATTGTAACACGGTTTCCGCCAGAGCCTAATGGTTATTTACATATCGGACATGCCAAAGCCATTTGTTTAAACTTTGAGCTGGCCGATGAATTTAAAGGCCGCACGAATTTACGGTTTGATGATACGAATCCGGCCAAAGAAGATGTGGAATACGTTGAATCCATTAAAGCTGATGTAGAGTGGCTAGGATTTGAGTGGGACGGATTATTCTTTGCTTCGAATTATTTTGACCAAATGTATGAGTGTGCCTTGTTGTTAATCCGCAAGGGTAAAGCTTATGTATGCGATCTGAATGCTGAACAAATGCGTGAGACACGCGGTACATTAACAGAGCCTGGTCAGAATAGTCCTTATCGTGATCGCAGTGTAGAGGAGAACCTCGACTTGTTTAAGCGTATGAGGGCTGGTGAGTTCCCAGATGGAGCCAAGGTGTTACGCGCCAAAATTGATATGTCTTCTCCCAATATGAATTTACGTGACCCAGCCCTTTACCGAATTTCGCATGCTGAGCATCACAATACAGGAGATAAATGGTGTATCTATCCGATGTATGATTACGCACATCCACTTGAAGATGCGATTGAAGGTGTAACGCATTCCTTATGTTCTCTCGAATTTGAGGATCATAGACCTTTATATGATTGGGTAATTGAGGAATGCGAGATGGCTTCCCGTCCGCATCAATACGAGTTCGCTCGCCTTAATATTACGAATACCGTTATGAGCAAAAGAAAGCTAAAGCAACTAGTCGACGAAAGCTTCGTAGACGGTTGGGATGACCCTCGCATGCCGACGATCTCTGGCTTACGCCGCAAAGGCTATACACCGAATGCGATTCGTACTTTCTGCCGTGAAATCGGTGTTACTCGCAGCAACAGCTTAGTTGACGAGAAGATGCTAGAGCATTTTATTCGCGAAGATTTGAAGTTAACTGTTCCACGTACGATGGCAGTAATTAATCCGCTTAAAGTCGTTATTACGAATTACCCAGAGGGTCAAGTTGAGATGCTTGAAGCGGAGATTAATCCAGAGAATCTAGAAATGGGCATGCGCCAAATTCCATTCTCACGTGAAATTTATATTGAGCAAGACGATTTTATGGAGAATCCTCCAAATAAATATTTCCGTCTGTTCCCTGGCAACGAGGTTCGTTTGAAGAATGCTTACTTCATCAAATGTGAAGATGTTATTAAGGATGCTGACGGTAATGTTATCGAGCTGCATTGTACGTATGACATTGAAACGAAGAGTGGTAGTGGCTTTACAGGTCGTAAGGTCAAAGGCACAATTCACTGGGTTGAGGCAACACAAGCGATTCCTGCAGAGTTCAGACTCTATGAGCCGCTGATCCTTGATGGCAATGAAGAAGGCGACTTCCTAAGCAATGTGAATCCGAACTCACTTGAAATCCTGAACGGGTTTGTTGAACCTAACATGAAGGACGTAGGCCCGAATGACAAGTTCCAGATTTTCCGCCATGGTTATTTTAATGTTGATCCTAAGCTAACGACAGCAGATCATCTCGTATTCAATCAGACGGTATCCCTAAAAAGCTCGTTTGTCGTTTAATATAGTTCAATCGAAACATGATCATGAGGAGAGTGTGACATGAGTATGGATAAGAAAGTCATTCTAGTTGCTTCTGATACCTTTGGTAAAGGAGAACGCGAACTTGGTGAAACTGTGCTCGAAACATTCTTTACCTTACTTAAGCAGCAGGAAGCATTACCTCATGCTGTGTTCTGCATGAACAGCGGTGTAAAGGCACTGACAAGCGCTTCACTAACTTCGGTGCATCTGCACGAGTTAGAGCAGAAAGGTGTGCAGGTCATCGCCTGCCGCACCTGTGTGGACTACTACGGCGTAGAACAAGACCTCACCGCTGGTAAGATTGGTGGAATGAATGACTTCATTCGCTTAGCGAGTGAATATGAGATCATAACGATTTCGTAAAATATATTGCATATCAATTGCATATCAAAATAAAGGAGGGCGTATGCTGCAAAGCATCGCCATCCTTTTTTATTTAACAAGAAGGGTAGGAAAGTAAGAGGAATATAGGGAAGTTTGAGCTATGCCTCTATACTTTGTGGTATGAAGAATCAGCCCCAGAAGAACAAAACAGCCGACCCGGTATAAACCTGATCGGCTAATTTTTGCAAACAGCTGAGCTGTTATTGTTCTTGTTTCTCTTAGCATACTAACTGAGAAATTACTCCTGATGTTTCTCTATGGCATACAACCTCGTAATAATCCCGCGATTGCGTTCATTAGGGAACTCTTTTTCAAGCGTCATTCCGATTTTCTCGGCAACTCGCTGTGACAGGATATGATTCGTAGGCATATTAGCGCATAATCGGTTCAAGCCTAATACATCAAAAGCGTAATTCTTACAGGCTTCAGCAGCTTCTGAAGCATAACCTTCATTCCACAAGTACTTATGAATGATATATCCAAGATCATTCTCAATCTGACCATCAATTTCGATCTGATTAATACCACAATCGCCAATGATCATTCGAGTTTCTTTGGATACAATCGCCCATCTTCCGAAGCCTTGTTCATCATAATTATAGAGGTTGTCTTCGATCCAATCTCCCGCCTGTTCAAGGGTGAAGGGAGCTGGCCAGAAAGACATCGTCATGGGGTCAGAAAGAATCATATGAAGCTGTACTAAATCCTCTGGTACATATTCACGAATGATCAATCTTTCAGTCTCTAAGATCTGGATGACATTCAACCTCCCACAATTTACTTTTGAAGCATTTGGAACACTTGCTCAACATCCTTGTCGCCACGTCCTGACAGATTCACAATGATGATGCTGTCTTTAGGCATGGTTGGTGCAATCTTGATTGCATGTCCAATGGCATGAGAGCTTTCGAGAGCTGGGATAATACCTTCTGTACGAGAAAGCACTTGGAAGGCTTCGAGTACTTCATTATTTCTAATCGTGACATACTCAGCACGTTCGCTTTCTTTCAAGTGACTGTGCTCGGGTCCAACTCCAGGATAATCAAGTCCTGCTGCAATGGAATACGTTTTGCGGGGCTCGCCGTTCTCATCGAGTAGAAGCAAGCATTTGAATCCATGAAGGACACCAGGTATGCCTTCTTTCATTGTCGGAGCTTGATCTGGTTCTACACCAATCAATCGTACTGAAGGCTCATCGATATAGTGAGCGAATGCACCTATTGCGTTACTACCACCGACACAAGCGATTACCGCGTCAGGCAAGCGTCCTTCTTTGTCAAGAATTTGGCGCTTAGATTCTTCACTAATAATCGACTGAAAATGCTTAACCATCGTTGGGAATGGATGTGGACCGACAGCTGAGCCTAGCAAATAGAAGGTTGTTTTGTAATTAGCGATTAAATCATTTAACGCTTCATCAACAGCATCCTTTAGTCTAGCTTGCCCTTTAGTAACGGCTACAACCTTTGCACCAAGTAATTCCATGCGGAATACATTAAGTGCTTGTCTGCGCGTATCTTCTTCACCCATATAAATAACGCATTCCATGCCGAACATTGCACAGGCCGTTGCAGTTGCAACACCATGCTGCCCTGCGCCAGTCTCAGCAATGATACGTTTGGCACCCATACGCTTCGCGAGTAGGATTTGACCGATTGCATTATTAATTTTGTGTGCACCAGTATGGTTCAAATCTTCTCTTTTGAGATAAATTTTGGCGCCACCTAGCTTATTCGTTAGACGCTCCGCATACGTTAATGGATTCTCACGCCCAACATACTCTTTCATGTAATACCTAAGCTCATCTTGGAATTCGGGGTCATTTTTGTACTTCTCGAAATTCTCTTCTAAATGATCCATGACCTCTTGCAGTTCAGGTGGTACATAACTACCACCGAATTGACCGAAATAACCCTTTGCTTCTACTATGCTCATCTCAGGCTAACCTCCACTCAGAAATTAAATCAATTTTACAAGAAGTTGAAGTTCTTGTACATGATCAATCAAAATCTTTTATTAAGGAGATATTCTATTTACACTTAGGAAGCTAACAGCTTTAACCCAACAGCAGATACTAAGATCATCGAAATGAATAAGAACCGTTTCCACTCTCTAGATTCACCGAATACAAGCATACCAAGAACAGCACTTCCGGCAGTCCCGATTCCTGTCCAAACCGCATAGGCGGTTCCCATAGAGATGGTGTTCATCGCATAGGAAAGGAGGAAGAAGCTCATCCCGAATGCTGCAGCTAAGAATAGGTACGATAGAATATTTTTGTTGTGGTTTACCCGATTAATCGCAAGTACCCCAAGGACTTCGCATCCACCAGCTATAAAAAGAGCGATCCATGCCATCTAAGCTTCAGCTCCTTTCTTGTTTGATATGTTTTGTAGATTGGTTTGCTGATGTATTCTCTTCCTTGGTAATGAGCTTGAGGCCCAGTACGCCTGAAAGTAAGACTAGAATAAAAATAGCTTTAATAAAGCTGAAGGGCTCGCCGAAGATCAGGATTTCAGCAATAACGGTTCCGCATGTTCCTAGCCCAGTGAATACGGCATATACAGTTCCAAGCGGGAGCTTCTTAGCTGCACGAATGAGTAGGTCGAATGAAGCTGCGATGGCGAGTATGGTGATTGCCCATTGCCACATATGCACAGCATGCTTGAGTCCAGAAACCCATACGACCTCGAGTACCCCTCCCATAAAGACATACATCCAGTTGCGATTCATAGTTGATCCCTCGATTCTGAGTACGATTGTTGTATATAAGCTTGCAGACCAAGGTAATAAAAGTCCCAGCTCGCTTCTAATCTTTGTTTAAACCGACTTGGCCCTCCATACAGCAATTCGACGAGCACACCGTCCATTAGACATAAATAAGCTTTAGCAGCTTTATGTGGATTGAATGAATTAGGGTACCCAGAATGTGTTCCTGGGGTAAATAGGTTAACGAGTAGCGCCTCTAAGTGATCTAGGTAAGTGTATACATAGACCATTACTTGGTCATACAAAGCTGTAGGCGGAAAAAAACTCATACGCAGCATAAACTTTGTGCGTTCACTTTGTTCGTAACGTTCCTGATAATAGAGAAGAAAACCATACAATAGTTCTTCGAAGGAATCATTCGAATGTTCGGTTAGATATGCTTGTGATACAAGGGTTTCTGCTGCAAAAGTATCTTCAATAACATGGAGAAGCAGATCTTCTTTGCATTTGAAATGTGCATATAAAGAAGGCTTCTTAATCCCAACTTCTTCTGCAATATGTGCGAGTGATGAGCCTGAATAGCCAGATGTGGCAAAATGCTTTAAGGCCACTTCTTTGATCCGATTAGCAGTCATATACATTCACCTCAAGTTTAACTACCTAACGATCGTTAGGCGAAGTAAATATCTCATATCTGGTCTTTAAAGTCAACGATTTGTTATACTTAAGCATAGATACTAATGAGAGGGGGGAGCTTGATGCTCAAACGATCCGTCCAAGTTGCCATACTATTACTTGCAGTAACGAGCCCGCTCTATTACATGAATGAACATCTGTATGGGCAGATTGCTTTTTTTACAAGTATTCTTACTTCCTTAACTGTTCTATTTGTGGGCCTAGTTATTTTTATGGAGAATCGCAATCCTTCGAGCACGATGGCATGGATTCTAATATTAGCTTTAGTGCCTGTTGTCGGTTTTATATTCTACTTGTTATTCGGTCAAAATTATCGCAAACGTCGCAAGTTCGATCGCAAAGCGATGCAGGATGCCCAGATGTATATTTCCTTCGAGGATTTACAGAAGGATAAAATATATGATTATCAGCATTATCCGATTAATCAACAGCGTCTGTTTCATCTAGCTAATAAAGTATCCAAAAGCCATATCTCCACAGCAACTAAAACGAAAGTTCTGACAGATGGGATCATGACCTTCGCGGCGATTATACAAGAGTTAGATAAAGCTGTCCATCATATTCACATTGAGTATTATATCTACCGTGATGACGAAATCGGCAGGCAAATTAAGGATATACTCATTCAGAAAGCGAAGGACGGGATCAAGGTACGCTTTCTATATGATGCGGTGGGAAGCTATAAGCTTCCTTTGTCATTTGTGGAGGAAATGCGTGTGGCTGGGATCGAGGCAATCGCATTTGATCCTGTTTCTTTCCCTCTATTCTCAAGCAAGGTGAACTACCGAAATCATCGTAAAATTATTGTGATTGACGGGCGGATTGGATTTGTCGGGGGATTAAATGTCGGAGATGAATATTTAAGCAGGAGCAAAACATACGGCTTTTGGCGTGACACGCATATCCTTGTCAAAGGCGAGGCAGTGAGAACTTTACAATTTATTTTCATGTCTGATTGGTATCACATGACGGGTCAGACATTTTCCAATCAAGCTTACTTGTCGCCGGCATTAGAGGAAACACTGAATGATGGTGCGGTACAAATCATAGCAAGCGGTCCAGACCAGGAAGTAAGAACACTGAAGAATTTATTCTTCTCTATGATCACATCAGCAGAGAAGTCGATCTGGATTGCTTCGCCTTATTTCATCCCGGACGATGATATTTTTACCGCGCTTAAGGTAGCTGCAATGTCTGGAATTGATGTCAAAATTCTGTTTCCCAAAAAACCAGATAAATGGTTGCCTTATCTCGCGTCACATTCTTATTTTCCTGGGTTAGTTGAAGCTGGGGTTGGTATTTATGAGTATGAACGGGGATTTATGCATTCCAAAATCCTAATCGTTGATGGAGTCATGGCATCGATTGGAACGGCTAATATGGATATGCGTAGCTTTCATTTGAATTTCGAGGTCAATGCATTTTTATATGGAACGCAAAGTACGCAGAAGTTAGTTGTTGATTATCAAGCTGATCTACTTGAATCTACGATGATCAATCGTGAACAGATCAAGAAAAGACGCTATGGTGTTCGATTCCTTGAATCTGCTGCGAGGCTTATGTCACCGCTTTTGTGAGGCGGTCTAACTCTTCGATACCATCGTAAATTTCTTGTCGTGGTAAGTTACCCTGTAGAAGCTGCTTATCATCAAGTGCTAGTAATCGTTCGTAGAAGGCGTTGCCCTTCGCGATCCAATGAACAAGCTCATTGTCATCTAGCTCACTAATTCTCTCTAAAGCATCGAAAAGGACGTTCTCGGCATTAGCATATTGGCCTGTACGTTCCAAGTATCCGAGAAGACCGAGCGATGTATCGAGGGGGATCTCATAATCATGTAGCTGTAGTAGCAAGGATTCGATAGAATTAACTGCTTGGGAAACATGTTCTTCATCTGGTAGGGCAGCATAAGCAAGCATGAGATGAAGAGATTTCAACGAACGCTCATTGCCAGCAGTTTCGTAGCCAGCCATTCGTTGTAGTTCACCGTCTTCTTTGAGAAGAGTGGCGAGCGTGTATAACTTGTCTCTTCCAGCTAAGGTATCTAGACTACACATACGAACGAGCTCTTGCACGTGTAGTGAGTTTAATAGTTTAGAGCTCAGGCCAAATTCACCTTTGAGGAATTCATCAATAGTCTGCATCGCAAGCTTTGGTTTTTGCTCTTGTTTTAATCCTAGAATCGTGCTTAATACAGAAGTAAGTTGTTCAATCTGCCTTAGCAAATAATCTCTTCCTGGCATAGATGCTTCCCCTCTCAATTGGATAAGAATGTAATAAAGATTAAACTGATTGTAACGTAATGGCTCAGAGCATATCAAGTAAACAACAGAAAAGAGCTCCCTAAAGACATTTAGTGTCATTAAGGAACTCTTTTATTTACGTTCTAGTTTAGTTAAGATCTACAGCGTCTGGTGTTTTGAATAAGTTGGGTTGATAAAGCGAACGCTAGTTGTTGAAGAATCACTTCAAAGTGGAGGGGTTAAGTTATGGTAGACAACGATTCAAGTGTTCAAGCCCAAAGTCCGTTAGCACAAGCGCAAAACTCGTTAGATCATGCGTATAATGCAATTTCTCATGCAATGAGTCATCCGAATGAGGAAACCATCCAGGATGCGGAGCATGCACTGCTAAGAGCAGAGCATGCGGTTGATGGAGCGGACAATGATCCGAACCAGGCAGCTGTTACAAGTTTGAAATCTGCCCTGCAAGAAGAACAGGAAAATCTTGATAGCGTGTAGATGGTTTGTAAATATAGGCATGAATGGAATTTGTTGAAGCTAGAAAATTTTCCTAAATTATGTGTTGACAGATTGTTTTAAGCAATGTTAGAATTCTCGACATGAGTTAAAACTTGGTAAATTATTCTGATTTAAAGGAGGGCGTCAAGATGAAACAATTTATGCCGAATACACGACGACTAATTGCATATAAACTTCATGTAACCCTTCCTATAGTGAGAGTAAGTTAGCAAGCGAACTGTTCACTAAAGGTATTAATAAGTGTCGTCATATGACGCGCAGGGTTGCAGGATAGACTGCAGCTACTGCGCTTTTTTATGGTTCTATACCTGAGAGGCGTATCTCGCTAGCAATAGCGATACGTCTCTTTTTTTGTGAATAAGAAAGGTAAGTAAATTGTACTTAGGGTTTGAAAGGAAGTGACAATATGTTTGATGTTTTTATGAAATTGGGTTGGTTTTTTAAACTGGAATGGAAAAGATATGCGCTTGCCATCGGTTTCTTAATGGTAGCTAACGTATTCGAGGTTGTTCCACCCAAGCTACTTGGACTCATGATTGATGCTATTCAATTGGGTACGCTGACCACGAATGAATATTGGCTGTATATTGGGATCGGCGCGTGTATTGTCGTCATCGCTTATGGGATTAACTACACTTGGCATTACAATTTATTCAGAGGTTCCTTTCTAGTCGAGCGAATTCTTCGCACGAAGTTCATGTCTCACTTATTACGGATGACTCCAACGTTCTATGAACGCAATCGTACAGGGGATTTGATGGCTAAAGCTACGAACGATTTAAGAGCCGTTTCAATTACAGCTGGCTTTGGGATTCTAACTTTGGCTGATTCAACGATGTTTCTGCTTACCATTCTCGTTATGATGGGCGCATTCATCTCATGGAAGCTGACGATAGCTGCATTCTTGCCGCTACCTCTTATTGCATTAGCAATCAAGCACTATGGCTCCAAAATTCACGATCGGTTCGATGCTGCTCAGAAAGCTTTTGGCGGAATGAATGATTCTGTACTTGAGTCTGTTGCAGGTGTACGTGTCTTACGTGCTTACGTGCAGGAGCAAGCAGATCATAAACGGTTTGAGGATGTAACGAATGATGTGTATCAGAAGAATGCATCCGTTGCAAAGATTGATGCTTTATTCGATCCAACGATCAAAATATTAGTCGGTTGCTCGTATCTAATTGGTCTTGGTTATGGTGCTTATCTGGTATTTCACAATGAAATTACACTTGGTGAGCTAGTCTCATTCAACGTATATCTTGGTATGCTGATTTGGCCGATGTTTGCTCTTGGTGAATTGATTAATATTATGGAGCGCGGCGGTGCTTCACTTGATCGCGTGAATGAGACACTCGCTTATACACCGGATGTTCAGGATGCATCAGAAACGGTTGATGTTAAGCATCCAGAGACGATCACGTTCCGTGATGTTAACTTCCGTTATCCATCGTCAGAGAGGGATAATCTGCAGGATGTAACCTTTACCTTAACACGTGGAGAAACACTTGGTATTGTAGGACGGACTGGAGCGGGTAAGACAACACTCGTGAAGCAATTGCTTCGTGAATATCCAGTGCCAGCAAGCGGTGAAATTGCTATTGCTGGCGAGTCAATTGCTCATATCGCGGCGGATCGTCTGCACAGCTGGATCGGTTATGTGCCGCAGGATAGCATGCTGTTCTCTAAGTCCATACAAGATAACATTCGCTTTGGTAAGCAGGATGCGACGGAGGATGAAGTTCTGTATGCACTTGAATTAGCTTCTTTCCGTCAAGATATCAGCGTGTTGCCAAATGGAATTCAGACACTTGTTGGAGAAAAGGGAATGGCTTTATCTGGTGGACAGAAGCAGCGGGTATCGCTCGCACGTGCACTTATGGCTGACCCAGATATTCTCATCTTAGATGATGCCATGTCGGCAGTTGATGCGAGGACAGAGGCTCGTATTATTGAGAATATTCGCCGTGAGCGAGCAGGTCGCACGACGCTGATCGTAACGCATCGTCTCTCAGCTGTTCAGCATGCGAATCATATCCTTGTAATGGATGAAGGCCAAGTGGTGGAACAGGGGACTCACGAGGAATTACTTGCTCTTGGAGGATGGTATAAAGAGCAATTCGATAGACAGCAGACGGAAGCGGATTTAGAGTAAGAAGGGGTGTGAGAAGGAATGAAAGTAGGTAAAAGGCTATTTCAATATGCTTGGATGTTTAAGAAAGGCTTTATTCTAGCTATTTTGATGCTAACCATTACGGTTGCTGCAGAATTAACGGGTCCCTTTATCGCCAAGACAATGATAGATACCCATATTCTTGGAATCGAGAAGAAGTGGTATGAGCTACCTCAAGGGGCATTGGGTAATACCCAAGCGGTTTCCTTTCGTGGGAAAACATATGTGCGTGAAGATAATCTAGGACCTGATGAGGCGCATGGTAATGAAGTAACCGTACTCCAAGTCGGTCGTCAATTTATACTTGTTGAATCAGCAATTACGCGGAGTGGTGCACGCCAGATTAGTGCCAGTGCTGATGCTGGAAGCGGCACCTTAACGATCACAAATGGTAGCGAATCGGTTCAATATCCTGCGCTCATGTTGAATAATTCAGAGCTGTATGAATTTTACCGTCCACAGGTCAGTGGTGTGATTACGCTGATGGCGCTTTACATTGGTATTCTGCTATTTGCATCTGTATTTCAATATGGAGAGCGGTATTTAATGCAGATTTCGGCCAACCGTGTCATTCAAAAAATGCGGGTCGATGTCTATCGACAGATTCACCGGTTGCCTGTTAATTATTTTGATAATATACCAGCAGGTAAAATTGTATCCAGAGTTACCAACGATACCGAAGCGGTTAAGGACTTATTTATTTCCGTATTAACGAACTTCTTCTCTGGCTTTATTAATATAATCGGGGTGTTCGTCGCTCTATTCTTATTGGACATACGACTAGCGCTATCATGTTTAATTATTATACCGATCTTGTTTGTATGGATTATTGGTTATCGTAAGCTAGCGATGAAATATAATGTGATTGTACGTTCAAGGCTTAGTGATATGAATGGAATGCTTAACGAATCGATTCAAGGGATGCCGATTATTCGAGCTTTCCGTAGACAGAAAGAAACGAAGCGCGAGTTTGAGGAGTTCAATCAAGACTATTTTAAATATCAGACGAAAATGCTCAGATTGAACTCATTAACGTCGCACAACCTAGTGAATCTGCTTCGTAACACAGCTTTCACATTGATCATTTGGTATTTTGGTGGAGCAGCGCTTGGAGTTGGTACAGTTCTATCGGTAGGTGTTATTTATGCCTTTATCGATTATTTAAACCGTCTGTTCTCCCCGATTACCGGGATCGTTAATCAATTAGCGCAGCTTGAGCAAGCGCGTGTCTCTGCTGGGCGTGTATTTGAGCTTATGGATGATTCAGGTACAGATGTTGCGAAGGGAACCATTCCGCGCTATAAGGGGGATGTCAAATTCGAGAATGTCTGGTTTGCCTACAAAGAAGAGGAATACGTTCTGAAGGATATCTCATTAGAAGCAAAGCAAGGGCAGACAGTTGCACTTGTTGGGCATACAGGGTCTGGTAAGAGCTCGATTATGAACGTCTTGTTCAGGTTCTATGACGCTTTCAAAGGCTCGATTACAGTAGATAGGATGAACATTCAGGACATTCCGAAGCAAGAGCTTCGTGAGCATATGGGGATTGTATTGCAGGATCCCTTCCTGTTCACAGGCACGATAGCGAGTAATGTAAGCTTGAATGATCCTTCCATCTCAAGAGACAGGGTGGAGAAGGCGCTCCGTGATGTTGGAGCTGACAAGGTGCTAGCGAACTTACCTCAGGGGTTTGATGAACCGGTCTTAGAGAAGGGAAGTACGCTATCTGCCGGACAGAGACAGATTGTCTCGTTTGCACGAGCACTTGCATTTGATCCAGCAATTCTGATTCTAGATGAAGCAACTGCAAGTATTGATACGGAGACAGAAGCTATCATACAAGAAGCACTTAATGTTGTTAAGAAAGGTAGAACAACCTTTATCATTGCACATCGACTGTCAACGATTCGTAATGCCGATCAGATACTTGTACTACATCGGGGAGAAATTGTTGAACGTGGTGATCATGATTCGCTCATGGCGCATCGTGGTCGCTACTATGGGATGTATCAATTACAGCAAGGTCAGCAGATACACCCAGATGCTAAGCAGGATCATAATGTTTCCTAAACAGCAAACACTGTAATGACATAGATCTAGTCTAGAAACTCGCACAAAGCTAGAACAAATAGCTTTGTGCGAGCTCTTTTGATTTAAGGGCATTATGACGTATAATCGGCATAGAGGTGAACTTATATGAGAATTAACAAATATATGAGTGAGACAGGCATCTGCTCTCGACGCGAGGCAGATCGCTGGATTGAAGCAAAACGTGTAACGATTAATGGTGTAATAGCTGAACTTGGTTCTGTTGTCGAGTCTGGTGATGATGTAAGAGTGGATGGCAGACCCTTAGGATCTAAACCAAAGCAAGTCTACATAGCGCTTAATAAACCTGTTGGCATTACGTGTACAACAGAAAGTTCAGTGAAGGGTAATATTGTTGATTTTGTAAATCATGCCGAGCGGATATTTCCAATTGGACGACTCGATAAGGATTCAGAAGGGCTTATTATACTGACCAATGATGGTGATATTGTAAACAGTGTCCTTCGATCAGAGAATAATCATGAGAAAGAATATATTGTTACTGTGGATCAGCCGATCACACCTTCATTTGTACGCGGAATGTCTGGCGGTGTACATATTCTGGGCCAGCGGACGAAGCCCTGTGAAGTGACAAGAGTCAATGATCGCGTGTTCCGAATCATACTTACACAAGGCCTTAATCGACAAATCAGACGAATGTGTCAGGCATTTGGCTATAATGTAAAGCGATTGCAGCGTGTACGTATTATGAATATTGAATTGGATCGCTTGCCTGTTGGCAAATGGCGCGATTTAACTCAGGAAGAATTGGATGTCTTGTTCAAGACAATCGAGTACACAAAGTAGATTGTAAATTATTACTAGCTAACGATAAAATAATGAAACTTTTCCTAAATGCCACTCGTCTATTGAGGTAGAATGTGGTAATTCTATTAATAAGGGGGAAGTTAAACTTGAAATTACTTAAAATGATTAGTTCAGTGGCAGTAGCATCTACTTTATTGTTGTCATCTGTTGCGCCTTCGGTAATGGCTTCGAGCACATCAGAAATGTCTAAGGATACAGCATTGAGTTCTACCATGCGTTTAGATGATACTACCAATCCAGAGGTAAAGGCTAAATTATCCAAAGAGCAAGCAATTGAGTTCGTGAAGAAATATGTCCAAATTCCGAGTGGCTATACGCTTCAATCGGCTAATTTGAACTCCGATTGGAGTATAACCGGCTCTCACAGTGTGTGGTATTTGTATTATGCTAAGCAAGTGAATGATCGGACATATGGTAACATCAGTGTCAATATAGATGGCAATACAGGCCGACTACAGAGCTTTAGCAGCTACGATAATGATCCAGATGCGAAACCAAGCTTTCCTCCCAAAGTAAACTTTAATGACGCTAAGAATATTGCCGATAAGTGGCTAGCTAATATTAATCCGAAGGAATACAGCGAACTGAAGTATAACAGTCGTTATGAGAATGAAGTTAAGCCACCGCTTGATGGTAATGTACAATATAATTATTCCTATGTGCGTATGGTTAATGGGGTACCCTTTCCGCAGGATTCCCTAAGTGTGAATGTGAATGGCGATGGTAATATTGTCGGTTATTATTCGAATTGGACGGAAAATATCAAATTCGAGAATAATGACAAGATAATATCGAAGTCAGAAGCAACCCAAATTTTTCGAGATAAATCGAACCTGTCCTTGCTTTATCAAGTTCCTTATCAGAGAAAAGGGGAGGAGAAGCCATATACAGCTTATATAATGGATACCTTCATGCTGAACGCGAAGACTGGTGAATGGTGGTCACAATCTGGAGAGCCTCTCTCACAAACTAAGGCGGGAAAACCACTTGCGGATAAGCCATTAGCTGAGAAGCCAGCATCGAATCTTAAACTAAGTAAAGAAGATGCTGTGAAGAGAGTGGAGCAGTCATTTACCATTCCAAGTGGTTATACATTGGAGAATGCTTCGTATAATGAGTATTTCAACCCAGAGAATAATGAGAACACAAGCAGTTGGAATTTGACCTGG
Source organism: Paenibacillus sp. P5_B5 (assembly GCF_056400365.1). Classification (NCBI taxonomy): domain Bacteria; kingdom Bacillati; phylum Bacillota; class Bacilli; order Caryophanales; family Paenibacillaceae; genus Paenibacillus; species Paenibacillus sp. P5_B5. The sequence goes on from NZ_JBFULK010000014.1 coordinate 94,361, forward strand.
AATATATCACCTAGCGAGCAAGCGCTTAGCAAACGCCCATTAAATTCAACTATTTATGCGAATGTTAATGCAACAACTGGCGAGATTCTGAACTATAATTATTACATGAACAACTACGATCCGGTAACAGGGCAGCCAATCCCAGTTGAAGCCAAGATCACAGCAGAAGATGCGACCAAGAAAGCGATTGAATTTGCCAAGAAAATGGTGCCATACTATGCGCATGAACTTGTGCTTACTAGTCCAACTGCACCAGAGGATATTATTAAAGATAAGAATAATAGAATGATTGAATATAATTTCAAACAGATTATCGATGGTGTAACGATTGGTTATAACAATTTGAACATAACGATTGATAAGGAAACCGGAGACATTACCAATTACAATGCTAATTTCTCACTAACTAAATATCCAACTAAGAAGCCAGAGGTTATTAAAGAAGATAAAGCAAAGGATTTACTGCTTTCCCAATATGATGTTGAGCTTGCCTATATTACGCAATATCAGCCAATGGGTATTATTGGTATTACGGATCAGAAGTATAAACTAATGGTTGCATCAGGTGAAATTAAGCCAGGTCAAATAGCTTCAACGAAGGCACCAGAAGCGAAGCTAGTTTATCAGCTTGTATCTAAATATCAGCGGGAACCGTTCTTCCTAGATGCAGTTAGCGGAACTTGGAAAAGCATGTCAACAGGAGATGCTGTTTCATTAGATAAAGTTAAAGTAACGGATATCGATGGCCATTGGGCTAAAGATGCTTTACAGCTTATGTTAGATTACCAAGCACTTGATGTGAAGGATGGTAAGGTATCACCAGATAAATCTATCACCAAAGGTGAAATGATCCAAATGCTTGTTATCGCCATGAATGGTGGCAATATTCCAATTGCATACGATATGGCAGCTCGTAAAAACTCTTTCTCTGATGTAACCAATTCATCGAAGTATTTCCTATTCGTAGAACTAGCGCTTGATAGACGTTTAATTGATAAAAGTGATAAATTCAATCCCAATCAACAAATGACACGTTACGAAATGGCAGAGTTGATCGTAAGGGCACTTGGATTCAATAAACTCGCAGAGTACGAAGCTATGTATAATAAGAGCTTTACTGATCTTGCTGATGTGAAGAATCCTGGGATAGCAGCACTAGCCGTAGGACTTGGTATTATGTCTGTCGATAATGGTAAGTTTAACCCAAGCAAAGAAGTCACTCGTGCTGAAGCAGCAAGTGCATTCTATCGTTACTTGCAGAAACGCTCAATTGTACAGGTGCAGGCAAACTATTGATCGCAATAGAAAATACATGATTTTAGGAAGCGTCACCAGTGATGGGGGCGCTTTTTGTCATAGGATATAAGAGAAATATTATGCTAATCTCTTACTTAGATAGATAGAATAAAATGGGGGCTTGTCCTCTATATTGTGTGTTACAATAGACGCTAAATAAGTAATTCAGGAGAAGGAAGGGAAAGCAGCAATGCAGCAAGAACATAAGGTTTACATAGAAGACATTATGAAAGCTAGTCATGCGTTAAGCAAAGTTATTGAGCCATCTCCGCTGCAGCACAACGAACTGTTATCGACGAAGTATGATTGCAATGTGTATCTCAAACGTGAAGATTTGCAAGTCGTCCGTTCCTTCAAAATTCGAGGCGCCTATAATGCGATTCACCAGCTTACTGAAGAGCAAAGAAAAAGTGGTGTCGTTTGCGCTAGCGCTGGAAATCATGCGCAAGGAGTAGCTTACTCCTGTAAATTACTAGGTATTGAAGGCAAGATTTTTATGCCAACAACAACTCCGAGACAGAAAATCTCACAGGTTAATTTTTTTGGCGGATCGAATGTAGAAGTCATCTTGGTTGGTGATACGTATGATGACTCTTGCACCAAAGCAATCGCCTATTGCAAGGAGCATCAGATGGCATTTATTCATCCCTTTGATGATTATGGAACGATCGCTGGTCAAGGTACCGTTGGTATGGAGCTGATGAACCAACTTCACGAATCACCGGATTATGTATTTGCTACAATTGGTGGCGGTGGTCTTGCCGCGGGCATAGGATCTTACATTAAAAGTGTATCATCTTCAACTAAGATAGTTGGTGTAGAACCAGAAGGAGCAGCTAGCATGAAGGCTGCATTCGATAGCGGTAAAGTTGTGACTCTCAAAACAATTAGTAAATTCGTAGATGGAGCGGCTGTTAAGCAGGTAGGCGAAATCGCGTATCAAATTTGTACGAAAGTATTAGATGAAATCACTATAATTCCTGAAGGTAAAGAATGCACGACGATTCTGGAGTTATACAATAATAATGCGATCGTGATTGAGCCGGCGGGTGCACTCCCTGTAGCAGCACTGGATGCCTATAAAGAGCAAATTCGAGGTAAAACCGTTGTTTGTGTCATATCGGGTGGTAATAATGATATTGATCGCTTACAGGAAATCAAAGAGCGTTCGATGATTTATGAGGGGCTTAAGCATTATTTTGTTATTGATTTCCCTCAGCGCGCGGGTGCTTTACGTGAGTTCTTGGAAGAAGTGCTTGGATCAACGGATGATATTACACGATTTGAATATATGAAGAAAACGAATCGGGAGAACGCTCCTGCGCTTGTCGGTATTGAGCTTAAGAATCGAGATGATTACGAAGGCTTGATTAATCGCTTATCCGATCGCGACTTTGAATTTATTGAGATTAATCAAGATCCACAATTATTTAAATTGTTAATTTAAGGGCTCAATACTAAAATCAGTGCTTGAAAAATTGTAATGTTGCCAATAGATGACCGCTGCGTGGACGGATTGTCCTTACGATCGCTGTTGCCACCAGATTTCTTGATCATATACCGCTTATAGTGGTAGAAATCTGGTGGCAAAGGCGAACGCTTCGCTTCTCCAGGACAATTCCGTCCCCTCCGCTACGATCTGCATATGGATTTGACTTTAGCAAGCACTGATTATAATTAAGAGCCAATTTTATAGTTTTTAATCTACATCGAGTACCTTTTCTTTTGCTAATAGCAGAAGGAAGGGTACTTTTTTTTACATAAATAAGACAACTGATCTGCATACTACCGAATAGGTTGTGTTCATGATATGGACAGAAAAGAACATTCTTGTTTTGGAGGGAAATTGTATGAAGAAGCTCGTTAAATGTTCAGCGTTACTCATGATTGTTATGTCACTTGTACTTTCTGGCTGTGGTGGTGGCTCGTCTACTGCAAGTCCTACACCAGCGGCAAGTGGGTCGCCTGCTCCGGGTGCGAGTAAGGGGAAGGATTTTAAATTTGGGATGGTTACCGATGTAGGGGGAGTTAATGATAAATCGTTTAACCAAAGTACTTGGGAATCTTTGCAGAAGCTAGAGAAGGATACAGGCGCCAAGGTCAAATATCTACAAAGTAAATCAGATGCTGATTTTGTTCCGAACCTCAATCAATTTGTGAAAGGGGATTATAACCTGACTTGGGGTATTGGATTCATGATTGAAAAAGCCTTAAAACAGGTGGCAGAAAGCAATCCAAATGCCAAGCTTGCGATTGTCGATAACATTGTGGAGTTGCCTAATGTAATGTCGGTTACTTTTGCCGAGCATGAAGGCTCCTACTTAGTAGGGATCGTCGCTGGACTGATGACGAAATCGAATATCGTTGGTTTCATTGGAGGGATGGATATTCCTGTTATTAAGCGATTTGAAGCTGGATTTAAGGCAGGTGTTAAGGCGGTGAATCCTAAAGCGGTTGTAAAAACCAATTATACAGGAAATTTTGATAAACCAGACTTAGGTAAATCTGCTGCTGCTACGATTTATAACGGAGGGGCAGATATCATTTTTCCATCCGCTGGAGCAACAGGTAACGGTGTTTTTAATGAAGCCATGGATCGTTTGAAAACGGGTAAGAAGGTATGGGTAATCGGTGTTGATAAAGATCAATCGATTGAATATGGGACAGATATTACGTTGACATCGATGATTAAACGAGTGGATGAAGCGGTGTATAAGGTTTGTAATGATTTAATTGCAGGTAAGTTTAGTGGTGGGCAATTAACTACGCTTGGTTTGAAAGACAATGGTGTAGGAATCGCAGATACATCGAATGTGAACGTACCAGAAGATGTGCTTAAGAAGGTAGAGGAATATAAAGCCAAAATTATTAGTGGTGAAATTAAAGTTCCGGAAAAGTAAGGATGAAGCAAGTTGACACGGCAGGTGATGGAATGGATACGAGTATACCCGTAGTTGAATTAATAGGGATTACTAAACGATTTCCTGGTATTGTTGCGAACGATTCAATCTCACTCAAGCTGTATAAAGGTGAAATCCATGCACTTCTTGGGGAGAATGGAGCGGGCAAATCAACCTTGATGAATATTTTGTTTGGTTTGTATCAGCCTGATGAAGGCCGAATTCATATCAATGGCGTTCCAGTTACAATCGATACACCAAATAGGGCGATCTCTATTGGAATAGGTATGGTGCATCAGCACTTTAAGCTTGTGCAGACGTTTACAGTGACAGAGAATATTGTGCTTGGAATGGAGCCCCGCAAAGGTCTTAATATTGACTACCAGGTTGCATCGGATAAGGTAAGAGAGCTTTCTGAGCAATATGGATTGAAGATTGATCCGAATGCGCGAATCGCAGATATCTCTGTTGGTATGCAACAGCGTGTGGAAATTGTAAAAGCACTTTATCGTGGGGCTGATATTCTCATATTCGATGAGCCTACAGCCGTTCTGACGCCTCAAGAGATTGAGGAATTAATGGCTATTTTTCGTAAGCTCGTCGCAGAAGGCAAGTCCATTATTCTGATTACACATAAATTAAAAGAGATTATGACGATTGCAGAAACAGTAACCATTATTCGTCGTGGCAAGGTCATAGATACGGTTAAGAAAGCGGAGACGAACCCTCAGCAATTAGCGGAGAAAATGGTAGGTCGTGAAGTGTCCTTTCATGTGGATAAGAAGCCTTCTGTACCTAAGCAGCCAGTGCTTGAGGTTAGAGGATTATTCTGCCTTGATCATCGGGGGAATAAAGCTTTGAATGGGATTACATTTGGGGTACGAGCTGGAGAGATTCTAGGAATTGCCGGTGTAGATGGTAATGGACAAAGTGAGCTGATAGAGACGCTTACGGGACTCCGTAAGGCAGAGCGTGGAGAGGTAACACTTAATGGTAAGAATGTAACGAATCTGTCCACGAGGAAAATTACCGAATCAGGACTTGCGCATATTCCGGAGGATCGTCATAAACGCGGACTCGTATTAGATTTCACTGTGAGTGAGAACTTGGTGCTTGAAACTTATTTTTACCCACAATTTAATAAAAACGGATTTCTAAGTTACGAGGCGATTGATGGGCATGCAAAGAAATTAATTGAGCGATTCGATGTTCGTACACCTAGTATACATAGTGCGATACGTTCATTATCTGGTGGGAATCAGCAGAAAGCGATCATCGCACGAGAGATTGATCGGGATCCCGATTTGCTAATCGCTGCACAACCAACGCGAGGGCTTGATGTTGGAGCGATTGAATTCGTACATCGGCAGCTCATTGAGCAACGTGATAAAGGAAAGGCAGTTCTCTTAATATCATTCGAGCTTGATGAAGTGCTGAACGTATCTGACCGAATCGCAGTTATTTATGAAGGTAAGATTGTGGGTGAAGTGCAGCCGCATGAAACAACCGATCAGGAGTTAGGCTTAATGATGGCAGGTAGTAAGCAGGCTAAGAGAGGAGGAGATAAGCATGAGTCGAATCATTAAATTTGCAGCTGGGGATTCTGTGCTTATTCCTCTTATAGCAATTCTGCTTGGTTTATTAACAGGGGCGGTGATTATGCTCGTCGGTGGCTATAATCCGATTGTGGCATACTCGGCCCTGTTTAATCGCGTGTTCGGTAGCGTATATGACTTTGGTGAAACGATTCGTCAAATCACACCTTTGATATTAACAGGGTTATCAGTTGCCTTCGCTTTTCGCACAGGCCTCTTCAACATTGGAGCAGAAGGGCAGTTCATCCTTGGGATGACGGGTGCGACGTTTATTGGAGATAGGCTCAGTTTACCTGGACTCATCCATGTACCGTTAGCCATTATTGTTGGCGCGCTCTTAGGCGGTTTATGGGGTTCAATAGCAGGCTGGCTAAAGGCTAAACGAGGTGTGAATGAGGTTATTTCAACGATTATGCTGAACTGGATTGCTCTTTATTTAGGAAACTATATTGTTCGAACCTTTCTGCTTGAACCTGGCATGCAAGATTCACGTGTCATCAAGCCTAGTGCTTTTCTAACAGCCAACTGGCTCACTGAACTGTTCGACGGTGCGAGAGTACATTGGGGAACGATTATAGCACTTATTGCTGCATTTGTGTTCTACCTGATTTTGTGGAAAACAAAACAAGGCTACGAGTTACGTGCTGTTGGACTGAGTCCACATGCTGCTGAATATGCCGGAATGAATGTAGGGCGGAATGTTGTTAAAGCGATGTTCATCGGTGGTGTATTCGCGGGGCTCGCTGGTGCGTTCGAGATCTTAGGTGTGTTCCACTATCAATCTCTCGCCTCAGCTTTTCCTGGATATGGGCTGGATGGCATTGCCGTTGCACTGCTAGGTATGAACAATCCACTTGGTGTTGTGCTCGCTGCTTGTTTGTTCGGTATGCTCACATATGGCTCAGCTGGGATGAGCTTCGCAGCTGATGTACCGCCAGAGATTATTCGCATCGTTATCGGTGCTGTTATCTTCTTCGTTGCTGCTCAGGGAATTGTACGATGGGTAATCGCACCATTCTACACTAAACATAAGGTTGAAAGGGGAAATTAAAGTGGAATATCTGAATTTATTAGGACAAACCATCAATATCACTTTAGTTTTCTCAACTGCCCTAATTTTCACTGGACTCGGTGGGATTTTCTCTGAACGCTCAGGAGTTGTGAATATCGGCTTAGAGGGGCTCATGATTGCAGGCGCCTTCGGTGCTGCTGTTGCTACTCACTATGCAGAAACTTCGGGTATGGGTGCTGCTTCCCCTTATATGGGATTGCTTGCAGCAATGCTGTCTGGTTTAGTTTTTGCTTGGATTCATGCGGTTGCCTCGATTCGCTTTAAGGCAAATCAGGTTGTCAGTGGTGTTGTAATTAATTTTCTTGCACTAGGTATGTCGGTATATCTAGTTAAGCTGTTGTTTGAAGGATCTGGTCAATCCCCAACCTTGCAGCATGTTTTTAGTAAAGTCGCGATTCCTGGACTGACCGATATTCCATTCCTAGGATCTGTTCTACATGCGTATCCTACAACGTATTTTGCGGTCATATTGGTATTTGTAGCTTACTATGTGCTCTATCGAACACCATTTGGATTACGACTTCGGGCAGTTGGGGAGCATCCAAGCGCAGCGGATACAGTAGGGGTTAAAGTGTTAAGGACTCGCTATATTGGTGTCTTGCTCTCAGGAGTGCTAGCGGGATTGGGCGGTGCAACGATAACGTTAACGACCACAAGTATGTTCTCGCATAATACGATTTCTGGCCAAGGTTATATTGCGATTGCTGCAATGATTTTTGGTAAGTGGCATCCAATCGGTGTACTCGGAGCAGCCTGCTTCTTTGGTTTATCACAAGCACTAAAGGACTTACTTCAAATGTATGGCTTAGCTGAACGAATTCCTTCGGAATTTATATACATGCTACCTTATGTGTTAACGATTCTGGTTCTCATAGGTGTAGTTAGTCGTGCTTATCCACCTGCAGCTCTTGGTGAACCTTACGAACCTGGTAAGCGGTAAGAATTGATTGGAAAGCAGGAATTCAACATGTCGACCTATTGTTCGACATAAGATGAACAGGGGTAGAGTGGGAAATCACGGGATGAATGGATTGCATTAACTGGAAAATATCATGTTAAAATCAGCAAACTGTGCTTTGTTCAGGACGTTAACTGGAATTCCAGTTAAATTGAATCACAAAGCACAAATTTACTTATGGTACAAGCTAACTCGAATCACAAAGCAAAAAATTCACCTATAGGACAGTTCCCTATAGTTTGGGCTTTAGATGCGCTCATTGAGCCACATCATGAGGTGGCTCATACTTCGGCGTATTCTGCGAACTAAGCGTACGATCGATGTTTTGTAGACTAGTACTCATGCTTTTGAGACATCGGAGTGCGTATACAACAGCAAAAATTACACCAGCTATTAAGAGAATATAGAATACTAGCATTGCAAATGGAAGGAAGTAAAACAAAATACCTGGAGAAGCAGCGGCAGCTTCATTTATCAATCCTATCACCTCCAATTTAACGTAGATAATTATCTAAATATTACATTAATTGTATCATATGACAGTAGGGAAGTTAATCACATTATCTATTTCATGTGTACTACATCTGCCCATGTGACTGTACACGGTACTCGGAAGGCGACAAGCCGAGCAATCGACGGAACTGTTTAGAGAAATAAAGTGGATCATGAAATCCAACTGAAAAGGCAATTTGCTCAATCGTTAAATCTTCACGTTCTCTTAATAGGCGGCGAGCTTGATCGATTCGAAGCTTAAGCAGGAATGTGATCGGTGTTACACCAGTATGACTTTTGAATAAACGAGATAAATAAGCGCGATTGTAACCAAGACTATCTGCCATTGTCTCCATCGTGATTTCTTCCGCATATTGCGTAGATAAGTAATGTAGGGCTTGCCGAACCGTACTGGCAGCTAATGTTTCTGGTAGAGTCGTTTCGTTATGAATATGGGGACCAAGTGCTTCTCCATAAGAGGATAGAAGTAGATATAGATTACCTGCGGCCTCATAGGGAGAGAACGCTCTTTTTTCATAAAATGCAGTTTGGATTTGTTGAAATAATCTTGGAAGTTCATGATTTAGTAGGCCATGCACAACTGGCTGCATCGAAGTAAACCCGATACCGTTAAGTAACCTTGAGCAAGATTCCCCTTGAAAGGCAACCCAATGGTAATGCCATGGCTGCTCTAGATCAGCTATATAGGAAACAAGCTGTTCAGGCTCGATCAGAAAGCTATCCCCTTCCTGAAGTTTATATTCCTTTCCACCACAACTAAATACACCATGTCCAGATATCACATGATGCAATAAATAATAGTCGAGTACTTTGGGTCCGACAACATGTCCAGGCTTGGTGCTGCTTTCGCCAGCAAATAAGACCTGTGGGTCACAGTAAAGCTCCGGATATGGGTTAGAAGAGACAGAGTAACCTTTCTCAAAGCGTGACACGGGGTACCTCCTCATGCGATTTATTATTTAGCATCCATTTGAATCAATTTCATAACTCATTGAAACCAGTTAATTGAAACTATATATAGACAAATTAAACCGTTTTGATCTATATATAGCCTTGATTGAAGCAGCTAAAGGTATTATGAAATTGATTCATATATCTTACTATTAAAAATCACATTTTTCCATATGCATCTAACAAGAATCCATTGGGAATTAGCTATATCATTCTGTATACTTGAGTTAAGCAATTCACTCGAACGAAGACGTTCAATGGCCATGGAGGGTATGAGCATGTTAAATAAAGATCTTACTCATTTGCAAGAACAGTTTATTCAAATTTTTGGTGGAGATTTGGCTAATACAGCCATGTATTGTGCTCCTGGAAGAGTGAACTTAATAGGTGAACATATCGATTATAATGGTGGATATGTATTTCCCGCAGCTCTGACGGTTGGAACAACAATGCTGATTCGCCCACGTACGGATAATCTAGTGAACATGGCTTCAACGAACTTTGATAAGAGAGTACAAAAATCCTTATCAGATTTGGCATTTGATACAAGTGATGATTGGACTAATTTCCCTAAAGGTATCATTGTTATGCTTAGGGAGCATGGCATAGAAGTACAGCGTGGATATGATATGTTATTCCACGGTGATATTCCGAATGGTGCAGGCTTATCCTCCTCCGCATCGTTAGAAGTGGTTACAGCATATGGCTTGCTTGATCAGGAAGGTAAGGAAATGAGCCGGACGGATATCGCACTACTTGCACAGAAGACAGAGAATCAATATGTTGGCGTAATGTGCGGGATCATGGACCAATTTGCAGTAGCACAAGGCAAGCAAGATCATGCTGTATTGCTGCGTTGCAGTGATTTGGATTTTCAGCATGTTCCATTCAAGAGTGGTAGCTATAAATTAGTAATAGGAAATACGAATAAGAAGAGACAACTGGCACATTCCGCTTATAATCAGCGCCGCTCTGAGTGTGAGCAGGCAGTTGCTATACTTCGTGAGAAGGCTGCAGGCCTTGGAGAATTGAAGGTATTAGCGGAATTAACGCCCGATCTATATATAGAGGTTGAAAGCTTAATAGCTAATGAGGTCATTCGTCGCAGAGCGAAGCATGTAGTAGAAGAGAATGCTAGAGTGCTTCAATCAGTTGAACTATTAAGCCAAGGTGATTTAGTAGGATTCGGTAAGCTGATGGTGCAATCGCATGAATCTCTGCGTCACTTATACGAAGTATCCTGTCATGAACTTGATGTTATTGTGGATACAGCGCTTACGATTCCGGGTGTTCTTGGATCACGTATGACCGGTGCTGGTTTTGGTGGTTGCACGGTATCACTTGTTCACGAGGATCATATTGAAGAGTTTATCGATCGTGTAGGTGCAGCCTATAAGGAACAGACTGACTTGGAAGCAGATTTCTACGTCAGTGGCATTGGCGACGGCGTTAATAGAGTGGAGGCGTAAATCATGGCGATATTAGTAACAGGTGGCGCAGGTTATATTGGATCTCATACGGTAGCAGAATTACTAGCTCGTGGTAAGGAAGTTGTAGTCGTTGATAATTTGCAGCAGGGTCATCGTGATGCGGTAATCGGTGGTACGTTAGAAGTTGGCGATCTTCGCGACACTGACTTCATGGCACGGGTATTTCGCGATCACGAGATTGAAGCGGTCGTTCATTTTGCAGCGAACTCACTTGTTGGTGTCAGTATGAAAGAGCCTTATGCTTACTATCATAATAATGTGTACGGTACGCTATGTTTGCTAGAAGCAATGCGCAATGCGGGTGTTAACAAGATTGTCTTCTCTTCAACCGCAGCAACTTATGGGGAACCAGAACGTACGCCGATTCAAGAGAGTGATCGTACCTTACCAACAAATACTTATGGCGAAACCAAGCTATCTATGGAAAAAATGATGCACTGGTTCGATGTAGCTCATGGTATGAAGTTCGTAGCTCTCCGTTATTTTAATGCAGCAGGTTCGCATGAGAGCGGCAAGATTGGTGAAGATCACAATCCTGAAACACATTTGATTCCGTTAGTACTGCAAGTGGCGCTTGGACAACGCGAGCACATCTCCGTATTCGGTGATGACTATGCGACACCTGACGGCACATGCGTACGTGACTATATCCACGTAAGCGATCTTGCTGATGCGCATCTTCGTGCGCTTGATCGTTTGTTAGACGGTGGCGAGAGCACCGTCTACAATCTAGGGAACGGACGCGGCTTCTCCGTCCGTGAAGTAATCGAAGTGGCCCGCGAAGTAACGGGCCACCCGATTCCGGCGGCGATGGAAGGCCGCCGTGAGGGCGACCCAGCGGTGCTGGTAGCATCCGCAGACAGAGCTCGCACGGAGCTCGGCTGGATTCCGCAGCGACCAGGCTTGCACGACATCATTGCCAGTGCATGGCGCTGGCACAGTACACATCCCCAAGGATATCGGGGATAAGATTAACTTAGGCGGGAAGATGCTGTAGCTACAGCATCTTCCTAGACTTACTTCGCCAGCACTTACACGCATAACTGAAGGAGGATTACGGCGATGGAATTAGCATCCGTACCTAATAGAACGATTACCACTGAACAGGCGGCACTTGCCGTTGAACAGCTGCTCCAATATGCGCTTCGCAAAGAACTATTAGAAGGTCTTGATGTGATTGTTGCGCGTAATGCTTTACTTGCTGAATTAAGCCTCACAGCGCCGTGTTCTTCACCGGAAGCTAGGACATCACATCTCTTATGCGAGCAGACCTCGGGGTCACCTGAACTGGAGAATGAAGATAAGGATACACCTTTTGCCATACTTGATCTGCTGCTTGATTATGCGTTTCAAGAAGGGATTCTACCACATAATACGGTTACCTATCGTGACCTGTTAGATACGAAGCTGATGGGATTATTAATTCCTAGACCATCGGATGCAATCCGAAAATTCCGTGCTAAGGAACAAGAAACAGGTATTCAAACGGCTACAGACTATTGGTATAAGCTTGCAATTGATGCTTGTTATATTCGTATGGACCGCATTAAGAAGAATAAGATATGGTTCAGTCCAACACCTTATGGCAAGCTTGAAATTACAATCAATCTTTCTAAACCTGAGAAGGATCCTAGAGAAATTGCTTTAATGAAGAATGTCGTTCAGACGTCTTATCCCAAGTGTCTTCTATGTTTAGATAACGTAGGCTACGCAGGTAGACTTGATCATCCAGCAAGACAGAATTTACGGGTTGTTCCGCTTGAATTAAGTGGCAGCGATTGGTATCTACAATATTCACCTTATGTTTATTATAATGAACACAGCATTGTTTTTAGTGGTAAGCATGAAGACATGCGAATTACACCAGGAACATTCGAACGGTTACTCGATTTCCTTGATGCGTTCCCGCATTATTTTGTAGGATCGAACGCAGATCTACCAATCGTAGGTGGTTCGATTCTCACTCACGATCACTACCAGGGCGGCAGACATCGCTTCCCGCTACAAGAGTCACCAATCATCACCGAGTTTACACACCCTGAATTCTCGGAAGTTCATGGTGGAATTGTAAAATGGCCATTATCTGTTGTACGACTTGCGAGTCATAATCGGGAGCAGCTCTATGCAGCGGCAACAGCTATGCTTAGTAGCTGGCGGAATTATAGTGACCCATCTGTCGGTATACACGCGTTTAGTGGTGAAACGCCACATAACACGATCACACCAATTGCTCGCCGTAATGATCAAGGAGAGTATGAATTTGATCTTGTCCTTCGGAACAATCGGACGGATGAACAGCATCCAGAAGGTATTTATCATCCACATCGACACTTGCATCACATTAAGAAAGAAAATATTGGCTTAATCGAAGTAATGGGGCTAGCTGTACTTCCATCTCGATTAGACACAGAACTACAAACGATTGCAGCTGCATTAAGTGGTGAGCAGCAGGCTAGTGATGTTCAAGAAGCATTGCCGCATCATACTGAATGGATCACAGAATTAGTTGAGAACAACGGTACACACTTACCGTCGGAACAAGCAGTTCAGGTAGTTCAGCAAGAGGTCGGGAATAAATTCCTTGAAGTATTGCAATATTGTGGTGTCTATAAACAAGATACAGAGGGGCAACAAGCATTTGCTCGTTATATGAGTGATTGTGGATACAAGCTTAATTAATCCAAGTAAGTATGACTCTAAATCATAATCAGTGTATAGTGCACAACAGCGATCGTAAGGACAATCCGTCCGCGCAGCGGTCATCGATCAACACGATTGTATTTTGCACAGGTACTGATCTTATTTAGAACCAACAGAAAGAAGCATGACTCGTCCTTGATAATGGACAAGTTATGCTTCTTATTTGTGCTTCTGTTTATTTTCTCAGGAATAAAGCAATTTTCGGAATCGTTTATGATAGGGTTCTAAAGACTTAAATGCTGTTCCATTAACGTCATTAATAAATTCACGCCTACTTCGTTCTTTACCCCTTCAGGAATAATAACGTCTGCATATTTCTTAGAAGGTTCGATAAATGCATCATGCATAGGTTTCACGGTCGTCATATACTGCTTACAGATCGATTCAAGTGAGCGTCCACGTTCATTCATGTCACGAACTACGCGTCGTAGGATACGAATATCCGCATCTGTATCAACGAATACCTTCACATCCATCACTTCACGAATGCTCTCAACAGATAATGCGTGTAAGCCTTCAACGATAATAATGGGCTTTGGTAAGGCCTGAATCGTTTGTGATGAACGCTCGTGCTTCACAAAATCATAAACAGGGATAGAGATTTCTTTACATTGTTTAAGCATCATGAGATGTTCAAGCAATAAATCATTGTCAAGAGCGTTAGGATGATCGTAATTAATCCGCGCGCGCTCCTCAGATGATAAATTCGTATGGTTTAAATAATAATTGTCATGCGAAATGATAACTGCTTTATCAGAGCCTAATTGACTTGCAATTGCTTCTGCAACGGAAGTCTTGCCAGAGCCTGTTCCCCCTGCGATCCCTATAATTAACATATAACCGTCCTCTCCTAGTTGCCAAAACTGCACTATCGTATTTTAACAAAAAAACCATCACTTTAAAAAGGCCAAAATTAATCCAAAAATCATAATCATATATGTGAAGTCAATTATACATGACTATAAAAGAGGTTTTGCGATGTTGCTAAAAGAATGTATGTATAAAGAATATCCAGATAAAGGAGATTGCTTTATGGCGATTATGAATGGTTTATTAGCATGTCAAAGACTAAATCAGGAACAACTTGCCGCAATTAGGCAGCTTTCTGAGATTTGTAATGATCATGATCAAATTCGTCTAAAGCTCAATTGGGATTCTCTTGAAACACGTAGTTCAGAGGAAACAAATGACTGGCTATTTTATGAAGATGGTAAGCTCATTGCTTTCCTCGGACTGTATTATTTTACATTATCTGAAGCCGAACTTAGTGGCATGGTTCACCCTGATCATCGGCGTAAAGGTATATTTCGCCTGCTTGTGGAACAAGCACGCGAGGCATGTATGAGTAGAGGCTTCCCTCAAATGATATTTATGAATCAGCGTGGTTCAATATCGGGTAAGGCCTTCTTAGAGCAATATGGAGCGGTATATCATTTATCTGAATACTGGATGGAGCTTGAGAAATCCAATGTTAGTGAGTTTTCAGTGATACCACGCTCAGATATTCAGCTTCGGGTCGCTACAAATACATCAGAAGATATCGAGACGATTGTTCATATTCATACGAATGGGTTTGGGATCGATGAAGAGGATGTTCGAACGCATCTTCTAAGTGTTTCGGATAACGATTATATAACGACCCTAATTGTTAACTATAATAATGTGCCCGTTGGTAATATTCGATATCAAAGCTTTCTAGGTGTTTCCTTTATTTTTGGTTTTTGCATGCTGCCAGAATACCGCGGACTTGGATTTGGACGATACACGCTTCTTCATACAATTAAGAGAATCCAAGCTGAAGCCCCTGATGATCAAATTATACTAGAAGTTGCAACTGAGAATGAGAGAGCCTTATCTCTATATCAGTCTTGCGGATTCCGTATGGATAATATTAATGACTATTACGTAACGCGCCTTCCTTCTTGATTTGAGAAATGAAAAATTGAATAATAAATAAACACGCGACAAAGAATGCCATTGGAGCAACAGTTAACCAAGGGTAAATGCGTAGTTTAGGCAGTCCCTGTGCGATAAGCGCAAACCATTCGCCAGAAGTAGTCATCGGAATTGTTATACCGACATCCCATTTCAGCAATTCACCACCCCCAATAAATACATTCAATAAAGCGAGCTGACCCATCAGAAATAAGACCTGAACATAATCGGTAAGGAAAGCATACAACATCTCAGATTTAAGATTGGGAATTAGATGCTTGGTAATCCGATGCTTCACCGAGGCTCCAAGTATAGTAGAAGATGTAACATATAGCTTCTCATGATAAAAACGAGCCCTTTCGCTAAACTGATAAGCAAGTGGGAATAAGCCAATAAGCGCTACCATAGCAACAAATATAATGTGAAATACGATCTGATTAGGGTGACCTTCAGGTATCCCTGTCTCTAGACGCAATGCTCGAAAGATAATGAACAGGGAAGGGAATACGAACAGCAGCGGCGGCAAAGAAGTCGTAATCCATTTAAGTGTCGATAAGACAGTACGACCTTTGCCAGTAACGCCAGATAACAAACCAATTGGAATGCCAATCACAAACCGAATTAGAGTAATCAAGAAAGCGATGCCTAATGTATACTTCATTCCATTCAGAATGAGACTCAGCATATCATACCCACGGTGATCGGTACCTAACCAGTATGCTTGATTGGGTCCGAATGGCGGTGTTATTTTCTTATGAATGCTTGGATTTGGATGATCGATATAAAAGAGCTGATCATTAATCGTGATCCCATGAGGCATAAGCCAAAAGCCGAATATAGCAACGAGAATCATAAGTATCATGAGAGTCCATGCAAGTAAGTAAGGAAGTCGGTATTTATTCATCCTCTATCAACCTCCCCAGTAGGAATGACGAATTTTTGGCGAAGCCAGGCGAAGATAAGATGCATTGCGATGGTGAACAAAGCTAGTATTATACAAATAGTTGGTAGTGTACCTATGGAGACATAGTATTTGCTGAGCACAAACCCGCCGACCCCTAGGATTAAGCACATGACCTCAACAATGACCATAGCGGTTACTGCTGATGTAGTAGCTCTTGGTAAAATAGCGAATAAATCCTCCATTACATTCCGCATAATGTGCCGTATAAGGACTTGCATAGCAGATAAGCCTTTGGCATAAGCGGTTTTTACATATGATTCTGCTAGTTCTCGTACAATTGCGGCCCGAACCGTGCCATAAACCATAACGCCTGGTATGAATGAAATCGTCAATAAGGGGAGAAGAAATGGTGTTTCAGTACCTATTTGAGCGATCAAGATAATCCGACCAGATGCAAACTTGGTTAAATAAATTACTATTAATTGCAGAGCGACCACGACTACAAAATCAGGGAAAAGAATAAACACTTTATGTATTTGATCAAACCAATACCCAATCTTAGGACGCAAAGATGCAAAGATCGCAAATAGGATTCCAATTAGGATACCTAGTAGTAGACCTGGAATTAAATATGAGAAGGAGGTTGCGATCATAGTAGGAAGGTAATCTGTCAGTGGAGATTCCTTGCCTTGAGACCTAGAGATGACTGTCCCTAAATCACCATTTAGGACTTTGGATAGTTGTTCAGCGATACCTTGTCCGTAATTATGCCAGGAGAAATCAGGCATTCCTGGAACTAAGTTTACATGCACAACACCAGGTATTAGCTTCACATCATTGATGGTTTTCATAAACATCTGAGGATCGACCCGTATTATGTTTTGTTCAGCATCCTCAATCGTAATATGGGGCAGGCGTTCTTTAATTTCTTCAATTGTTACAGGTGTAAGTGCGCTGAATTCGAGTTGCATCTGTTCAACGGGTTTGATTATAATTCCTTTATCAATATTGCTTAGAAGAAATATGATGATGAGAGCACTTAAAGCAGAGAGTACATAAAAAAGTTTTTGTTTCAAAATTAACATACTCCTTCATCTCAGTAATTAAATAGTCGGAAAAATACAATGTTATCTTATTATAATTCTTTTTGTCTGTAATAGGATGAATTTAGCGAAAATGTGTTCTGACAATTTAAATAATGTCAAAAGATTGGGATTTATGATGAAATACGAGAAATAGCGGCAACATATTGTTGCCGCTGATCTCGATCTATCTCAGATATGGGAGTAGGAAATTCGATTATGCATCTAGATGCGTGGTACAATTATAGAGGGAGCACTCCCAATCTTGATTCTTTTTATGTAAGATAGTGAGCGAGGTATTTCCAATTCCAGCCACTTGGATTTGAAGACTAGGAATCAGGATGTTTAAAGTAGTGCGAATAAGCCCACCATGAGTGGCAATAAGTATCTTTTTACCTTCATAGGTAAAAGCTAATTCTTCAATTACTTGCACACCACGTGCTCCAAGAGCTTCATCACTTTCAAAGCCTAAGTCCAGATCCATCCAATCAGGACCCCATTTAGCAAGTCTCTCGGGTGAAGTTGTACCCTCAATCTCGCCACAGAAGCGTTCGCGCAGCCTTGGTTCAACTAATACCTCACGATTAAGTGCTTGACCGATCATTTCACCGGTAGCCTTAGCGCGGGACAGGTCACTTGCGACAATGACGTCCCAGTGCTCACCTGTTAAACGACCAGCAATTGCCTCGGCCTGTTCAATGCCTTGTTTATTAAGAGGTATGTCTGAATGGCCTTGCCATCTATTCTCGACATTCCAGTCGGTAATACCGTGTCTAATGAGTCCTATTGTAGTCATCATATGGCTTCACTCCTTTGTTTTATTATAACATAGTGTTAAAAACCTATAAGCAGTGTGTGACAGATGGGAGGAAAATAATAAATGGATGATCAGGATCCATATAACAAAGATCCATACAACAAAGATCCATACAACAAAGATCCATACAACAAAGATCAGAACAAGCCCAAAATCAAAATTATTCGTTTCGGTGGCAAGCAAAAGACGGTGTTAATTACAAGTATATTGCTTGTTCTACTGCTCCTTGGTCTATTATTCTTTGGGCTGTTCTTCTTCGTACAAGTCGGGATTTTCAAAATTGTCGGGGTTGAGTATACGTCATGGGGAGCTATTCTTGGTTTTCTCGCGATGTTCTTCATGTTCAAGATTGCGATCAAGATCGGTTTATTTGCTTTTAAAATCATTTGTTTTGGAATTTTCCGCAATTCACTCGGTAGTGATAACGAAGCAACCAAGATGATTGGAAGCTTAACGAAGATGCTGCTGCAGCCGAGTCAGGCGACAAGGATTTTGTTTAGTCTGTTTCGAATTGTTGTTGATATATATGTTGTACACATCATTGATGAATGGATGCCAGAGGTAAGCCTTTCGAACCTTACAGAAGTGCTGCTTGTACTCGTTGTGTTCTTAATGGGACTACTGCTGAGTGCACGGAAGAGAAGTGTTTTTTGGATTAAAAGAGGTTAATAAATACGGCAGCGATCGTAAGGACAATCCGTCCACGCAGCGTTCATCAATCGACTCGATTCCATTTGTTCAAGAATTTAATAAGCGCTACAGGGCTGTCTTAAGAGGAGGCTTATCTGCTTTAAGGGGATACTATCAACTCTTGATACAGTCTTTTTTCTTTGTCCCTATTCTATTCTTAAGATTTTCTTTAACTTTTCTTATCACTTCCTTCAACTCTATCAGGTAGGCTAGAGTTATAAGATGAAGAAAGGTGGAGATCAACTTGAACGTAAACACGACTATGCCTAAAGGGCTGTTGATCACATTTGTAATTGTTATTGTAATTTTGATAGGGAATCCCTTTAATATAAGGAATATAGTAGTTGATAAAATACAAGGTAATGAGCTAAGTCGTGATGTAGTCGTTGAAACTAGGTAGAACTGAGATTGTACGTACTTAGTTATATGGGATTAAAGAACTGCCTAGATGATCCATCTAGGCAGTTTTTTGAGTATTTTTTAGAAAATACCTTCAGAAACTAGAGAGTCAGTTGTGAATTACTCATGTTCTTCTAGTGCCTCTTCCTCTTCATTTACAATAGCTTTCTTATCCTCAGCGAGCTGCAATGTATCGTTTACAAACTCCATGTCTTGATTTTCTGCGTTCATACTGCTTGTGCCTACATAATTATCAGCATGTGATTTATTCTCTACCAAATCATCCTTCCCCCTTCCTACTCTGTGTTAACTTCGCCTTTATAAAATACGACAAAAGTTGGAAACCTATACAAGGAGCTAAGAGAAACTCCATATTTATGATTCAGGGGGATGTAATGGAATGGGATTATGGAAACGTTTAATGACATTAACACTTACGATGACCTTCCTAGTAACAGCAGGGTACGATACACGGAGCGTTGCCATTGCTGCAGACAATGAGACCCCAGTTCTGACATTTCAAGTACTGAGTGATATTCATTTGGTAACGGATGCTGCAGTAAGCAAGTTTCGTAATGCGTTAATTGATTTGCAATTGGCATCTCCTAGGTCAGATGCTCTTGTTATTAATGGTGATCTAGGCAATGGGCGTCCTGAGGATTATGCAACACTGAACAAAGTGATGAACAGTCAGGTACATCCTAAGCAATTGTTTTATACGATAGGTAATCATGAGTTTTACAAGGCCTGGTACAACAGGCATGGAGAATGGAGTAAGGATTCCTTTCCCAATGGGGAGCAGGAGACTTCTTCGATCGAACGGTTTCTGCAACTGACAGGAGAACAGAAGGTTTATTATGATCGATGGGTTAATGGGTATCACTTTATTATGCTCGGTTCGGAGAGATATCGGCAGACAGATCCGGGTGTAGGGGATGATGCTTACTTATCACAACAGCAATTAACGTGGCTTTCTACCAAGCTTACCGAAGGTGAAAGATCGAGACCGGCATTCGTATTTCTACATCAACCATTACCGGGTACGGTAGCGGGAAGTAGTGTACCCAATTACAGGGGAGTCGTGCAGCATCAGAGGTTAAAGGAACTGCTTGCTGAGTATCCAAAGGTGATTTTATTTACAGGTCACACCCACTGGGAATTAAAGCTGCCGAATATGGTTGTTAAAGATCAATTCACGATGATCAACTCTTCTTCCGTTTATGAGCCTTGGAATTCTGCAGATATGCCTATTCCAGCGATTCAAGGTAGCAGTGAGGGGTTAGTAGTGGAAGTATACAAGGACCTAGTGCAAGTGCGTGGTCGTGATTGTCACAATCACAAGTGGAACCTTCATGCGAAGCATGTCATAAAGCGGTAGACATATGACTATGAACGGCATATAATATTGCTTAATATAATGAGATATGGGCGGAGACATTGAGAACCCTTTTGCATTACACGCACTATTTATGTATGTGTATTTCTATGCGAAAGGGTTCTTTATTTCATTCTGTAACAACTCTGTCCTGTTATAGAGATCTTCTTGTAGAAGTAAGATGTCTTAGATTGGGGGAGGAATAGATAGGGAGATACACTTGGTCAAGTAATTTGAAATCGTTTACATAATAATACAATCATTTAATTGTAGCTTCGAAGGGGATGTTGACTCATGTATAACATTGAAATAAGTATAGGGACGATCGTGTTTCGGTTGCTCCTAGCAGCGCTGTTAGGGGGAGTTATTGGTTGGGAACGAGAGAGAAAGAATAAACAAGCCGGTTTTAAAACGCATCTTCTCGTTTCAGTTGGTTCAGCTTTAATTATGCTAACTTCGATTTATGGGTTTAGTGATCATTTACTGAATCATCCCAATGCGAGATTCGATCCTGCTCGTTTAGCCGCGCAAGTTGTTAGCGGTATTGGTTTTTTGGGGGCAGGTGCAATTCTAAGGCGTTCGAATAATGTGATTTCGGGTTTAACGACAGCTGCTACATTGTGGTTAGTTGCTGCTATTGGTTTAAGTGTAGGAGCGGGATTCTACTGGCCAGCTGTTATAACGATTCTCATTATCATGCTGATGATTTGGTTAATTGATAAATTAGAGAGCAAGCTTATTCTTTTTAAGAAATATGGTAGCCTCAAAATAGTCATGGCTAACAGACCCAAAAGTGTAGAAGTAATCACGTCCTTGTTGCAAAAGGAGAAGATGGCTGTTGAACAAATGGCCGTCAGGGAAGAGATAGATCCAATTAATAATAAGCGAATATTCATGGAATTTAGAATACACACCTCTAGACGCAAAGGAATGCTAGACTTATTCGATCACATCTGGCAAATCGATGGCATTAAAGAGGTTAATATAGATTGGAAAGAATAGAATTCCTATCATTCACCACAGGGTTGCAAAAGAACCTTCAAAACCGATATGAAAAGTGGAATTGAAGGTTCTTTATCCAGACATATTTCTTATTGACAGTTACGCCTGACAAGCTGAGAGAGAAATCGTTTCATTATATCCTTCTCCTTAGGCTATTTAAATGTAGAGTGAGCCATAGCAGCTACGATATGCTTTTGAGCGAGTATGAATACGAGAACGATTGGTAGAATAATCATCACACTTGCTGCACTGATCAGATGGAAGTTAAGAGCTTCATCACCAGCGACAGAGTCTTTCATCATCGAAATACCTACAGTTAGAACGCGCATTGTATTCGAGTTGGTCATAACAAGTGGCCAAAAATAAGAATTCCAGCTTGAGATGAAAGTAAGAACGACAAGTGTGCTAATGGTTGGTTTCGCCAAAGGAACTAATATCTTATACAATATATGCAGACGGCCTGCTCCATCTACACGAGCTGCTTCTACGACATCGTTATTAATGGATTTAAACGACTGCCTGAGTAGGAAGATAGCGTAAGCAGATGCGCCATGAGGTATGATTAACGCAAAGAACGTGTCCAGCCAGCTCACTTTAGCCATCATCACATAAACAGGTACAAACGTAATTTGATCCGGTACGATTAAAGCAGCAAGCACTAATAAGAACAGCTTGTCTTTCCCCCAGAAGTTCCCCTTAGCAAACGCAAATGCAGTTATGATGGCAATATTAATTTGTAAAAATAGAATACCTCCTGTTTGAATGACCGTATTGAGAAAGAAACGATCAAAAGGAGCTGCTTTAAACGCATCTGCATAGTTGGACCAGTTGAACTGCTCAGGCCAGAAAGTCGGGATAGCTTGTCTTAGCTCATGAGAGGATTTCAAAGAGGTAATAAGCAACCAATAGATTGGAAAAAACATAATTACAGTCACAATAATTGCTGTCAGTATACGTAGGGTTTTAGAAATTCGGAATGTCATCTATCTGCCTACCCTTCATAGTGAACTCGTTTTTTAGAAACCATAAACTGTACTATTGTTAATAGAATGATGATCAAGAAGAATATAATAACGAGTGCTGATGCCCTGCCTGTCTTAAATTCTGTAAATGCCATTTCATAAATCCAATAGACCATTGCCTTCGTAGCATTAAGCGGTCCACCATTTGTCATCACATTTACCGATTGGAATACCTGCATGGAGGAAATAAAGTTAGTGATAACCAAGAAAAGTGTAATCGGTGATAGAAGCGGAAGAGTAATATGGATAAATTGTTTGAATTTACTTGCACCATCCATACCTGAAGCTTCATAGTATTCAACTGGAATTCCACGCAAGCCTGCGATAAATATGAGCATAGCAAATCCTACGCCTTTCCAGAGAGAAACGGTGATCAGTGACCACAAAGCTGTACTTGGATTCGTTAGCCAATTGACGGGATCAAAGCCAAATACTTCGATGATGCGATTAGCTAATCCGAACTGAGAGTTAAAGATCCAAACAAATATCATAGCGGCAATAACCATCGAGATATAGTAAGGCATAAATACGATCATCCGCATGAAATTATAGATTTTTTTTGTTGAATTAAACAATAAAGCGAATAGAAGACCGATCACAAGCGTTAATACAACATCGATAATGGTATAAGTAAAGGTTACTCCTAACACTTTGTAGAAGAGCTCGTTATGGATCAGCTTGTCATAATTCTCGAATCCTATAAACGTTTTGTTAGGCTTCGTCATGTTCCAATTCGTAAAGCTAATATACAGGGAATAAAGCAGTGGATAATAAATAAATACACTTAGGAATATAAGAGCAGGGGCTGCAAATGAAAAGTCTTTTAGTTTATCAAAAAACTGATAATTAAATCTTTTGCGTTTGGTTATTACGATAAATTGATCTACATTTGTGTGTGTTTCCATTCATTAACCCCATTTCATACATAGATCATAATAATGGTAGGTGCGAAATAAAATTCGCACCTACTATTGTCAAACTATTTGGTCGAACTCTCAAACTCTCAAACTATTGATTAAAGATCATCTAGGACTTCATTCATTTTCTTAGCAGCCTCTTTCATAGCTGCTTCAGGATCTGCCTTCTCAAGCACCATTTTGCCCATTGCTTCTTTATAGAAGCTACTGAATTCTGAATAACCAACATGCTGCATACGAGGTTTTACGTTATCGAAGTTGTCCAGAACGGCTTTATATTGCGGCCATTTTTGTTGATACGCTTTACCTTCTTCTGTATCGATTACTGATTTATGTGTTGGCAAGTATCCAACGTACTCTGCCCATTTGATATTATGTTCAGCTGAAGTCATATGCTGGATAAACTTCCAAGCTGCTTCCTTCTGGTTGTCCTTTACGCCTGCCATCATTACGATACCTGCGCCTCCAATGTTAGATATGCGCTGCTTGTCACCTGGGAGGAAGGATACGCCAACTTCGAACTTAGCATTCTGTACATAGGTTTTGATAATAGCGGAGGAGTGCTGAACCATACCGATTTTGCCTTCTAAGAACATTTGACGCATGGTGTCGGAAGCACCTTTACCATACCCGATGTGCAAGGAGCCTTCATCTGACCATTTTTTGAAGTTTTTGATATAACGTAAGCTTTCAGGAGAATCAACTGCAGCCTTTTTCATATCACTTGTAAGAATTGAACCACCGCCATTGAGGTTCCATGGATCGTAGTACCATACGTCCCAACCTGGTACGGAGAAGGCATGACGAGTAACTTTATCGCCTTCTTTTTTCGTGACTGCTTTATTAAATGCTTCTATTTCATCCCATGTTTGTGGAGGCTCGACACCTAATTCGTTAAACAACGTTTTGTTATAGATCATGACACTTGTACTTACGATTAATGGGAATCCAAATTGCTTGCCATTAAAAGCATATGCATTCAACATACCTTGTGAAAAATCAGCAACATCTACCTTATCGCGCTTGATTAACTCCGTTAAATCTTGAAATACACCACTATCGGCAAAGTTCGGAAGTGAAGCAACTTCGACATTTGTTACAGCAGGAACATCCTTCGCCGCTACAGCAGCTTGTAATTTTTTATGTAGATCATCGTATCCGCCTTGGAATACCGGTTCTACTGTTATGTAAGGATATTTTTTCTGAAACTCTTCGATCATGTAATTTACGCCTGCCATCTGAGCCTCTGCGTGCGAGTGCCAATACTGAATCTTCACTGGTGTTGTATCTTCAACAACCGGAGTAGGAGCTGGCGAATTACCTCCATCATTTGTATCATTCGCTGACTTTGTACCTGAACAAGCTGATGTAAGCATAACCATAACAACTGCTAATAACGTGATGAACTTTCTCATTTGCAAATCTCCCCCAATTATAGAATGTAGATGTAGTAGAATTATAATCATAATTCTGGTCTTTGCAGCTCTACTATAAAATTAGTTTGTAAAATCCAGTCTGTACTTTTGTTAAAGTAGTATTAAAAGTTGTGCAATTCAAATTATTAGGTTTGCATATATAACCAAATTATGTAATTTAAATGATAAATGAGTGTTTATGCATGCTCAAGAATAGAGAAAACCAACACCCCCTCTTACAACTGAATGTAAAAGGGGGTGTTGGTTTTCGTTAGTGAATAAGAAAGTATAAGTTTTACACGTATACTATCTAGTATTCACCTGAAGAAATTATATTGCTTGGGCTCAGTAGTTTCTTACTGTGGTTCGACCCATTCTGATCGTAGCGAGAATAGATCTCGAAGCTCACCTTCGGAAAGCTCAGTAATCCATTGCTCACCGCCGCCGACAATGCCTTCAGAGAGGCTGAGTTTGCCTTCGATAAGCTCATCGATACGCTCTTCGAGTGTACCTAAGGTAATGAATTTATGAACCTGAACGTTACGGGATTGACCGATGCGATATGCTCGGTCGGTGGCTTGATTCTCTACAGCGGGATTCCACCAACGATCGAAGTGGAAGACGTGATTCGCCGCTGTGAGATTGAGACCGATTCCGCCAGCCTTTAGAGATAGGATGAATACGTTGATCTGGTCTTTGGGCTCTTGTTCACTATCCTGGAAACGGGCGATCATTGCATCACGCGCTTGCTTTGGTGTACCTCCGTGGAGGAACGACACAGGCTCGCCAAGCTCTTCCTGCAGAATACGTTGAAGGAGGTTTCCTGTTTCTACGTATTGCGTAAAGATGAGGCATTTGTCACCTTCTTGTCGCAACTCATGAACCATTTCAGTTAAGCGTTCAACCTTATTGGATCGCAGACGCCATGGTGCTGTTGCTCCCTCCTTAAGTAGCAGAGAAGGGTGATTACAGAGCTGCTTGAGTTTAGTGAGTGCAGCTAGAATGTAGCCCCGGCGTTCCATGACTGACAGTTTATCCAGACGCGAGAAGAGGTCTTGAATATAGTTTTCGTATAGAGATCCTTGCTCCGCTGTCAGCGATATGAATACTTTGTTCTCGTTCTTCTCAGGGAGATCGAGCTGGATCGCAGGATCATTCTTCACTCTTCTCAGCAGGAACGGATGAATGAGTCGTTGTACAGCCTTCAGAGATTCAGGATCACGCTCTCGTTCAATTGGATTGACATATCGTTGATTGAAATCTCGTTCAGTGCCTAAATAGCCGGGATTGATAAACTCAAAAATGGACCATAGCTCTGAGAGTCTGTTCTCAATCGGTGTTCCTGTCATCGCAATTCGGTGATAGCCTGATAATCGGCGAATGGCAGATGCTTGCTTGGTATAAGCATTCTTAATATTTTGTGCTTCGTCTAGACAGATCGAATTCCAGTTAATCGCTACTAGCTCATCTTCATCTAAGTGAGAAAGGTTATAGGAGGTCAGCACAAGATCGATTTGTTCATCCACAAGATACTCTACAAATTGCTCCCCCTTAAGTCGCTGAGGACCATAGTGCAGGTGAACCTTTAGCGTAGGAGCGAATCGTTTAAGCTCCATTTGCCAGTTACCAAGCACCGAAGTTGGACAAATCAGTAGGGATGGAGTGGCCTGTCTAATTGGACTGTCCGCAGATGGGGAAGAAGCGGTAGCTATTGCTAAAGCTTCATTCTCAATGGCATGCTTCGCTTCCTCTTTGATGGCAAGTAAATACGTGATCCACTGAATCGTTTTACCTAGACCCATATCGTCAGCTAGGCATCCGCCTAAGCCGAATTGTCG
Organism: Paenibacillus sp. P5_B5; assembly: GCF_056400365.1. Classification (NCBI taxonomy): domain Bacteria; kingdom Bacillati; phylum Bacillota; class Bacilli; order Caryophanales; family Paenibacillaceae; genus Paenibacillus; species Paenibacillus sp. P5_B5. The sequence goes on from NZ_JBFULK010000014.1 coordinate 121,232, forward strand.
TAGAAATAACAACCACGAGAAGCCTTCCTGCTGATAATGTCGCAGAGAACCTTTGAAATCAGCACTTGGCTCTACAAGTGGAATTTGAGAGGTATGTGTAAGGGTTTCGATTAGCTTCTCTAATTGATCGGATAACTCAATTTCCAATTGAAGCTTACCAAGTTCAGTTAAATCATCTTCTATTGGATGAACATCTAGATCAACCTCAGCTAAACCTAACGCATCGTTGTCATTTATATTCTTATTGCCAATCAAGTGCAGGGCAATTGCGTCACGGGCACTGATCCCTTGATTTTTTTGCATTTTGAGGATGATGGCCTCAATCTGTTCCATCATCTTAGGGTCAAGCTGAATCCATTGACCTCGGATTTCGACGAGGCTGCGCTTTTGTTCGAGCAGCTGACGGAATTCGTCTTCCGTCAGCTCTAAGTCGCCAATGGCGAGCTTCCAGTCAAATTGCATAATTTGACCGAGCCCGAACATTGCCGATGCTGCGCGGCCGTTACCTGTGGCCGCACGTGCTTTGGCGCGGAGCCGCGGCCGTAAGCGGCGGACGCGATCCCACCAAGCCGGCAAGAATACAGTGTAGCCGGCTGCGATCAGTCGACCGCTTCCTTCAACAAGGAAGCGCCAAGCGCCGTCGTGTCCGAGCACGACGGGAAGATCCACGGCTTCGCCATCCTCCGTGGCGGGCAGCCATGGCAATAGGCGTAGCCATTTGCTGGCATCACGGGGCACCTTGGCGATGTGCGGCAGCCAAGCTTCTGGTATTGGAAGCTCGCTTGGCATCAGCTCGCCGCTGCTCGTTACAGCCCGCAGCAAGCCAGGTTCTGAACGATCCTGCAGCACGATGCCAAGCTGCCAGTTCCGTCCGTTATCCGGCTCTGAGAGCTGGAGGCAGGTACGGAATGGCAAGGCATCTTGTTTCCAACCGATCGCAAGAAGCCAGTCTTCCTCATCTAGCCATAGGCTGCTTGGCAGCTCTCCTTGCTTCATTAATGGATATGCTTGTTCTAATCTTCGCAGACGTTCGCCTCCGCCATGAGTTTCCACCCATGCTGGAACTACCGCTGCAATCCACTTCTCTGCATCCTCATTAATTAACGGTTGCAATTCCTCTGGGAGTGATAGTTTCCAGCCAACCTCGCCTTTGTTCCAGCTTTCGTAACTTGGCATGAAGCGTTCAGTCATCAGCGCTTCTTTCATTGCTGGAGCAAGCTTACGAACTAAAGCCGCTGTCTCATTCCATTTCATTCGCACATGCTCGGCATGTGCCGGAGCAGTTAGATAGTCAAGAGCATCAAGTGGAGATAGCTCTACACCTTCACGGCCCTGCCATTCTTTCTCGGTTACGAATGTTCCATAGAAGGAAGCAGAATCCCAAGCGAACATAATATGTTTAAAGTCGAGTACATCCCAGACGCCACCGCTATCTCGAAGTCCCCACAGAAACAAGGACCCATCAGGTAACGTACTGGAGTGGACGGTGAGTGCAGATGTATCGATCATGACATCCAGCGTCCTTTCTTTAATTCGTCTTGAAATGCACGTAACCGGCTGAATTTATCACCCAGCTCTTGAATGAACAAGGTCCATTCTACTGTCATTCCAAGCTTGCGATAATATTCTGAGAGCTTACCGAGCAGCTTCATTGCTATTTTGTAAGATGCACGATTTTTCTCTAATACGGATCTTTCGATTGCTTGATGATAGAGCGGTAGCAATAACTTCGGTTCGAATTCTTCTACTGCACGTAATTCCAGCGCATATAGATTCAGCGGTGATACACGAGTGGCCAGTTGAAGGTCTACCCATTGACGATAACGCTTGGACTTCAACAAATAGGAGGTGTAATAGTAATAGGAACGAGGTAGTAGAGCTTCCATCGTCTGTACCCATTCGTAATCCGTGTTTGTCTGTTCAGCTGTTTCTGTCCAGTATTGACATAAGACACGGAAATCTTCCTGACTTGCTGTTTTCATCACTGGATATAGCCAACGCAACCACTTGAGCATTAATTCCCATTGTCCGTTTGCTGCATACTGCTCTAGATATAAATAGTAATCACTCACGTGACGCTTATGTAATCCACTTAGCAATTGGTGTGCTGGATCAATACGATCAGCGATAATTTCAAAATGTGCTCGTGCGAGCAGTAATACATCTTGTTTGGAAGAGGTAGGGGCTACTTTACCAGTCTGATCATTTACAGATTTGATATGTAATTGTTTTTGTTTCCTTATTTCTTCGTCTAATCGACGGACTTCTGCCGTGATCCATTGTTTACGGCTACTTAGGCTCGACCATATTCGTCTATAAACATATAGCCAGTCGATAGGGGATTCTTTACCTTGTAATGCTGTTACACCCAGTAATCGAAGCGAATTATGCCAAGAACGTTCGTCTTGTGGTCGTAATTCTGTCTTCTGGACAGCATCCATTAGCTCATTCAATTTATCCTGACAGAAAATCATCGCTTGTTTGCAGCTCGTCTCGTGGTAAGAGGAAAGATAAGACGATTTAGAGGTCAGGTAGAATTCATCGATTTTATGTAAGGTGAAAATAATGATATTTAGCAAATAGATCTGCTGAACCGGCTTAGACCAAGTATTTCCATAAGGAGACAGTGAATCCCATACTGCTGCAGCAAACATATCGAATGTATAGGAATGCGATATCGCAAACCCACGGAATCGCATATCAAAGAAACGTTGCCAATCCTGTGAAGTACCTGACTCCAAAGGGGCTTCGATCTTCTTGTTCAACTGATCTGCACGCGATTTAAGCGAACGTGGCTTCTTGGCTGCGAGTAGCTTAAGCTCTTGAAGCAAGAGCTCTGGTCGACCATGTGCAGCGTATAAGTTAAATACGACAGCGGCTATATGCTCACAAGCTTGAGTAGCATCACAAGTGCATGTGCTAGCATCAAATTTGGCTAAGTCTAGCGTAACTTCAAAGAGCTGCTCATCTCGAACAACAGCTTCAATTCGAAGAATATCTAACTTAGGCTGCATACTCACAACATGACCCTTATGGTAAAGGGACCAGCCACGCTCAAGTTCATCAGGCTCGTTGTATTTGGATAGCTCCTTAAGCAAATAATTTATGCGATTTTTCGGAATTTGAAGCTTCGACATTATAAAGAGGCCTCCGAAACCATTTTTGTAAAAATGTTGATCCTTTTATCATACCAAATTTTAAGAATAAAAGCCCATTTTCATTTTATTTTTTGGATCAGATATTGAAGACTGTTCTACTTGGGTAAGGAATCTAGACTTAAAATGTGGTACACTCGTAACGATAACGATCAGTTTGGAAAGGAACGAAACGAATGGGAGTAAAGTTTGCCAGAGAATATGAAGACATTCACCGTGAGCTCGCCGAGGCAGTCGCTGGAATTGATGAAGTCTATGCTTTTTTTGAAATGTCATCTGCCGATTGGCAGGGACTAGAGGAAGAGGAGCAACAGGAATGCATTCGGACATTAACGGATGATATTTTCTATGCGTTAGGTTCAGATGCACAGGTTGAAATCGGGCAAGGGACGATTCGTTACGATGCTAGTCGCCATCTGATTAAAGTGTCCTCTCAAGGTGGATTAACCAAACTAATTCATTTGATCTAAACTGTGTTTTATTTTGCGACACCTGAAAGGAAAGCAAGTTTATGGAACGATTAATAGAAGCCAAAACGCTTCTGAAACAATATTATGGGTATCCCAATTTTCGTAAAGGGCAGGAGCAGATTATTACTAGCTTATTAGAAGGACATGATGTCATTGGGATCATGCCTACTGGTGGAGGTAAATCGATTTGCTACCAAATTCCTGCTTTAATGCTACCAGGCGTAACGCTTGTTGTATCTCCCTTGATCTCACTTATGAAGGATCAGGTGGATGCGCTCAATCAGGTAGGGATTCCCGCTGCTTATATTAACTCCACTCTAGACTGGCAAGCAGTCGAGCAGCGTATTCGAGATGCGATGCAAGGGAAGCTCAAGCTGCTCTATGTAGCACCTGAGCGGCTTGAGTTAAGTGGGTTTCGCCAGCGGATGGCGGCTCTTAACATCCCGCTTATTGCTGTAGATGAAGCCCATTGTGTATCCCAATGGGGTCACGATTTTAGGCCGAGCTACGCGAACATCGCGCCGTTTGTTGACGAACTGCCGCAGCGCCCGCTAGTCGCTGCGTTTACAGCTACCGCCACCGAAGAGGTGACGGAGGACATTGCCCGCCTGCTGCGGCTGCGCTCAGCAGAGGCACATGTAACTGGCTTCGGTCGTGAGAACCTCGCCTTGTCCGTGCTGCGCGGGGAGAATAAGCGGGACTTCGTCCTCAGCTATGCCCGCGCTCATACCCATCGTCCCGGCATTATCTATGCCGCGACAAGACGAGAGGTGGACGAATTACACGCCCACCTAGGCAAGAACGGCATCGCCGTCGGCAAATACCACGCCGGCTTACCTGAGAGCGAGCGTGCTCACACGCAGGAAGCATTCCTCTATGATGACATTCGTGTCATGATTGCGACCAATGCATTTGGCATGGGAATCGATAAGTCTAATGTTCGCTATGTGATCCATTACAACATGCCGAAGAACATGGAAAGCTATTATCAGGAGGCAGGCCGTGCAGGACGTGACGGAGAGCCAAGTGAATGCTTTCTATTATTCTCCGCACAGGATATCATCACACAGAAATTTCTGATCGAGCAGGGGACGCAGAGCGATGAACGCAAGCTGCAGGATTATCGCAAAATGCAGCTGATGGTCGATTACTGCTATACACCACAATGCCTTCACACTTATATTCTCCAGTATTTTGGCGATGCTGGTGAAGCAGTGAATTGTGGGGAGTGCTCATCCTGTAAGGACGAACGAGAAACAGTAGATATCACAGTTGAAGCACAGAAAATATTCTCCTGTGTCCGTCGTATGGGAGAACGCTTCGGTGTTACGCTTGTGGCTGGTGTACTCAAGGGTTCACGTGCACAGCGTATTATGCAGAATCGATTCGATAAATTGCCGACTCATGGTGCACTGAATACGATGACCGAGAAAGCTATAGCGGATCTCATTAACGTCTTGATTGCAGAGGGGTATCTTGGTCTAACTGAAGGTCAATATCCAACGGTTAAGCTAGAATGGCCCGCAGTAGATGTGCTCAAAGGGACAACTCGCGTCTTCCAGAAGGTGAGTCGACCAGAACGTCATGCTGCAGCGGCGACGAACAGCACACTATTCGAACAGCTTCGTCTGCTTCGTAGGGAAATTGCTGAGCGTGAGAAGGTACCGCCATATCTTATTTTCAACGATGCAACGCTGCGTGAAATGAGTGAGCGGTGCCCGATCACCTCATACGATATGCTTTCTGTTAAGGGAGTCGGCGAAACGAAGTATCGCAAATACGGGGAGCCATTCCTTGAGTTACTGCGTCAATATGCAAGTGATATTGAGTTCTCAGATGATGTAGGGGCTTTTGAATAGCTATTATTCGTAAAAATATAGGAGCTGTCCCATAAGTAGAATTCTCTACTTATGGGACGAGCTCCTTTTTGATGTAAGTTATCCAACTTCATTAACAGGAATTAATCATGTTAATTTCTGTGAATTCAACCTTGATGATAGTTTTAGCGGGAAATGTTCCTGCCTTTTGCAGGTTTTATTAACGAATCAGTCTGTCGCTATCGAAATAGAAGGAGGATTTCCAGCTATTCTAATTTATCGCCTTACACTTATGAAATTACAGGGAGAAAATCCTGTTAAAGCCCACGACATTAGTCGGAGAATTACTTCTATCGATCTTTGGTTTCATCGCCCAATCAACTAAAGAAACGCATCCGTCTATTAAAGACAGATGCGTTTCTTGGGGTTTTAATGAAATCACCCAATCACCATACAATGCACCTCAATAGTACTTTCTCCTGCTGAGCGTTTGTAGGTGTCTGAGATGGTGAAACCAGCACGTTCATACACCTTGATAGCTCGGTGATTCCAAGTGAGAACCTCCAGATCGATTTGATGCTCGGGGTTTAGTTTGGCTGCAGTCTGGACGATGGTTTGCACGAAAGCTACACCACTACCTTTACTACAGAGATCAGGGCGAAGACCTAGCCCTAGTCTTGTTACACCTTGCATAGGGAACAACTGGATGAAGCCAATAAGGGTTTCGTTTGAATCGACATAAGCCATATACTGTGTTTCACGGATAAAAGGATCTGCAAATTCTGCTTGATTGTGAACCATTTCATCCCATGAAGGCCAATTGTATACGTTGTATGGCTCTGGGTAACGCCACGAACAGATGTAACGACCATGTTCTTCGGTAAGCGGCACTAGACTAGGTTGCAACATCACGTTTAATGAATAGAATCCAGGAAATAAGATGGAAGATGATAAAGTAAATAGCTAATATGGCTATTGAGAATCCCAATGACATATCAGGTCTTAGTGGATTGCCGCCAAAATATTGGTTTAGATCAATGTTGGCGAACAGCACATATTTAATCCAATCATAATGGCTAAACAAGCCAACTACGGTATTACCGACTAACATGAGTCCAAGTGAGAAGGCGATTGCCATCGTTGAACTACGGAATGCAGAAGAGATCATGAACGCAAGCGTTACATACATAATAAGTGAAACGATTTGAAAGCCGTAGGTCTGCAAGACTTTAACAAGCATCGAACGCTCATGAACTAATCCATCGCTACCTACATATAGTTGAACTTGGGTAATTCCACTAAACCCTTCCGTTATTGCTCCTAGTATAAAGGAGACAATGAACATAACGATTAATAGAACTACTGAGAATAATAGTGTAGCAATATATTTATTCACTAGAATTTTGGTCCGTGTAGCTGGACGAATGAGCAGAAGTTTAATGGTTCCCCATGAGAACTCAGCTGCAATCATATCGGCTGCAACAATGATGGTGAGGAGTGTGACGAGTCCAATCATTCCTGCTAATGTATCCATTGTACTCCACATGGTTTCTTCGTAAGGGTTAATGTTGTGCTCTAGCGCATACTCATTTGTTTTAATAGAGTTTTCCATATTTTTGACATAAGCTTCTGCTCCTATTGAAAGATCACCTGATATGTCAGCGATACTTTGCTTATTTTGTTGAATGGATTGTTCAGATTGCTGTCTCCAATCGACTGGTTCATTACCGCCTTTGTCGAGCACCTGAAAGAGAACGGTCATAAGAATTAGCACACTAACTAGAATTAAGAACATAACCCATGTGCGAGGCCTTCTGTATATTTTCATATTTTCATTACGAATAAGGGCGATGGAACTAGACAATTTGCTCACTCCTTGTCATTTCGAGGAATTGATCTTCTAATGATTTAGTAATAGATCGAATTCCATATACTTTGATACCTGCGCGAACAAGTAACACGGTTATTTCAGGAATTTGTTCTCGGTCTGCCTGTAACTCTACACCACTTGAAGTGACCGTAAGAGCTATATTCTCTGAGATTGAAGCGAGCGCTCTAATCGCATCTTCTGGTGAATCCACTTCGATAATTACGCGCTTGAGTGCTGCACTCTCTTTCGTTTCTTCTAATGAACGGACATCGATTAGTTTGCCATTCTGAATAATCGCGACACGGTCACACATGAGTTCCATCTCGGACAGCATGTGAGAAGAGACGACAACAGCAATTCCTTCTGACTGTGCCAAATGACGTAGATAGTCACGAAGCTCTCGAATACCAGCTGGATCAAGACCATTGGTCGGCTCATCTAGAATAAGCACAGACGGTCTATGCAGAATCGCTTGTGCTACCCCAAGACGTTGACGCATACCAAGTGAGTAGCGCTTCACTTTCTCGTGAATACGGTTCTTTAGTCCAACAAGCTCAATTACTTCATCAATTCTTTCCTTCGTTACTCCATCATGCATACGTGCAAAATGAACTAAGTTCTGATAACCAGTAAGAAATTTATACATCTCTGGGTTCTCTACGATAGCCCCAAGCTGACTCATCGCTTGTTCGAAATTTTGTTTAACAGAAGTACCCTTGATGTATACTTCGCCCTCTGTCATAGATATAAGCCCTACGATCATACGAATCGTAGTCGTTTTACCAGCACCGTTCGGACCAAGTAGGCCAAATACTTCCCCACTCGGAATATCGAATGTCAGGTGATCGACAATTGTTTTCGAACCAATCTTCTTCGTGACATTACGAAGCTGTAATACTGTATTATCTTGCATACTGAACCTCCATAAGCGTATTCATCTTAAGTATACTTTACACTATAAAGCTAACTTATAAAACATCTTAAAGTTTAGGCAAAAACTAGACTTTAGACGGGTTTTTCTGTGTGATATAGAATTTATAACTTTCAAATCATAAATTCTAAGTATCACCTTAAGAAGCGCATCCGCCTTTGTAAAGACGGTGAAACCGTTTCTTCTTGGTGATATAGAATTTATAACTTTCAAATCATAAATTCTAAGTATCACCTTAAGAAACGCATCTGCCTTTGTAAGGACAGTGAAACCGTTTCTACTTGTTCAGCATATAGGTTAAAGAACTTATACTAGAATTTTTCTTTTTAGACAGCTAAATTATCGTATAGTATAAGAGAGACAGGGAAGATATAGAAATTACTTTGAGGGAGAGTGTATGAAGATGAAATCGATTGTAAGCCCTAAGTGGTTATCGGAACATTTGCAAGAGTCCAATTTAATTATTGTGGATTGTCGGTTTGCACTTGGTCAATCAGAGTCAGGAAGAAAAGCCTATCAAGAGGATCATATACCAGGAGCATACTACCTTGATCTAGAGCAAGATTTATCTGGACCCGTAAGAGAGCATGGAGGAAGACATCCATTGCCTGATTTAGGAACACTTTCAATGCACTTTGGCTCTATAGGAATTGGAGAAGGTGCAGTGGTTGTTGCTTATGATGATCAAGGAGGCGTAATGGCTTCACGGCTGTGGTGGCTACTGCAATTTCTTAATCATAAGGAAGTCTATGTGCTAGATCAGGGTTATTCTAACTGGAAATCAGAAGGTTATCCAGTAACGGATCAGGTTCCGACCACAGTTGAGACACGTATATTCTCTCCTAAAGTGCAGCGTCAAATGTTAGCTTCTGTGGAGGAAGTAAGAGATAAGCTAGGAACTACTGGCATGGTACTCATTGATTCAAGAGAGCCGCGTCGATACTTAGGAATAGAAGAGCCGATTGATCCTGTCGCAGGTCATATTCCAGGGGCACGTAATTATTTCTGGAAAGATACGCTGACTGCTGCAGGAGCTTGGGGTAGTGCAGAGCGTCAAGCAGAGCGATTTAATGCGATCAACCAAGAGGATGAGATTATCGTTTATTGTGGTTCAGGTGTATCTGCTTGTCCGAATGTCATCGCCTTACAAGAAGCGGGTTATCCGAAGGTTAAGCTATATTCCGGTTCATGGAGCGATTGGATTAGCTACGAGGGAAATCCGGTGGCTGTGGGGGAAGAAGAGAAGGCGTAAGCTGATTAGTAGTATGTAAATTCTGAATACATCGCCACTGAGGCAAGTACCTCGGTGCGATGTATTTTTATGTTTAGAAGTCAACACTTTATGAAGTGGAAATCCATTAAGATTTCATTAAGATTTCTTTATGTAAATATTGTTAGGATGATATATGACATGTGGTAAGTAAAAAAATATTACTAGAAGGTAGGTTTAGTTACGATCATGAACAAGAAATCTCTTATTAGGACTATCGTATTGGCTCTTGGTTTGACCTCTGCCGCGTCGTTTGGCGGCAGCATGATTTCAGCGAAGACATCGGCAGATTTCAGCGATCTAGAGGACTTGGACGCAGCGACGAAGGCCAAGTTCGATGCGTTGTTTTCAGCAGGCATCTTTGACGGTATATCCGATGGTAGTTTCGGATTGAAAGAAGAGATGAATCGCGCCCAATTCGCGAAGGTGGCAGCGTTAATTTTTGGCCTAAAAGTCGACATGGATCTCAAGAAATCATCCTTCACAGACGTAGAAATCGACACTCCCGACTTCGGCTATGCGTTACCCTATATCGAGGCGATGAAGAGTGCAGGAATAACGGCTGGCTATGGTGAAGGTACATTCAACCCTGCGGGCATGGTGACCAATGAGCAATTAGCCACATTTCTAGTTAAAGGATTAGGCAAGGGTGAGGAAGCAAAGACAGCCCCAGCCCCAGCTGTTGACGATCCGACCGTTTCCAATTGGGCTAAAGGTTACGTAGAGATGGCACTCAGGCTTAATTTACTAGGTAACCGTGCTGGAGGTACGGGAGGTACGTTCGGCGGAAATACACCAGCAGATCGAGGACAGCTCGCTACTGGAGCCTTTGAATCCGCTAAAAAGGTCGAAGAGTTGAGCCTTGTGCATCCGGCAGGAGCACGCTTTGAAACAGGAGACATTTTGCATCTGAAGTTCACGGGGATGATAGATCCAAAGTCTATCGACCTGTCTAAGATCAAAATCAATGGTGTGGCGCTCGATCCGAAGCTAGACAGCTTCGAGCTGTCCGAGGACAAGAAGTCTATTATTATCAGATTGCACAAGGCTTTACCATTTAATCCGGACAAAATGCCGTTGATAGATATAACCGACCACCTGTCGACACTATTTGGCAACTCGGTGAAAAATGATGGGGATAAACCGATCCCGGTTACAGTAGACAGATCTTTAGTCACCAAACCTAAGACCACTACACCACCGACATCGAGCCCGATCCCGGACACAGACTCGAACACGGATACGAATACGGACACGGATACGGACCCGAACCCGAGCCCGAGCCCGAGCCCGAGTCCGGACAACCCGAACAGTCCGAACCAATAGCGCCTAATCTGACGATTGCTGTCGTGAACGGCACGGCCGCACAAACGACTTCCTCTTACCCAGTGGAATAACGTAGACACATCTTGAAGCTCAGTTCTAACATAGATGCAAAGTCAACACTTTATGCAGATTGCAATATGAAATCAACGCATAATCAACAAATGATGGTGCAAGGTGACCGCAGCGGCTCTTATCAGGTCTATCGTATTGGATTCCTTCAGGAGCTATTGCTGCCTCTCGCGAACCGATAATTGAATTTTCAAAAATTGTATTTTATTGGACGACCAAAAAGGAGAATCCTAATGTTATTTAATATTAATCGTACAAAATGGCTGACTGTTGCGCTCGTTTCGTTGCTGTTGCTGACCATCTGCTTTCCTTTTAGTGTTGCAGCCCAATCTCCGCAGCCGCAGGGAAGCCAAGTTGGATCTGCTACTTCTGCCCAACAACCCATGAACCAGCAACGCTATTCGGATGTACCAGATACAGCATGGTACGCAGAGGCTGTTAACACTTGGATTATGCTGGGAATTCTTAATCCGAAGCAAGGAGATAAGCTGAGTCCCCAGCTTGTTATGACACGCGGCGATTTTGCTAAGTTTCTTGCCATCTCACTAAGTCTATCCCCGTCCAAAAGCGCCTCACCGTTTAAGGATATGCCTGTTGACGGCGCATTAACTGGGTATGTTGCTGCCCTCCATGATGCGGGAGTGGCGAAAGGTTTCCCGGACGGCACGTTCCGTCCGAACTTAGAGATTACAAGGGCTGAAGTGGCGAGCTTGATTGTTACGGCCAAGAAGCTGAAGCCAGAGCCGCAAGTCGGTAGTGGATTTCGTGATGTTCCGCAGAAAAGCTGGTATGCTGGCGCAGTAGGCGCCTTGACGAAAGCGGGTTTTGCGTACGGGAAATCGAAGGATGACTTCGACCCAAATGCAAACATTGTGCTGGCCGAAGGGATAACTCTGCTTTATCGCTCCTTCTTCAGTCCGTCTATCATTCAAGACATTGGCAATGACGGCACAATTAAGATCGATGGCCAGACCTATCGCGCGGGCGCATCGGTACAAGGCATTTTTCAATCGTCGAACAAAGCTGCTTTGCACAAAGCGGCGATTCAGTTCACCTATGAGGGGGATACGATAAATTCTGTTGAAGGGTTGATTATCGGATACAAAGACGCATTAACCGGAATGGATGCACCTATCATATTTGATGCCAAAGGCAACACGGTCAACGGAACCGTAATGGTGAGCTCCAATCAAGTCGCGCTAGCTCACTTGGAAGTTAAAGGGGATTTAAATTTGACCCCGGCAGTACAGTCGGATTTCTTTGCCTTCAATGTACTCGTTCAAGGCAAAACGGTTTTCCTGAAAGATAACGGTCGTCCGAAATCACAGATCACAAATATATGGTTCGAGCATAGCTATCTCGGCAAATTATATTTGTTTAACAGCGCTCTAGTGAAAAAAGTTGATAGAAGTGCAGACAAGACGTCTAAGTCAAGCTCCAAGTCAAAGGGAGAAGTCCGCACCTTGGCAGCGACAGATTACATAAACGACGTCCAACAACTTTATGTTTCATACTTTAACCGCCCTGACGACTCCGCGGGCCTTCAATATTGGGGAAACGCCATTAATGGTAATGAGGGAACCGTCGTTTCTACGGGATCCGGCGGCTTCTTGGGTTTTGGCGGTCAAGATGGAGGAGTATTTGGCAGCGATACATTCTCGAATTTATTTGGAAGAGAAGTAGATTCGGCAGGTCTTGCGTTTATTGCTGGAAGTTTTTACGCAGCGGGTGGTACAAACTCCGGAGTCTTTGGCGATTCGGCTCCTGATGTGAGCGCCGTTCGACTTAAGGTTGAAAACATAGACGCCACGGTTACGGCGGCGGCGAATACCGAACTCAGCGCCGATACGTCCTCTACGATTAATACACTCGCCCTTCAGCCTGGCTTTGAAGTGAGATATTTAAGTCCAGCACCAATCGGTACGTTGAACATCGGTAATGCGAATACGGTTTTCAATACACCACCCGGCAGCACCTCCTTCACCGGTGCAGCGAATATCGGACAGATGACAGTATTCGGCAATGCCGGACAAGTTAGCCTGGATGTAAAGGGGACGATCGGAAGTCTTTGGATAACTGGAGGCAATCCTCAGCTTGATCTGGGAGCCTCCACTTCTATCACTAATCTGATCGTTCCACCGGGAGTAAATCCTGCCACGGTTTTCGTGAATGGCAATGACTTTTCTAGTGTGAAGGCTGTCAACGGGAAATCAACGGCACCAACGCCAAACACGGACACGGATACGGATACGGACCTGAACCCGAACCCGAACCAATAGCGCCTTATCTGACGATTGCTGCCCGTGAACGGCACGGCCGCACAAACGACTTCCTCTTACCCAGTGTTACGAATATCGTAGACACATCTTCGATCACAATCGCAAGAGGGTTTAAGGACTATGTGAATAGTAGTGTGTAAATGCTGAATACATCGCCACAAGGGTTGTAAGCCTTGGCGATGTATTTTTTATGCTGCGAGTAACTCTCAGCTCTTTTTTCTTTTTAGATGACTGGTTGTGTTACTTAAACCGCTACTGAACCACAATAAGCTTCTGCTTAATACGAATAATCTCTTCTCGTGTTATAGCTTCACCTGCAGCGATACAAAATGCCGAATCCTTGAAGCTGATTTGATAGTAACCAAGATCAGGACGCAATACGACATCCGCGAGCTGAAGCTCTTCCTTCACCATCTTGGCGCTCATCATATCGATGGTATTCATTAATGAATCGATAAAATTTCTTGATGCTCCCTTAGCGAATGACTCCGTGCATACGTTTACAGCAATCACGATATCAGCTCCCATACTTTTGACTAGCGCTGCTGGTACGGGATGGACGACTGCTCCATCGACAAGGGTCTTACCTTGATATTGCACTGGGCGCATAATGGCAGGGATTGCTGTACTTGCACTGATCGCATGAGCTAGTAAGCCTTTTCGCATGATGTGAGCTTCTCCTGTCGAGGCATCTGATGCGACGGCAGCAAAGGGAATGGGTAGATCTTCAATATTTAAGACACCTAGATGCTGCTCGATAAATCCAATCATCGGTGTATTATGAACAAATGAACGTTTGGGTAAGGTTGGTCTAACTAATTTCCCCCAGCTCAACGATGAGAGAATACGTACGCACTCCTCGACTGGTATTCCAGCTGCATAAGCACCACCAACTAAAGAACCGACACTTGTCCCAGCGATCATATCAATCGGAATACCCTCTTCCTCGAGTACGCGCAATACACCAAGATGAGCCATTCCTCTGAGTGAACCACTACCTAAAGCTAGTCCGATAGTTGGTCTTTCTCCAGCCTTGCGTATTCGGCCAAAACGCAGATGATTGCTATAAATCGTACGCCCCTCACTTAGAATATAGGCTTCCTGTACAATTCTCCGTAATTCCTCAACATTATTAGTTAAGTAGGGGAAAAGACTAAGTAGCCGTAATGCATCCTGAGAGATCGCCATTTCTTCTTGCACAGCACCTGCTTTTCTAGCAAAATATTGGGCTAATAAGGGAATATCCTCAACCCTTTCGCGAAGAGGGGGGATGCGGAGCGTCGAAATGTTAGGCAGGTTTAAGTCCACTGTAGTGGTTATCACAATTCGAGTCTGTGTACTGGTTTCTATGAGTTGTTTGAGAATATCATGAGGTAACTGATCCCCTTGTTCTATGATGATGGTACCGCCTTTAGCTGCGCGTACTTTCGTATCCCAAGTAAGTAAATCAAAGTCATTCCTACTAAGGGTCAATAATGGATAGTGTCCCTGTGTTGTTGTGTAATGGAGCTTTCTAGCAACATTCATCTTACCTGTGCCATCCTCACCTACAATGACAACATGCTCTTGTCTGATGGATAAGCGTTCGATATGTATTAGTAGCTGTTGCATGGCTGGACTTACCCCGATAAGCTCGCCATAGCGTTCTTGCTCCTCGGTTTCATGCTGTTTCATAAGTAATAGACTCTTCGTATGCTCCTCTAACAGACGCTCGTTGGAGCCCTGAATTCGTTTGATCATAGCTTCAATCAACTGTTTGCGGAAATCAGCATTCTTATCCATTAACAGCAGCATACCCGTACGAGATACTGTAATCGTATGGACATTAGTAACGGCTTCAACATACGCACTCACAGGGTCTCCCGTCAAACAAGACATCTCGCCAAAGAATTGTCCACTTTGCAATATAGCTAGTTCAACCTTCGTTTCGTGCTCTATAAATACGCGAGCTTGACCTGACACAATAATATGGACATGCTCACTAACTGCGCCATGCTCCATGATCAGTTGACCCACTGAGTATTGATGCTCTTGTATCTCTGGATCTAATTGCTGCAGTTCTTCGGGGGATAGCTGATCCAGCATGGGATAAGCCTGATCGGGATGTAGCAATGTTATTCCTCCTATATCACTAAGCAATGCTAATGTATTTTACAAGTTATTAAAATCTTCTTGAACTAGATTTCTCAGTTACATTTTATCACAAGCATTGCAATAATTTATCTAAATTTTCAAAAATCTAAGAATTAATCAGGTTGGCATTTACTTTTCCGAAAATTATAGTTATCATATAACTAACTAATTAGTTAGTTTTTTAAGGGGGAGTTGAAATGATGCTTACATCTAAGGGAGAACTGAGTAGAGGGAGGTTGCTTGACTCTGCAGAAGAATTATTTGCTTTGAAAGGAGTCTCGGCTACAACGGTGAGTCAAATCGTGGCTAATGCAGGTCTCACGCAGGCAGCATTCTATCTTTATTTCAAAAGCAAGGATGACATTCTAAAGGAAATACTGGATAAATTCGAGCGCATGATGCTGACATACAGTGATGCAGGAAGGCAAGCAGGTCAATTGCCAGAGGGAGAACTACAGACTTATGTTACGGGAACCTTTATCCGTTTGTTTGATCTCTTGAGTCAGAATGTGAATGCGACCAAAATTGCTTTGCAGGGGACAGCAGAGAGTGAGCGATTTCGGAAGCAGTTGGTTGACCGAATTGTAGGAAATATGAAGAACAACCAGTCACTAGGTATTGTGAATCCTATCGTAGATCCGGAGATTGTGGCTGAATCAGTCATTGCATCGGTTGAGAGACTAGTGTATCGCTTTAGTATTACTGAAGAGAGATCGAAAGAGGAATTGGGTCAGCAGTTTGCAAATTTATTCCTCAACGGAATTTTATTGAAAAGATAGGAGCTGGATCAGGATGATCTTAGAAACCCTTGATTCTCAAATTCACTTGTTAAGCTTGCTGTGGTTATTTCCGATTCTGTTTATGTTCCATGACTTCGAAGAGATTCTAACGATTGAGCAATGGATAAAGACGAAGGGAGAGGGGGTATATAAACGATTACCCCGCTTTGCTCAGCCAATGTACCATTCTTCCTTTCAAATGAATACACATCACTTTGCAAAGGACGTATTATGGGTCTATATAACGATCGTGACTGTGACAGCAATTACGGTCTTCTTCAAGGTTTACCTATTATTCTTAGTACTTCTTCATGTTTTCTTTGTCCATGTGTTTACACATGTTGGTCAAACGATTTATTTCCGAATTTATACACCAGGCGTTGTTACGTCTATTATCGTTGTATTACCATATTCCGTTTATACCTATTATCGTTTATTCGCTGAACGGCTGATTAATACCCAAGATATCATCATGAGTTTATTGCTTGTGTTAATCTTATTGCCAATCGCGCTGATCATTTTGCTAAAAAGTAGAAGGCGCTACGTTTCGTCTTAGACCATGAAGCTAATGGAACCCTCATGTAAACACAATAAAACCCCATTTATCCATAGAAATGGATGAATGAGGTTTTATTGAAACCTTTATGCTTCTTACTTGACTTCGACTTTAGTTTCTTCCTTTGCCGCTTGCACGAGCTCGCTAGCTAGCTTCTTGAACTCGTCTTCACTCAGCACGCGTGCAGCGGTAACATAGCTGTTAGCGTAATATTTCTCGCTGAGCTTGTTCTTCATTACACGACCTGCTTGCTTTTTGGATCCAGACGCAGCATGTACAAAAACGTCATCTCCCAAATAAATACCTACGTGTGAGATTGTTCCGTTGTTGACACTGCTGTTAGTGTCAAAGAACACTAGATCGCCAGGTATAAGGTCTGCTTTCTTGATCTTAACACCATCTAGGCTTTGGTCGTCGGATGAGCGAGATAGTTTGATTCCAAATTGTTTGAACACATACGATGTAAATCCGGAGCAATCAAAACCTTTAGTAGTGCTTCCTCCAGCAACGTATTTCGTTCCAAGCAATTCTTCAACTGTCTTATCGAGCGTGCTAGAAGCGAAAACGCTTCCAGTACCAAAGCTAAGTACAAGCACCAAACTACACAGCATTGTTACTAACTTCTTCAAATATAAAGCCCCTTCCGGTGCCTACGAGGTTAGCTAAGGGTTCGGTTGAAGGTTCCCTATGATCACTCTAAATCGAGATCAATTCACCCAAAGTATGGTTCCCCCGTTTCCCCACATAAAGCAGGAACTCGGCATTTAGTTTTATTACTTCACAAAGGATATCAATTCGACACTACACAAATAAAACCTCTTTTGTCACATAATGTTCACAAAATAATCTAAATTCGTGAAACTTATTTATAATGCTAATAATCTTTGAAACTATTATTATATTAATTAAATTTTACAATATTTCAATAAATTCGTATATAGTGTAATGGTCCAAAAATGAAACACCCTCGATGAGCGTCGAGGGTGTTTTTCAAGGGAACGAATGTAGATATTCATTTATTTAATGCTTGCTTACTCTAGTACTCCATAGCTCGTATTGTGACGCAATTGACCATACACGAAAGAACATATTCAGTAGCGGGAATATTTGATACACAATTAAGGCAAGAAAGCCTGCCCAAATATAAGAAGCCGTATAAGCTGCTATCGTAAAGGCACCTGTTATAAGTAGAAGAATTAGCGCTAAATAAATGATAGTAGGACTGGATCGCAATAACTTGAATAGAGAGGGGAACGCTCTAACTTGATGCACTCGACCGAATTGAATATACATAAAACAAAAGTGCACGAGATAGACGTAAACCAGATAACCGCCTAACCAAGGTAATAAATCTATTCCAAGTTGTGTGAAATTGGTACCAAGTGAAACGATTGCTGCAAATTTTGGCCATAACCAAATGATGGGGAGGACGGTAAGAGTCGTTTGAATCAGATAATAAAGTAGATAAGGTAAAGTAAGTTGCTTAATGCCTGTAACAAATCGATAACCGGAATTTAATTGTTTATTTGCTAAAGAGTAATAGACGCCAGCATTCAGCACAGGATGTAGGATCATTCTGATGGCTAGTAAGCCAAGTCCGAGCCAGACGAAGGTGTAAGGTAGATCGGTTTTTAATAATTGAAATTGTCCTTCAGCAAAGAATAGGCGCTTAGCCATTGAACCTTGTTCAGCATTCGGATATCGGTGTAGGATCGGTACGATGATAGAACTAATTAATTTATACAAAATGACGCTCCATATTAGCTGGTACAGGAACAGAGTAACGACTACAAATGGTTGTTTCCATGCGGCAATAAAGCCATTCTTTATATAGCTGATCATGAGCTCACCTCCAGTCTACCAAGCTATCCAAGAAAATACGGTTTCGATAAATTGCGAAATGCCAAGATTCCAGCGGACCTGCCATTTGGGATCAATATCTTTTTTGTAAAAATTATTAATATGTTTATTCTCTAGTACGAGGGAGTAACCTGGGTCGACCATGACCCATTCTACAGGTGAAGTATGGTAGATCTTAAAATTTGTTTGCGATCCAGTACCATTCCAAATACGTTCTGTGTTCTGTTTATCTGTAAAATGAAACAGAATTGGAACCTTCGGCGCAGTTCCTCCGCGTTTACGAATCGAAACAGTGCTCTCATATACAGTTGAGCCGTCTTGAGTTAATTTCTTAACCTTTATCGAATCGACAGAGAAGTCCATCATAAGAGATCCATATACATACTGCTTAAAGTAGTCATCCCAGTCTTCTTTCGTTACGTCCTCAACAACGGTTTGGAAATCGCGCGTCGTCGGGTGTTTGAACTTCCAGCGCTCAAAATACACCTTCATTATACGCTCCATTGTTTGCTTGCCAACCTTGCTTTCAATCGATTTAAGCACCAGCTTAGCGCGAATGTATACATTGTCAGCGTAATGATTATGGTCGCGGTAACCCCAGCTATTTAGCTTGAGTGCAGCAGGTGAAGTGATATAGCTTGCTTCAATAGGGAGATTTGATCTAGCTCCGTATTCTGCTTCCATGACGGCATCCTCGGCATAGGAGGTGAATCCTTCGTCAAGCCATGCTTCCTCGAATTCATTCGAAGCAACCATGCCGTACCAATATTGATGACCAATTTCATGAACGACAACGCGCTCAAGCGCTAAGGATGGCATTTCACTCTCAGCACTCCAAGAGGTTATTAGGGTTGGATATTCCATTCCACCTGCACCATTGCCACCTTGTGGTGGAACAACAATGGATAGGGTCGCATAAGGATATTCACCGTACCATTCGCTATAGCGAGTGAGTGCTTTCTTAGCTGCGGCGAAATAGCGTTCTTTGAGTGCATCATGACGAGGGTCAAGATACAGTTTGATTTTCACACCAGGAATTTGTTTCGCGGCAAAAGGCTCTTCATAGTAACGGAAATTGGGTGAAGCAGACCAGGCAAAGTCGTGAACATCATCAGCATAGAATGCGTATGTTTTCGTCTTGGTTGCAGCATCCTCTGTTGCAGGCTTTGTTGGGAAGCCCGTTGCTGCAACAATGTAATCTGAGGGCACCTTAATGCGAACATCAAAGATGCCAAAGTCAGCGTAAAACTCGGAATTACCATGATACTGATGTAGATTCCAGCCTTCCTCAGTGCGGCCGCGTGTACCTGCTGGTTCATATACTGCAAGCTTGGGAAACCATTGACCAGCCATGACAAAGTCATTGACTACACCCATTCGAGCAAATGGATACGGTAGACCTACGGTAAATTTCGTGCTGAAGGTAATGCTCTCTCCTGGCTGGACAGCTTCTGGTAATGAAATCTTGAGGAGTGTATGGTCATCTATGTTACCGTCATCAGGCTGAACATACCACATACGTCCTGCAAGGTCCTGTCCCTTCTGGGTTGTAATCGAAGTGATCTTCATAGAGCCGTAGCTGCCATCCACGGCGCGATCATCTCGAAGCTTCCCGCCAGATTCCTTCATAAAGGTTGTCTTCTTGGAACTGAAAGCATTCGGATAGGTGTGCAAATAGAGCTCATCCACCTGCATAGATCCAGGGTTTTTCCATGTAATGACCTGTTGTCCTTGAAGCGCTTTGGCATTTGGATCATATTCAACATTCATGTGGTACTCGACAATCCGGTTGCTAAGTGGTTTGTCCTCATTTGGCCCAGCAGAAATTGGTGCATTCAGCTTAATGCCAGTAGGCGTGTCCTTGATTTGAGCCCAAGCCGGAGTGTCTTCAACATTGCTGCGTAGCGCATTTGTAACTGTATAAACCAGTAAACCCGCCAAAATAAATAACAGAAACCATTGGATTCGTCGATCGGATAAACGAAACTTCATCAACCTCACCTCGCCTGACAAGCATCTACAGCATGTATATGTTTGCAATCAGGCGATTATTAGCTAAAATAATAAGAGGATAGAAGAATTATTTTTTCGGTGAATAAGAAAGTACATGTTTTACTGTCACACTATTCGAAAGAGGTGCCTATCATGGATGAAAATAAGATAAAAAAGCCACTTGCACTTAATATTGTAAGCTCTAAGATTAATCACAAGGGCTTTGGCGCAGGTGCAATTGATTTGAATAATGTATCTTCCGTTATTATTGATGGTGATGAGTGTTATATAGACGAAGGTGCATTGCATGCGAAGAGTAAGGTGGAGATGCGTATTCGCTTCTCTCCAGATAAATCTCTTGTACCAAATGGCCGAACAGTCTGGCTCGTCTGGGTTGCGGTGGATCGCGATGAAGAAGGTCAATTCTACGGAGGCGTAACAGCTTGCGAGATGTTAATTGATAAGGAAGCGAAGAAAGGCTGGAAGCTTCTCGTTGATCATGTGAATCGGATGGATGCAGCTATGAAACGCCGTATTATGGTTGAGAATTTGGGCGATAAAGAGAAGCAATTACTTCGAGAAATGCTGATGAATCATAATCTGGATATGTGGAACCATTCAGGTGATGAGTTAAAAACAGCTCTAGCTTAATAATGAGTTTATTTAATTAAAATTTTCGAAAATTATGTGTCACCCATTGTGGGGGATGCATGAAGTGAGTATACTAAATGCTAGTATATACCCGTATACTAGGACAGCAAAAAGGCATGCCGAGGACGCTCGGTATGCCTTTTTGCATTGTATAGCATAGCTTAATGGTTTAAGTAGATAGATATGCCTTGGTCAGCTGATAAATATTAACGCTAGACAATTTGATTTTCTTCATTCATCCCAAGGCATGCTTTCTAACTTAGTAGGTTTATATTCTATGTCATTTAATATTTGGTTTAATTCTGCTTCTTTAATGATATTGTTTTTGGTTGGTATGCTCATTGTAAATTGGACAGGCTCGTTAAGCTTGTTATACTGCTCAGAATAAACCATATCCAGTTTAAAGAAGTCATTACCGTTTAGGAAAGCCATATTTGCAATCGTTTCTTGATAACGAATATAGCCAGCCTTATCAATCGCCGTTGTTATATGGAAGTCATTTAACTTAAATGATTTCTTTAATCCATCAATCCAAGCTTGAATGTCGGTTTTCTGAATCTGAGTCAATGCTTGCTTAAGCTTTATAATTTCATTTTTGTCTAAGATATGATGTTCATCGGGAGCAGTAGACAGCAGTTCAAGAAATTTAGGCAGAACATCATTAACTAACACAACAGCTAATTGATCGAAGGTATCTTCATTTACAGAGAAAGTGATGACTTGATCAGCTTCGATTTCGAGTGGAATGTCTGAACTTCGTTTATTTGTTTTTTTGAAATTAGTGTTTTCATCAAACTGTGAGAGTGTTTTGCTGAAGATGGCTTGCTCCGTTTCTATCAGCTTATTAGGATTAAAATGAGTAGGATTATTAACATTATCAATCTCTACATACTTATCTTTATATTCAGTTGGTGGAAAAGACAAACTTGGTAATTCAGGTATCTTGATATAGGTCTTGTCCTCCGTCATCACGATGGGCATTTGGATGTCATACGGTGTTTCATTATAAGAATTAAAATCTAAATTCATCTCTATTCGGAGCGGTTCCTTCTGATAAGTACCGGCTATGTTAATCTTGGAATTATTTAAGAAGGAGAAGATCCACTCCGATTCCTCCATCGTGTCTGTTAGCAATACATTTGTAGATAACTCATTTAACAGTATGGTTTTATTAAACTCATAAGAGTTAGCTTGTGAGAGTTCGTTTAAGGCTGCAAGTGTGGTTGTTTTGGGTCCAGGCTCCTGCATAGGACTGCTACATCCAGTAATCGCAATCAACCCGGCGAGCACAGATGCAATCGATAGTATCCAGCGTTTATTGTGCATAGTCGTAGTTGTCACCTTTCGGTTTATTATCACTAACTATTATAACATAAGTAAGCGCTTGGTTGTTTTACTATGCAATTTACAAAAATAGTAAATTATTGCTCTAGTGATTGTAGCTGCTCAATCCTCAGTCCACCAACGCTTTAGTTTATTCCACCAAGAGCGGGTAGCCTTGCTGTTGTCTTGATCCGTGCCCGTCGCTCCGCGCTCGGTGCAGTAAGCAATCGGCTCGCTGCCTGCTACGAACGACTCCAGTCTGCTGCTTACCTTGCAGTCGTCGTTTGCGAGCTTGCCGCTGACAGGATCCACGCTGACGGTGACAACATCGTCAGGCGGAGTGAATAGCTTTGGTGGAACAGCCGCCAAAGCACCTTCAATAAACTCGGCGAATATCGGCGCCGAGAGGTGGGAATCGGCCGCGCTGATGGTGCGGCCCTTATCATAGCCGACCCAGACAGCGGTCGTCAGCTCAGGCGTGAATCCGACCATCCAGGAGTCGGAGTCGGTTGTGCCCGATTTGCCAGCAATCGGGCGCTTAATCATCGCGGATACGCGCGCGCCAGTGCCGCCTTCCTCGAAGACGCTCTCCATGAGATGCGTCAGGACATAGGCAGCAGCAGGGGAGGTTACCTTCTCCGCGAGTGGTTTGGCTTCATACAGCACAGTACCTGCTGCGTTCTCAATTCGTATGATCGCCGTAGGTTCTGTACGTATGCCTTGTCCTGCAATTGTGCTATATGCAGTCGTCAGCTCCAGTGGGGAGACAGGAAACGTCCCAAGTGCGAGTGATGGGAGAGGTTTGAGTGGTGAGTTAATCCCGATTCGGTGTGCAGCAGCTATTACTTTGTCAGCCCCCATATCCATGAGTGTTTGTACGGCATATATATTATCCGATTTGGCGATTGCAGTTCGCATATCAATAAAGTCATTCTCATATTTCTCGTTAAAATTACTTGGCATGTACGTATGCCGGCCTTCATCATAAGAGAAGACAGTTGGCTCACTTTTGATTTTGGTGAGGGGAGTAAACCCATTCTCAAGTGCAGTTAGATAAACAATTGGTTTAAAGGAGGAGCCAGGCTGCCTCATACCCGACACAGCTCGGTTGAACTGATTCGTATTGTAATCTTTGCCTCCGACCATTGCTTTGATGTAGCCATTACGTGGGTCGATCGCAACTAGTGCAGCCTGCAGCTCACTTGTGCTCATTATTTTACGGGTCACAACATCTTCGGCTACTCGCTGCGCTGTTAAATCCAATGTGGTATAAATGCGAACACCGCTTTGGTCGAATTCATCCTCAGTCATTCCAAGTTTATCAATAGCTTGGATACGTACATAATCTCGAAAATAGGCAGCAATCGAAGGCTTGCGCGCTTCTAGAGGCATGAATTGTAAGGTTTCTGCAGCAGCTATATTTGCTTCTTCTTGTGTGATGAACCCATTATCGACCATCGCAGCAAGTACGATTTTTTGTCGTTCTAGTGCCCTCTCTTCATCATAGTAAGGGGAATAATAGCGAGGTCCCTTTGGCACGCCGGCTAACAAGGCACTTTCTGCTAACGTTAACTCTTTGGCATGCTTATTAAAGAACAGCTCCGAGGCTGATTCAATTCCGTAAGTCGAATGCCCATAGTAAATTTGATTTAAGTATTTCTCCAGAATTTCTTCCTTACTGTATTTGAATTCAAGCTGAACAGCATACATCATTTCTTTGACCTTACGTGTCCATGTTCGTTCATGTGTTAGATATAGGTTACGTGCTAATTGCTGTGTAATCGTACCAGCGCCTTGAACCTTGCTCATATGCTCTATGTTAACGACAGTAGCCCGAGCAATACTTTTGAAATCCAGTCCTATATGTTGATAAAATCGCTGATCCTCGATCGCTAAAGTTGCATTAACAAGGTAAGGGGACATATCTTCAAGCGGCACACTTTGTCGATTCTCGCCAACGCCTCCAGTTTCAATGACCTCGCCGCTCAGATCAACCATTTGGGTCGTTTGCTCCACCTTGGAGACTGGAAGCGATTGTAGGCTGAGATATACGGCTAACCCACCAATACAGACTACGAATACAACCAATGATTTAATGGTGAATGATAAAATCTTCTTCATAGGTTTTTTCAAAAGCTAACACCTCATCATGGTTCGAGTTGCAATTGCTTCCAATTACATTATCCATTATGTAGAAGTGAGGGGATAGGTATTCAATAAAGGACTCGAATACGACAATTTTTTCAAAAATAAATTGTGATTTACTTAGAAATGTTTTCATTTTGAAAACAATCTACTATAATACAATTTGAGCCGATCGGAAATTTTCGAGTTGATCTAAAAAATGTGAATTTAAATATAAAGAGAGAAGGTATGCTAAATGGAATTATGGTTTACGGAGAAGCAAACGGAGAGTTATGGAATTACTGCGAAGGTAAAGGAATCCTATGTAAGAGAACAAACAGATTTTCAAGACCTTGCAATGATTGAAACACTAGAGTGGGGCACGATGCTTACACTAGATGATATGGTAATGACAACTGTTAAAGATGAGTTTGTTTATCATGAAATGGTTGCGCACCCAGCTTTGTTTACTCACCCGAATCCTAAGCATGTCCTTGTTGTTGGTGGAGGAGATGGTGGTGTTATTCGCGAAGTGATGAAGCACCCTGGGGTAGAGAAGGCTGTACTCGTTGATATCGACGGGAAAGTAATTGAATACTCCAAGAAATATTTACCAACGATCGCTTGTGAGCTTGAGAACCCACGTGTTGAAGTCATTGTTGGTGATGGTTATATGCATATTCATGATCATAAGAATACGTATGATGTTATTATGGTCGACTCCACTGAGCCTGTTGGTCCTGCAGTAGAATTGTTCTCAAAAGGCTTTTATCAAGGGATTTATGATGCACTTAAGGAAGATGGTATTTTCGTAGCACAAACAGATAATCCTTGGTTTAAGGCTGATTTAATTCAAACCGTTAATCGTGATGTGAAAGAAATCTTCCCAATCGTTCGTGTATACAATGCGAATATCCCAACCTACCCAAGTGGATTATGGACATTCACAATGGGTTCGAAGAAATATGATCCACTAACGGTGGATGCAGCTGCAATTCCTGAACTTGAAACGAAATATTATTCTCCACGCCTGCATCACGCAGCCTTCGTATTGCCGAAGTTCGTGGAAGATCTAGTGAAATAATAGCGACTCGCTGATAGCGAATCCCTTCTTAATAATGAAAGGTTGTGTCATTCATGCGTTTGGATCAAGCTTATTCAGGTAACGTATTCATTTGCTCTTCTGATGATTATGCGAACTCTAAAGCTGTTATTTACGGTATGCCGATGGACTTCACAGTATCATTCCGACCTGGCTCTCGCTTTGGTCCGCCACGTATTCGTGAAGTTTCTGTTGGACTTGAAGAGTATAGTCCTTATCTAGACAAGAGCCTAACTGATATCACTTACTTTGATGCAGGTGACCTCTTACTGCCATTCGGTAATCCAGCACGATCACTCGATGTGATTGGCGAATATGTACAAGGTTTACTTCGTGATGATAAATTTCCACTTGGTCTTGGTGGTGAGCATTTATGTTCGTGGCCGATCTTCCAAGCTGTATATGCTAAATATCCGGATCTAGCCATCATTCATTTTGATGCTCATGCGGACTTACGTGAATCGTATGAAGGAGAACCACTATCTCACTCGACACCTCTTCGCAAAGCAGCTGAACTAATGGGCGGCAAGAACATTTATCAGTTCGGTATTCGCTCAGGCTCACGCGAAGAATGGCAATACGCTCGTGAGAATATCAACTTCCATCCATTTGAAGTACTTGAGCCGCTCAAGAAGGTTCTACCATCACTTGCAGGTCGTCCCGTTTACTTAACGATCGACATTGATGTACTCGATCCGTCAGCAGCACCTGGCACTGGAACTGCAGAAGCAGGTGGTATCACTTCTAAAGAGTTATTAGAAGCTGTCCATGCAATTGCTGCTTCTGGTATCAACATCGTTGGTGCAGATCTCGTTGAAGTTGCACCAGTATATGATCCAACGGAACAAACACAAATCGTTGCTTCTAAAGTCATTCGTGAGATCCTGCTTGGTCTTGTGCCTGCAGGCAAATGATGATTATGATTTAGAACCTAATTTAATGTATAACCTAAGAAATACGATGTTGATAAAGCATCGTATTTTTTGGTGATATAGAATTTATATCTTTCAGCTTATAAATTCTAAGTATCACCTTAAGAAACGCATCCGCCCTTGCCTTAAACAGCATATATCCGTCTCCTTCAAGAGTATAGTAATTATAAGGTATCTGGAGGAGGGGGACGGATGATTTTTGACTTGTTTCAATTAATTGGTGGAGCTATACTAGCATTCGGTTGGATTCCACAAATCCTGCAAATTATACGGACCAAATCAGTTAAAGATTTGAATAAAAGAACATTCTGGTCTCTGTTTGTAGGGATAAGTCTAATGGAGATCTACGGCATCAAGCTAGCCGCGGATGGAGTGGGATATGCCTTTTTGATAACGAATAGTTTGTCGCTCTTATTAATTGTCATAATTCTTGGTTTCATCGTAAAATATCGACAAAAGCAAGGAGATTAGACGACATTATATCCCTATTTTTTACATTAATGATTAAGATAGTTAAAAACACCGCAATCGATTGCGGTATGCCGCAAAAAGTTTGCGGTGTAAGCTAAATCAAATTATGTTAGAGTAATTTTAGTTGATACAGTACTAACTCTTGTTAACTTAGTTGGGGTGAAGATATATGCTTAAGAGAATGGTGGATTATTTAATGCGCAATAAAGAGGTGGTTACACTTGTTGCTAATGGGAAGGCTTCCCTTATCGGGGTGACAGCAAGGGAACAGAGAGCCCTAATTGAAGTCATCGGAAGTTCGGAGCAGGAGCTGAATCAAGTAAGTGCTCACAAGGTTCCTAATAATACAGCTGCCATGCATTGGTATGCTTAGAAAGCTTTCTCTTCTTTAAATTTATATATTAATTATTAATTATGTAGAATCATAGAAGTCGCTTCATTCCTAATTAGGATTGATGCGCTTTTTTTCGTTTAAGGAAGATGATCGGGATTGTAAGAAAGTAGAAGTGGCGCCATTGAATTTACTACGATGATGCTATACACTAGTAGCTAACTTAACTTAAGGGAGCAGAGTCATGACAGCTAAACGTAAGGTGCGTATTACGTTAGATAGCGCGAATATGGGACAGCACATCGTGCAAGAAGCTGAGGGTGACTTATATCTGAAGAACGACCACATCTATATTCGATATGAGGAAACTCAGCCTGAGACGGGGCGAACGACGACGACTATGAAAATAGATGTTGATCGTATGAAAATTATTCGACATGGTCAAATTTCCGCTGAGCAAACATTTTTGCCCGGAGAGTGGATGAATGGATATTATCAGACTGTCCATGGGAAGATGAATTTACGCTTGTACACACATTATCTACATACGAAATTAGATGATTGTGGCAACGGTTTGGTTGAATGGGAATATGATCTGGAAGTAATGGATGATCCTGCTGGTCTTTTTACAATTAAACTAACAATTACAGATATAGCTATATAAAAATGGAGGGTTAACCTAATGAACGTGCTTGAACAAGTAAAGAATGATTTGAAGGAAGCCATTATTGAAGCCGTTGTAGCAACCAATTTAGTAACTGCTGACCAATTGCCTGAGATCGTACTTGAAATCCCTAAAGATAAAACACATGGTGATTTTGCTTCTAATATTGCGATGCAATTAACTCGGATTGCCAAGCAGAACCCGCGTGTAATCGCTGAGAAGCTAGTTGCTGAGATCGATAAAAATAAAGCGCATATTTCCGAGATTGAAATTGCGGGACCTGGTTTTATTAACTTTCATATGAATAAAAGCTATGTTTATCCTGTTATAGGTCAAGTGCTCAGTCAAGAGGATCGCTACGGTTCTGTTGATGTTGGCGGAGGACGTAAAGTGCAAATGGAGTTCGTAAGTGCTAACCCTACGGGTTCCTTACACCTTGGACATGCACGTGGTGCGGCGGTAGGTGATGCACTTTGTAATGTACTATCGATGGCTGGTTACGAAGTGACACGTGAGTATTATATTAATGATGCCGGTAACCAAGTCGGGAACCTTGCTAAGTCAATCGAAGCTCGTTATTTGCAAGCACTAGGTCGTGAAGTAGATATGCCAGAGGATGGCTACCACGGCGAGGATATTAAAGGCTTTGCTAATGAGCTTGTAGCTGAGAAGGGAGATAGCCTGTTAAGCATGTCAGAGGAAGAACGACTTACGTTCTTTCGAGATTACGGGCTGTCACGCGAATTAGATAAAATCAAACGTGATCTGGGTCGCTTCGGTGTTACGTTCGATGAATGGTTCTCAGAGACCTCAATTTATACAAGCGGACAACTTGAACTCGCACTAGCAGATCTACGAGCAAGTGGTTATGTATTCGAGCATGAAGGTGCTACATGGCTTCGGACATCGGATTTTGGTGATGACAAGGATCGGGTACTTATTAAGAATGATGGGACTTTCACTTATTTAACACCTGATATTGCTTATCACCGGAATAAATATAAACGTGGATACGATCAAATGATTAACATATGGGGAGCAGACCATCACGGTTATATTCCACGGATGAAAGCAGCTATGTCATCACTTGGTTATGATGCAGATAAGCTAACCGTGCTGATTGCTCAAATGGTTTCCTTGTTCCAAGATGGTGAGAAGGTCAAAATGTCGAAGCGTACAGGTAAAGCTGTGACAATGGAAGACCTGATGGATGAAGTTGGTGTCGACGCCATTCGCTATTTCTTCACGATGCGCAGTATGGATTCACACCTAGATTTCGACATGGATTTAGCTGTATCAAAATCCAATGAAAACCCTGTCTTCTATGTGCAATATGCCTATGCTCGCATATGTTCAATCTTCAGACAGGCTGAAGAACAAGGAGTTGTTCTTCAAGAGCTCTCGGAAGTTGATCTCTCACGTCTAACGGCTGAAGCGGAATTCGACTTACTTCGTAAAATGGGTGAGCTACCTGAAGAAGTTGCGGAAGCAGCTCGCCAGTATGCGCCGCATCGTTTGATTCGTTATGTCTACGAACTTGCGAGCCAATTCCACTCTTACTATAAAGCAGAGCGAGTTATTACAGAAGACGCAGAGCAGACACAAGCAAGATTTGCGCTCTTACGTGCGCTACAGATCGTACTTCGCAACGTACTTGCTGCTGTTGGAGTATCTGCGCCAGAACGCATGTAATGATGTGAGGTTCGATATAAGAAACTTGGAATAATGTGTATGAATAAATTAATTAGTCGGACTTGTTGCTTGTTGTACCCTTCTTGGATGTGGAGCGTGTAATGGAGCTTAGAGCCCGTCTAGCATTGAGCTGTCCGGGAATGCCTTCTCGTTTCTCCTTTGTGAAGGAGATCGAATTCCGTTTGAGAGCCTGCTTCACTTGAAGCGGCTTCAAACTCGGCTTCGCTCCAAGCATGAGTGCAATAACACCCGTAACGTGCGCTGTGGCCATTGATGTCCCGCTGAGCTCGTTATATTTGCTATTCAACCAGCAGGAATAAATTTTCTCGCCAGGAGCATAGATATCGATACGCTTACCTTTATTACTGAAGCTTGCGACTTTTCCTGTACGAGTTGTAGCGCCAACAGAGACGACTTGATGGAACCTGGCTGGGTAGTCGATTGATGCTTTTCTACCTTCATTTCCACATGATGCAACGATGATTTTACCTGCTTTATATGCGGATTTAATTGTGCTCTCTAGAGCAAGTGAATAGGATTTCATTCCGAAACTCATATTGATGATGTCCATATCGTTCTCAACACACCAGTCGATGCCAGCTATTATATCTGAGACATAGGCGCTTCCAAATCTGTCGAATGCTTTGACAGCATGGATGGCAGAGAGTGGTGCAACCCCAAGTATCCCTTGGCGTGTTGATGCTCCTGCGATGATACCGGCAATGTGAGTCCCATGGCCATTATCATCCGTTGGTGGCATACCAGGAAATATTAAATTGATTCCTTGGTAAACAGATGATCTAAGATCGGGATGAGTTGGATCAATTCCTGTATCAATGATCCCAATATTGATTTTGCCTCCTTGAGACTTTTTCCAAACTTGGGGGGCTTTAATTTGGTTAACTCCCCATGGAATCATCTGTGTGCCGTTATACAGTTTATTTCGAGACATTTCGAGTGTGTTATTACTAGTAACAGATGCGAAATGAATGTTTATTCGAGTATCTTCTTCAATTGACTTGATATGAGGAAATTTCAAAAGTGCGGAATGAGATCGTATGGAACAAGAGATAGCACTTATAATGCCAAGATACTGTATTTCTTCAAGCTCGTTACCCACATCATTCAATTCGTTCATGTAATCGATACATGCCTCATAGTCTTCTTTGGTGTGAAATCGGATGATGTGTTTGTCCATTGCCCCTTGTGAGAGTTGGATTTCTTCTTGTAGCGTGTCGAACAAGTCTGTAGAGTCCAAATTCTCATTCCCCCAGTACACACCTTGTATCGAATTTTCAACATTGTATGTACATGCGATACAACCTGACCGAGCGTTTGCCTTTTATAAATAAATTGGTTTGATGCCGTGTCAATAGGAGGGGAACATCATACGATGGAAGGGAGAGATTATTGTTTATGTCTCTTGCAGGATACAGTCTGAAGCGAAGGGTAACCTTCGCTTTGTCCTTTTTAATGGGGCATTTGTCTAACAGAGATGGATAAATTCATTCCATCCTAGTGGAGTTCTAGCTAGGGTTGCATTTTTACATAAAATAGGTTTTACTTAATGAAGATATTGGATAAGGTATTAAGTATGTTGTTTATAGAAAAGTAGTCGAAAGGATGTGCTAGTGATGAGCAGCCCAATTACGCTCAAAATTTCCGAGGATCAAGCTCGTGAAATGCCCATGGTGGATCTAGCTTTTGTATTGTTGAAAACGGCAAATACGCCGTATTATTATCGTGACCTAATGCAAGAAATTGCGAAAATTAAAGGACTATCTGATCAGCAAATGATGGATGTGATTGCACAACTATATACGGAAATAAATATCGACGGACGATTTGCTTGTGTCGGCACGAATTTGTGGGGACTCAAGCGTTGGTATCCTGTTGAGAAGGGCGAAGACTCTGTAGCAGGGGCTAAGCGTCCAAGAATCATCAATGATGAAGATGACGATCTTGATGATTATGTGGAAGAAGAGGAAAGCTACGATGATTCCGGATTCGATAATTATGATTCGCATAGTGAGTTTGACAGCGAAGCCGAAACAGAGGCCGATCCTGCTTTCTATGAAGATGAAGAGGTCGAAGAGGAAGAAGAAATCGAAGAAATTGATACTGAAGAGATTGTTGTTGCAGAGGAAGATGAATTTGCTGACGACTCTGAGGACGACGATGATTCAGAAGAAGATGATAAATAACTTCTAAATATCTTGTCTTGACAGCCTGCTTGGTTCAGAGTAAACTATTGCATGGGCTTCAAATGGCAATACATCTTTACTTGAAAAATAGAAGTTAAAGAAACTACAAAAAGTGCCCCCGTTAACGATACGGGTGTCACTTTTTTTATTTTTTATAGTGGTTTATCCGATTTGCATACATTAGGAAACCGTTTGTAAAGCAATATAAAGATGGACAGACATCACGGTTTCCTGAAGAAACGTTCTTTTCGTCCTATAAAGGATACGAATCTGTTTTTTCATGTTTATATGCTCATTGGACAAAGAATTGAGTGAATCAGAAAGTATACAATCATAATGATGTGGGAGGGTTTATCAATCAATGACTAAATACATTTTTGTTACAGGTGGTGTAGTTTCTTCTTTAGGCAAGGGGATTACAGCAGCATCTCTTGGAAGACTGCTTAAGAACCGCGGCCTTAAAGTAACGATCCAAAAATTCGATCCTTATCTTAACGTGGACCCAGGAACAATGAGCCCTTATCAACATGGTGAAGTATTTGTAACTGATGATGGTGCTGAAACGGATCTCGATTTAGGCCACTACGAGCGTTTTATTGATATTAATTTATCTAAGAATTCCAACGTGACAACAGGTAAAGTATATTCATCTGTTATTTCGAAGGAACGCCGCGGAGAATACTTAGGTGGAACGGTACAAGTCATTCCACACATTACAAATGAAATCAAAGACCGTGTGTTTCGTGCAGGACGTGAAACACATTCTGATGTTGTAATTACGGAAATAGGTGGAACAGTAGGGGATATTGAGAGCTTACCTTTCCTTGAAGCCATTCGTCAGATTAAAGGTGATATTGGCCGCGATAACGTGATGTATATTCATGTAACATTAATTCCGTATATTAAGGCAGCAGGTGAAGTGAAAACGAAGCCGACTCAGCACAGTGTCAAAGAGCTGCGTGGTTTAGGAATTCAACCTCATGTTATCGTATGCCGGACAGAACATGCTTTGTCTGAAGACATCAAACATAAAGTAAGCTTGTTCTGTGATATAGATGCGAATGCAGTTATTGAATGTCGAGATGCAGATACACTTTATGAAGTGCCACTTATGTTACATGAACAAGGATTAGACGATATCGTCGTTAATCACTTGAAGCTTGAGACGAAAAAGCCAGACAATCGCGAGTGGGAAAGTCTTGTTGAAGTTGTTAAGAACCTAAAGCATACGACCGAAATCGCTATTGTTGGTAAATATGTTGCTTTGCATGATGCTTATTTAAGTATTGTTGAATCCCTTAGTCATGCTGGATTCCAAGTTAATTCTGAGGTGAAGATCCGCTGGGTTGATGCTGAGGAATTAACGGATGATAACGTTGCTGAAAGCCTAGCTGGAGTGGATGGTATCCTTGTGCCTGGTGGATTCGGCGATCGTGGTATTGAAGGTAAGATTTCAGCCATTCGATATGCAAGATCAAGCAAAGTTCCGTTCTTTGGTATTTGTCTTGGCATGCAAGTAGCTGTTATAGAATATGCACGCAATCTAACAGGACTTATTGGAGCTAACTCTTCAGAAATTAATCCTGCAACACCATATCCAGTTATTGATCTTCTACCTGAACAGAAGGATATTGAAAATCTTGGCGGTACGATGAGATTAGGTTTATATCCATGTAAATTGGTTGAAGGCTCATTAGCAGCGGATTGCTATGAAGATGAATTAGTGTATGAGCGTCACCGTCACCGTTATGAGTTTAATAACGAATATCGTGATGCGATTGAAGAAGCTGGTCTACGAGTTACGGGTACATCACCTGATGGTCGCCTAGTAGAAATAGTGGAATTGCCAGATCACCCATGGTTCCTTGCTGTTCAATTCCATCCGGAATTTACTTCAAGACCAAATCGTCCACAACCATTATTCCGCGAATTTGTTAAGGCAGCCCTAAAACAACATTTGTAGAATGAATTGAAATATATAACTCCCCCTTTGACTATAGAAGGATTTTCCAAATGAGTAGCGAATTAATCTCAGTAAATGAGAAGTGCGATTTAAATGAAAGTTCGCTATTCAATTCAAGGGGGGGATATAGTTGAAAAAGAAGCTGTTAATTGTTGATGATCAGCATGGGATCCGCATACTCCTGACCGAATTGTTTATGACGGAAGGTTATACGACTTTTCAAGCTTCGAACGGTAAATTAGCGCTTGAACTAGTTAGAAAAGAATCACCTCATCTTGTATTGCTCGATATGAAAATACCAGGTATGGATGGTTTAGAAATCTTAAAACATATTAAGGATATTGATCCGTCGATTAAAGTCATTATGATGACAGCATATGGTGAACTGGATATGATCAAAGAAACAACCATGAATGGTGCTTTGATGCATTTTACGAAGCCATTTGATATCGATGAACTACGTCATGCAGTAAACGAGCAATTCACCGATATACCTAACGAAATCTCGCGTTAAAAATAGCCGATCATATTAACTTGTTAGTTTTATCACAAGCGTCGTTTAATATTTGGTATGAAGTGTGCTATAATATCAGCGTGTGTTTTAGATTATAAAGATGCTTACACAATCGACTAGGAGGAGTTAAGAATGCCACTTGTATCTATGAATGAGTTTTTACCTCAAGCTAAAGCAGAAAGATTTGCAGTAGGTCAGTTTAACATGAACAACCTAGAGTTTGCACAAGCGATTACTGAAGCTGCAATGGAATTAAATTCACCGATTATTTTTGGTGTATCAGAAGGTGCTTTGAAATATATGGGTATCGAGTATACAGTTGCGATTGCAGAAGCTGCTGCTAAGCAATCTGGATTACCGATTGCACTTCATTTAGATCATGGTAGTTCGTTCGAAGTAGCTATGAAATGTATCCGTGCTGGATTCTCATCAGTTATGTTCGATGGTTCCCACCACTCATTTGAAGATAACATTCGTTTGACTAAAGAAGTTGTTAAAGCAGCACACGCAATGGGCGTTTCTGTTGAGGGTGAGCTTGGTACAATCGGCGGAACAGAGGATGATATTTCTGTTGACGAGAAGAATGCAAGCCTTGCTAAGCCAGAAGAAGCTATTCGTTTCTATGAAGAAACTAAAGTTGATGCATTGGCAATTGCTGTAGGTACTGCACACGGCATGTATGCTGGCGAGCCAAACATTCACTTTGATATTATTAAAACAGTTGTTGATGCAATCCCTGCTTCTGTTGTATTGCACGGTGGTTCAGGCGTGCCAGACGAAATGATCCGTAAGGCGGTTCAAGCTGGTGTAGGCAAAATCAACGTAAATACTGAGAATCAAGTTGCTATGACACAAGCTATTCGCGATGTACTTAATGCTGACGGCAAAGTGTATGATCCTCGTAAATATCTAACTCCTGCTCGTAAAGCAATGGTTGAAGTGGTTAAATCCAAAATTCAACTATTCGGTAGTGCAGGTAAAGCATAAAGTTCCAAAGCCACTAATTATGGAAATGGATTTATTGTTGGTGCTTGCCTTGCAAGCACCAACACCATTTCCTTCTTCTATTAACATCTAGGAAACGTACCCGTCCGTGAGAATGGTGTAGTCGTTTCCGCTTAGTTATACAGAATTTATAAGTTTTGCTCCATAAATTCGGTATAACCTTAAGAAATGCATCCATCCTGTAAAGGATAGAGAAGCCATTTCTTTTAGAATCCTTCATTGATTAACTCCAGGAATTATCCATGTTTGGCTTGTAGGGGGAATAGGAAAAGATATGGACAAACTTATGATAGCCGGTGGTCGCCCATTAAGAGGCACCATTCGTATTAGCGGTGCCAAGAACAGCGCTCTTGCGCTCATTCCAGCTGCTGTTTTGGCGGAATCAGCGGTTACTTTAGATAATTTACCACATGTAAGTGATGTGGAAGTGTATGCAGATATTCTAGGCGAGCTTGGTGCTAAGGTATCATGGAACGAAGACCAAATGACAATTGATCCTTCAGATTTACAATCAATTCCGATGCCAAATGGAAAAGTGAGCAAATTACGTGCTTCTTATTATTTAATGGGAGCTTTGCTTGGCCGTTTTGGGGAAGCGACGATAGGCTTACCCGGTGGATGTAATTTCGAACCGCGTCCAATAGATTTACACATTAAAGGTTTTGAAGCTTTAGGTGCAGTTGTAACGAACGAAAATGGTGCGTTGCGGATTAAAGCCAATGAGCTCCGTGGTGCTAAAATATATTTAGATATGGTTAGTGTAGGTGCAACGATTAATATTATGCTTGCGGCTTCTAGAGCTAAGGGTTCAACCGTGATTGAGAATGCTGCCAAGGAACCAGAGATTGTTGATGTAGCTACACTACTAAATGCAATGGGTGCCAAAATTAAGGGTGCCGGAACGGAAACGATTCGTATTGAAGGCGTAGACTCGATGCATGGATGTCATCACTCGATTATTCCGGACCGGATTCAAGTAGGCACATACATGATTGCTGCTGCAGCAACGCGTGGCGATGTTACCATTGATCAGATAATTCCGAAACATATGGAGGCTGTAACTGCTAAGCTAATCGAGATGGGTGTTCATGTTTATGAAATGGATGAATCCATTCGTATCGTAGGTCAACCTGAATATAACAGTGTAGACGTGAAAGCACTCGTGTATCCAGGCTTTGCTACTGATCTACAATCACCGATGTCTATTCTATTAACACAAGCCAAAGGGGTTAGTATTCTTACTGACCATGTGTATAGTAGCCGTTTCAAACAAGTTCCGGAGTTACTTCGTATGGGAGCTAAGGTTAAATTAGAAGGCCGATCAGCGGTTATCGAAAGCAGTGTATTAAGTGCTGCTAAAGTTAAGGCAACTGACCTCCGTGCAGGGGCTGCTCTGGTGATAGCGGGTCTGGTAGTTCCGAATGGTATTACAGAAGTGGGCGGTCTTGAGTTCATTGAGCGTGGATATGACAATCTAGTAGAAAATTTGACTACACTAGGTGCTGAGATTTGGCGTGAACAAGAATAGGGTGCTAGATATTCGCTTTAACGCTACATGATTTGGAATAAATTACATGAACTGCGGTCAAACTAAGTAGTATTTCTATAGAGCGGTAAATTGAGATGAAATATAATAATAAGAAAAAGTGTGGTGATCAACCGAACCATGGATATGAATTTAGGTGAGCTAGAAACACAGAAACTAACGGAGCTTTATAAACTTGCAAAAAAATATCAAATTCCGTATTACGGCCAAATGAAGAAGAAAGAACTCATTTTTGCTATCTTAAGAGCCCAGGCTGAGCATGGGGGTCTCATGTTTATGCAGGGCGTATTAGAAATTTTGCCTGAGGGATTTGGTTTCCTTCGACCGATAAACTATTTACCTAGTGCAGAAGATATTTATATCTCCGCATCACAAATTCGTAAATTTGATTTGAGAAGCGGAGACATGGTCTCAGGTAAGTGTCGACCACCTAAAGAGAATGAGCGTTATTTTGGATTGCTACATGTAGAAGCGGTTAATGGAGAAAGTCCAGATACTGCTGCTGAACGGTTACACTTCCCTGCACTTACACCTTTGTACCCACAAGTTAGAATTACACTAGAAACGACTCCTAATAAGCTATCAACACGTATTATGGATATGCTTGCACCTGTTGGCCTTGGACAACGTGGACTGATTGTGGCTCCGCCCAAAGCAGGTAAAACGTTGCTGCTTAAAGAAATCGCTAACTCCATTTCTACTAATTATCCTGATATTGAATTGTTTGTTCTACTAATCGATGAGCGACCTGAAGAAGTAACTGACATGCAGCGTTTTGTCAAAGGTGAGGTTGTCGCTTCGACATTTGATGAATTGCCTGAGAATCACATCAAGGTAGCAGAGCTTGTACTTGAACGGGCACAACGCCTAGTTGAGTCTAAGAAAGATGTTGTTATCTTACTCGATAGTATTACACGTTTAGCAAGAGCTTATAACTTAGTAGTTCCTCCATCCGGACGTACGTTATCAGGTGGTATTGATCCTGGAGCTTTCCACCGTCCTAAGCGTTTCTTCGGTGCAGCTAGAAATATCGAAGAAGGCGGATCTTTAACGATTCTTGCAACTGCGCTAGTTGAAACAGGATCACGTATGGATGATGTGATTTATGAAGAATTTAAAGGTACTGGTAATTTAGAGCTTCATCTGGATCGTAAGTTAGCAGAACGTCGCATTTTCCCATCTATCGACATCCGTCGTTCAGGAACACGTCATGAAGAGCTGCTTCTTGGTAAGGAAGAGCTTGAGAAGGTGTGGACGCTACGTAAAGGCATGATTGATTCGAACGAATATATGGAAGCCTTAATTAAGAAATTAGGGAATACCAAAACAAACCAAGAGTTCTTAGATAGCTTGGAAACAATTAAAGGCTCTGGCAATGGCGTAAGCGTATCACGTGGCAGAGAAAGCAGAGTAACAGGTACGTTGAAATAAAGGAGCATCATGAGCATGAACTTGGTATTTGCAGATCAAACCGGGCAGGTGTATGACCACCCCGATTATATAGCGTTAGCACGAAGTGCAGATATGATCGTTGAGATTATGGATGATGAACTAATCCCATTGCCTCAAGGAGCAACGCTCGTATCCTTACCGTTTACAGAGGCAGTCGGAATGAATCCCGTTACTGGAGCAATGGAACGATTAAGTGGCATGCAGGCAGTCGGTGCTTTGCTGCCCCAAGGATACACTCGGCTACTTGTGCCGAGTTATGTCAAAACAGATCGAACCAAGCTATTTCCTTTGTTTGGATACACAGCAGTGGTTTGGAAGGATAACGGATTTTATGTTGCCGCTCATTCCACTGATGATCCTGAGCTATGGGATCCTCGTAATTGTGATTTGGGTGAACTCGAACTTGGCGTCAAAAGACTTCGTGAGCAATATCCGGACAATCGGTTATTTACGCACTTATCCAATTGTGCGCTCGAATACGAGTGTCTCACTGCCTCTAACACATTCCTTGGTAGGTGGGAAGGTTCTGTTCCGGTCTCTAGCTCTTGTAATGCAGGCTGTTTCGGTTGCATCTCAGAGCAGCCAGACGAT
Source organism: Paenibacillus sp. P5_B5 (assembly GCF_056400365.1). Taxonomy (NCBI): domain Bacteria; kingdom Bacillati; phylum Bacillota; class Bacilli; order Caryophanales; family Paenibacillaceae; genus Paenibacillus; species Paenibacillus sp. P5_B5. The sequence continues at coordinate 160,304 of NZ_JBFULK010000014.1, forward strand.
AGTGGATTCCCTTCTCCTCAGACGCGAATGGACTTTAAACCAACTGTTGAAGAGCTTGTTGAGGTTATGCTTGAACATCTCAAAACTCCAAAGAGTATTGTATCATTCGGACAAGGCTGTGAGGGAGAACCATCGACACAGGCTAGAATTATTATTCCTGCGATGCAGGAAGTGCGTCGTCAAACAAAATTAGGGTACATTAATATTAATACGAATGCAGGTTTAACTGATTTCATTCGTGGCATCGTAGACGCAGGTCTTGATTTAATGCGTGTTAGTACGATTTCAGCGCTGGATGACCATTATAACGCGTATTATAGACCACGTGGTTATACACTTGAGAATGTGGCGAAATCACTTCGTTACGCTGCAGAGAAGGGTGTATATACATCAATTAATTATCTTGTTTTTCCTGGGGTTACAGATAGGGAAGAAGAAATCGAGGCAATGATTGAGTTCGTACGTAAGACTGATTTGAAATTAATTCAAATGCGCAACTTGAATATTGACCCTGAGAGCTATCTCTCTCTAATTCCGAAAGCTCAGGGAGAAGTACTCGGGATGAAACAAATGATCGAAATTTTTCAGGAAGAATTACCAAATGTCAAAATTGGTTCTTACACCCACACGCCAGATTTTTTTATGAGTAAGTAATCAAGTAACGATTGCTTTCGTCTAACTAAGAAATGGTATTGCGTTATTATTGTTTTGCATGATATAATGCTATCATGTGTCAATTTAACTCTGGGCCGCATAATGGTTCAGGGCGGAAAGAGGTGAACGTAATGAAAGAGGCTATTCATCCGAACTATAATATTACTAACGTGACTTGTGCATGTGGTAGTACATTCGAGGCTGGTTCTGTTAAAGAGAACCTTCGCGTAGAAATTTGCTCGAACTGCCATCCGTTCTATACTGGAAAGCAGAAGTTTATCGATGTTGGCGGTCGTGTCGATCGTTTCAAGAAGAAATACGGTATTTAATTATTTGCATAATAGAACCTTCCTTATCGCGGCTAAAGCCAGTCTCGTACATTCGTGCGAACACGCTACGCTGTGATTTGGGAGGTTTTTTGCGATTTTATGTTAATTATTGGATATGTGATCAAAAAATGATTGGATATTGTATCCACTAGTTGATATTTGTCCAACTATCCGCTATACTTAGTTTTGCCGTGCTAGACGGGGAGGTAGCGGTGTCCTGTAACTCGCAATCCGCTATAGCGGGGTTGAATTCCTGTTAGAGATCTTGTAGATGTAGGGTCCGCCCTTTACACGTGGTGTTGAGAGTCGGGTCCTTCGCAATGAATGCCTATGAACCCGGTCAGGTCCGGAAGGAAGCAGCCGTAAGTAGGATTATTCATGTGCCGAAGGGTTACCTGATTTGAGCTAACGATAAAGGTCCGCTTATGTCGCAAGAACAATAACAGGTGCACGGCTAATTTACTAAGTAAATATAGGTTTTACTATTAAGTCGATAACTCGTTATGAACCATTTAACGAAAAATCGGCTTTTTTTGTTTATTTTTGGAAATATTAGCAGGAAATTAAATAGTTTTAACGAATTAAGTTTTTTAAAGATTACAGATCTATCGTTTAAGCGCGCCTAAGGGGGCTGTGATATAGATGACAAATATAGACTGTACAAATGATTTACATGATGTTAATCATTATTGGAATTTATATTTCATGTATCCGATGATTTTGGTTAACGTCGAGAAGTCGGTTACTTTATACAATCACAGCTTTGTAACTCTGCTGGGATATAAAGAAGATCAATTGACGAATAAACCTATAGACGAAATCGTCCAGTTTGATGTGTCTACATCAGCAGTCTTTGAGAATGCCCATAAGCAGGCTTCTGAGTTTTCTTTGCACAATTCTCGTATTGCATACGCTACGTCAATCTCAGATCAGAAAATCCCTATGGAATACTTCGTTATTAACATAAAAGGTCAATCACAAGCTTACATGATTGTGTTTCGTCAGATAGAAGAGGCTGCACAGAACCTGTTTCAGCGCTTTTCCAAAACATTCTTACAAGATGTGAATCTAGGCGTTATCCTGATTAATTCTGAATACTGTCTGGTTGAAATTAGTGAGATGGCCTGCAAAATTCTCGGTCTCGAAAAAGATGAAATTGTAGGTAAATCAATGGAAGTGGTGTTTGCTTCTGTTCCAATCGAATACCAATTAGTACAAAGAACCTTACTTGATGGCATTATTGTGCGCAATCACGCTGTGTCATGGACCAATAATCAGAAGCGGTATGAGCTATTGCTTGATTCTAATGTTCTTCGGGATGATGATGGCAGAATAGTAGGTGCTTATCTTTTCTTTAAAGATGTAACCAATCTTCGGTCACTAGAAGAGCAGGTTCAGCGAAGCGATCGACTTTCGATGATCGGTCAGATTGCTGCTGGAACGGCACATGAAATTCGCAATCCGCTTACTTCTATCAAGGGTTTTCTTCAATTGTTCCGGAATTCATTCAAAGGAAGGGGAATGGTGCGAGAGCAGGGATATGTGGATTTGATGCTAGCTGAAATTACCCGTGTTAATGAATTACTGAATGAATTTCTGATGTTATCTAAACCTAAGAATGTGAAGTATCAACCAACTAATATTTCTCATGTATTGCTTAATATTCTCCCAATTATTCAAGGTGAGGCACTTCTACATACAGTCCAGCTTGAGTATATTCCACATCCTAACTTACCGCTTGTAGTAGCTGATAAAGAAATGCTCAAGCAAGTATTTCTGAATATTTGCAAGAATGGCATCGAAGCAATGACAGATGGAGGGGGCACACTGACGGTTACAGAGAAAGTTGATCAAGATGAACGGTATGTTTGGATTGAAATCCATGACTCAGGTCCGGGCATTCCAAGCTACGTTATGGATAAGATATTTGATCCCTTTTTCACTACGAAGGATAATGGCACAGGACTTGGATTATCGGTATGTCAGCGCATCATTCATGATGTAGGTGGCAGTATTCGAGTAGCTTCTAAGGGATTTGGTACCTCTTTTACAATCTGTATTCCATATCAGTGACTTCCCTACGCGTCCTTTCTTTGGTATGATCGAGGAAGGAATTTATTAGGATTAGAGTGAGGAGAATATGGCACATATTGCGTTATACCGTACATGGCGTTCGCGAACGTTCAGCGAAGTAATCGGACAGAAGCATATCACACAAACTTTACAAAATTCGCTTCGAGAAAATCGTTTATCGCATGCCTATTTGTTCACTGGACCTAGAGGTACAGGTAAAACGAGTACAGCGAAAATATTAGCTAGAGCAGTCAATTGCGAGAATGGACCGGCTGAAGAGCCATGCAATGAGTGTTCAGCTTGCTTGCGAATGTTGGAAGGTACACTCATGGATGTCGTGGAAATTGATGCTGCATCTAATAATGGTGTAGATGAAATTCGCGATTTGCGTGATAAAGTGAAGTATGCACCGACAGAGGTTCGTTGCAAAATATATATTATTGATGAGGTTCACATGCTTTCGCAAGGGGCTTTTAATGCGTTCTTGAAGACATTAGAGGAACCGCCGCAGCATGTTATTTTTATTCTAGCAACTACTGACCCGCAGAAAATACCAGCAACGATTCTTTCGCGCTGTCAACGTTTTGACTTCAAACGTGTATCTCTTGAGGATCAAGTACATTGGCTTCGTTACGTGTGTGAGCAAGAGAAGCTTGAAGCTGAGGATGAAGCTTTGCATTATATTGCAAGGCTATCTGATGGGGGCATGAGGGATGCTATTAGTTTGCTCGATCAGGTATCCTCTTTTAGTGTCGACCGGATCACAATTGATGATGTTCTTGCTATGACTGGTGGATTACCGTCTGAAAGTTATGAGCAACTAATCGAAACTGTGCAGAAGCAAGATGTAAGTGAAGCCCTGCAACTTGTTGATCGATTCATGCAGGAAGGTAAGAGTGCTGATAAATTTATAGAAGGCTTTATCCATTTTATCCGCGATTTACTGTTAATTAAATTAATGCCGGAACAAAGTATACTTGTTGAACAAATTTTTGATGCTAAGCGGCTTCAAGCATTGGCTACGGATTTCTCTTCGAGTGAATTGATGCAAATGATTGATGTACTTAATCATTATCAAGGAGAAATGAAATTCGCTGCACAGCCGCAACTCATGCTTGAAATTGCTGTCATGCGTTTATGTACGGCCAAGAATGATCCAAGAAACATTGGTATTGCTAGTGCGACTTCTACCGTGTCTCCTACAGCCGAACCACATGGGCATGGAGCACAAGGTCAGGATACCTCTGAACTTAATCAGCGCATTCAGCGTATGGAGGAACAGCTTAATCAGTTGCTCCAAGGCGGAGCAGGAAGCGTTAATAGCGCTCCTCGCGGCAGTTCAATAGGCGTGCCGTCACGCGCTGCTTCAACAGGTGGCCGGACGTCATCAGCTACTCGGACGAAAGTTCAGCTCGATCGATTTATCAATGGGGTAACTAGCGCTGATTTCCGAGCTGCGGCTGCCAAGTGGAGTCAAGTACTTAGCTCTGTTAAGGAACGTAAGATAACTGTGCATGCTTGGCTTGTAGATGGCGAGCCTGTATCGTATGATAGTGATACGCTACTTGTTATTTTCCGTAGCGGTATGCACCGGGATACAACCGAGAAGCCTGCTAACAAAGGGGTCATTGAGCAGGTTATGCAAGAAGTGCTCGGTAAGCCTGTTAGATTACTCACTGCAATGGTCAAAGACTGGCAAGATGCGCAGACCGTTTCAAATCCTCCGCCTGCTGAGGACCTTCTTCTAGAAGCTCCTGATGACTCAGCCGGAGAGAAAGCTCACGTTGATGAAGCGTTGAAGCTTTTTGGTGAAGATTTGGTTGTATTTAAAGAAGACTAATTGGGTACGACAACGTTATATCGAAACTAAGATAACAAAGGAGAACTAACAATGAACAATATGAATCAAATGATGAAGCAAGTAAAAAAAATGCAACAACAAATGGTGAAAGCACAAGAAGAGCTTGGTAGTCGCGAATTCGAAGGTTCTGCTGGCGGCGGTGTTGTTACTGTTACAGTGAGCGGTCATAAGAAGGTTCTTGCTGTTGCAATTAAGCCAGAAGCAGTTGATCCAGATGACGTAGAAATGCTTCAAGACCTTGTACTAACAGCTATTAACGACGCTTTGACGAAGGCTGAAGAAACAAGCTCACAAGAAATGGGTAAATTCACAGGTGGTATGAATCTTCCTGGATTGTTCTAATCACTTGGTTTTATAGATACAATAGAATCTAACAATTAAATCTAGTATTAATTTAAGAAACGGACTCGTTGCATTAAGAAGACGAATCCGTTTCTTCTTGAAATATATAGTATATAGAACCGCTTTCGTCCTTGAATAGGAGTCAAAGGTGGTTCTACATATAGCCTCACATAGAAAAAGGTGAAACACAGTGTATTATCCTGAACCGATATCCAAATTGATCGATGCTTTTTCACGCTTACCTGGCGTGGGTCCCAAAACGGCTGGACGGCTTGCGTTCCATGTCATTCGCATGAAAGAAGAGGATGTCGTCGATTTTGCCAAATCGTTAATTAATGTCAAAAGAAACTTACACTATTGCTCTATTTGCTGCAATATAACGGATATTGATCCTTGTCGTATTTGCCAAGATAAAACACGTGATGCTTCTGTGATCTGCGTGGTCCAAGAATCTAAAGATCTTGTTGCGATGGAACGCACCAAAGAATTCCCAGGGTACTACCATGTGCTTCATGGAGCTATATCTCCTATGGAGGGGATCGGTCCCGATCAGATACATGTAGCTGAATTACTCAAACGTCTCGGTGACGAGAAGGTGCAGGAACTTATCCTGGCAACGAATCCGAACATTGAGGGCGAAGCAACAGCTATGTATTTATCTCGGTTAGTCAAAGGTTTTGGTCTTAAAGTAACTCGTATTGCTCATGGTCTGCCAGTTGGTGGAGATCTGGAGTATGCAGATGAGGTCACATTATCCAAAGCGCTTGAAGGTAGACGTGAATTATAATGTATGGAACAAGAAGGAGCCGAGAGGCTCTTTTTTTGTTTTTACACAAGCATTGTTAAACAATTACTTCGTCACCAGACAATTCGTTATTCGTAATTCCTGAAACTGCTAGTTCTTAAAAACTATGATTCTCAATATCTATAGAGTAGGACGAGTTTCTTAGAATAAGGATGAGTAGTAGGTGATAATAGGATGAACTGGCGAAAAAACCGAATAAGAAGCAAACTACTAAATGAACAGCGGAGTGAAGCGCAGCTATTGAAAGAGGAAATTCAAAAAGCCCATCATGATTGGGTTACAGCCCAGTATATGTTCGACAATGTCGTTGATCCAGATGAGATCGATCATATTATCTACTTAATGAATGCAGCTGAGATAAAGTATATGACGTTATATAAACGAGCTAAACAGTATTATAAATTTCAACAGGATAGTCTGAGGAGTGATGTAACATGAAAACGGTAATGTGGGGACTATTATTCATCTCTTCTGCAGGTTTGTTGTATCAGTTGTTTACAAATCGTAGTAAAGTTGGACGTGCGTTATCGCGGTTTGCTTTGCATATAGTGATAGGAGCTATTGTTCTAATTGGGATCAATTTATTCGCAGATTACACTCATCTAACACTACCGATAAACCTAGTGACATTAGGGGTTATAGGACTATTAGGGTTGCCGGGAGTTGTTCTGCTCGGGGCTCTGAAATTTGTCCTAGTCTAGCATCCCTATAACTACTGTAATATTTTGGCTTGGCTCTATAGAGCCAAAAGGGTTGACTTCAAAATTACATCTGTGTTATCTTATTTAAGTCGCCGCTGAACAACACGGCAACACACGAGAAATACAGCAACAAATTGTCCTTTGAAAACTGAACAACGAGTGAAGAAATACAAGAGGTTATTAACCTCAAAACGTTGAGAGAACGAGCGCTTCGGCGTAAGTGATTGAGACAAGCTAGCAAGAAATTTTGAGCAATCAGCTCTAATTATAGCAAGTC